>NZ_JBFAYF010000100.1:0-21185 GCF_040681165.1 Actinoplanes sp. NPDC051851 | reverse complement strand
CGGCTCCCGGCTCCCGGCTCCCGGCTCCCGGCTCCCGGCTCCCGGCTCCCGGCTCCCGGCTCCCGGCTCCCGGCTCCCGGCTCCCGGCTCCCGGCGAATATTTAGTATAACCAATGCCATGGGAAAGTATGACAATCGGCCCACTGAGGTCGGTTAGTGAACCGTGATGGCTGGCGGCCACGATCAGGTCGAATTCGATCTGGATCGCCTGCTCCCATGGGACGAATACGAGACCCCATTCGCGGATCGTCTCTAGGATCCCGGCGCTGAACGGATCGGAAAAGCTGGATGTCGCGACAATTTGAATGTCGAGGTCGCCGTCGAATAGCCCAGCGATGTCCGCGAGTCGATTCAGTGTCGTGATGTTGTGCGCGACGAGGAGGACCGTTGCGCTGGTGTGACGGGTTCGCCAGTGCCGCGCCGCGATTCCGACAGGGACCTTGACCGGTGTTGTCAACTTTCGTCCTCCCGTCGCGGCGTGCGTCGTCGAGCAAGACCGTATCGGTGACCATCCCGGTCCGGCTTCACCTGGGTGTCGAGAGGGGCGTACGGCACCGGGTTTCGCCGTCATGTGTACGAGCACACGAGTACCCGTATGCCGTGCAGCTCCTGATGGGAGACGCGCGGGCCGAACCCGGCGACCGAGACGTGGGAGGGCGGCTGACCTGCCGACTCGGTGGAGCCGACGGAGGGTCGGTGCGGAAGATCAGAGCGCCCCGCTCAGCCGACCGGTGGCCGGGTGCCGGTGCGTTCGCTGTCGGAGCGTTCGACGCAGAGCTCGTTGTCCTCCGGGTCGGCGAGGACCACCCAGCCGGAGCCGTCGCTCCTGCGCTTGTCCGCGACCAGGCGGGCGCCGGCGGCGAGCAGGCGCTCGACCTCCTCGTCGCGGGTACGGTCGGTGGGCTTGACGTCGAGGTGTACGCGGTTCTTCACCGTCTTCGGCTCGGGTACCCGGACGAAGAGCAGGATCGGGCCGGTGCCCTCGGGTGTCCGGACCGACGCCTCCGGATCTCCCGGCTCGTCGTCGTCGGCCAGCGGGTTGCCGGTGACGATGCTCCAGAACGATGCCAGGTCGTACGGGTCGCCGACGCAATCGAAGGTGATGTGCTGCACGACTGAGCTCACGGATGTACCCCATTCATCGATGCGCCGAAGGGTATCGGGCGGGGGTCAGGAGCAGGGCGGCGGTGATGGTCAGGTGGGTGGTCCAGGCCGCCGCCAGGGCCCACCCCGTCCCGTACGGCTGGACATAGTGGAAGGCCGCCAGGAAGGCCACCAGGGCCAGGGCGGCGCGGGCGAACTGGCGGGTGAACGCGGCCAGCGACCGGCGTGTCTCGACCACCACGAGGACGCCCGAGTACGGGAACGTCACGACGAAACCCTGGAGCGCGCCGCCCAGCGGTGCCGTCAGCAGGGCCGCACCCACCACCAGCAGCACCGAGAGTGGACCCAGCCGCTCCGGTGCCGCGCGCAGTCCCGGTGGGCGGCGGGCGGCGGCGATCGTCCACAGAAGGACCACCGCGGCCAGGACGGGCAGGAACGGCAGCCGGTCGAGGGCGGTCAACGGCCAGGCGACCAGCAGGTAGGCGGCGACCCCGAGCCCGTCGGCGAGCAGGATGGGTACGCCGCGCCGGTACAGCGTGCCGACCGTCACGAAGAAGAGCACCAGCAGGACGACGCCGAGCAGGTGCCGGGCGTCGACGTGACCGCCGGAGCCGAGCAGGGCCAGGGTCATCGGGATCGGGAGGCTGTAGACGGCGGCCTTGAGGCGTACCGAGGAGACGAGGCGGACGGCGAGGACGACGGCCGCGATGAGCAGCGCGGAGACGATCGTCACCCGATGGCCTTCGACTCGAGGGAGTCGGCGATGGTGCGCAGGCGGGCGATCGTACGGGAATCGTGGTGGAAGACCTGTTTCTTGATGTTGCCGAACGGGTCCATCTCCGACTGCCAGGCCTGTCTCTCGTCCCAGATGACGAGGTTGACCAGCAGGTCGGGGCCGGCCGAGGCGCGGTCGACGACCAGGGTGCGCACGCCCGCGGCGGTCTGCATGCCGCGCAGCGCGGTGAACTCCGGGTCGGTGGCGTCGTCGGTGATGAAGACCCGGGTGATGGTGACGCCGCGGTCGATCGCCGCCACGTTCGCCTGCCAGTAGGACCGCCCGATCGGGGACCGCCACCAGCCCGGCCCGAAGGCCGCGACGTTGGTGACGGCCCGCATCCTTTTACGGCATTTTCCGGTACGCGCCACGAGCCGGCCGCCGTCGTCGCCGGACGCGTGGATCCGGCCCGCGGCGAGCTCCTCGAGGTCCGCCGTGAACTGCCGGCAGCGGCGCCGCAACTCCTCGGACGGCGCCTGATGCGGATAGCGCTCGGCCACCTCGCCGGCCAGCCGTATCGCCCGTTCCAGCTCGGCGCGTACCGGTGGCGCCGCCTCCACCAGGCCGCGCAGCTCCGCCCGGCGTTCGGCGCGCAGCCCGGCACCGACCACGAAGGTCAGCGTCGCCCCGGTCAGCGCGACCAGGACGGCCTCCCCCGGCTCGGCCCAGTCGACCAGGTCGAGTCCGATGCCGAGGAACACCGAGCAGGCCAGCCCGGCCGCGGAGAGCTTCTCGTCGAAGGACTTACGGAACAGCCGAACCGGACCATCCGCCATGTCACCAGCGTATTCACACACCGCAATGCGACTGCGGGCGTACGCCGGAGGGGTCAGACGGAGGCGAAACGCGCCGCGAAGGCCACCGCTCCCATGTCGCCCTCGCGCAGGCGGGCGGCGATGTCCGGCTCGCCGATCGTCTCCAGGGTGCGGGCCGCCGTGGCGATCGCGGCCGGCTCCCGGCGCAGCAGCTGGCGGGCCATCCGGGCCTGGGTGGAGCGCAGCGTGGCGAACGCGCACAGGTCCAGCGCGGCGACGAACTCGGTGGTCAGGGTGCCGGCCTGGGCGTGCTCGACGACCAGCTCGCGGAGCCAGTCGGGCCAGTAGCCGTACTTGCCGACGATCTTCCCGGCGTAGATCGACTCGGCGGGGGTGCGGCCGGCGTTCAGGAGCTGGGCGGTGACGTTGACGTCGAGGTGCGAGACGCGCAGCGCGGAGACGAAGATGCGGAGCAGCACGACCGCGCCGACGCGGGGCTCGATCTCGGCGGCGGCGCGGGAGTACTCGCCGTCCAGGACCCAGGAGACGGCGAGGGCCTCGACCAGCGTGGCCGGGTCGACGCCGCGCTCCTCGAGACGGCCGATCGTCTCGCGCAGGCGGTTGCGGGCGCCGTCGAAACGGTCGCGCAGGCCCTCGCTGCTCCGCTTGTTGCGGAAGAGGATGGCGATGTCGGCGGCGATGTCGGCCTCGCGCTGCAGCAACTGTGATGTGATCTTGGGCAGCAGCAGTTCGGTCAGACCGGTCGTGAGGATCGCCTCGTCGAACCGGTCGGACGCGGTCTCGAACTGCTGCCACCACTCGACGGTGTGAGCCTCGGTGCGCTCGGCGGACATGAGACCTCCTGTGGGGGTGGAGCTCTCATCGGCCGTGACCGGCCCGAGGCCAAGAATTGTGACTCAGTCCTCGTCGCGGTCGCGCTGTTCCCTGTCGTGCTTCTCGGCCGCCCGCTCCATGGCCAGGTCGAGGGCGAGCACGCTGCAGATGATCAGCAGCGGGTCGATCCCGTCCTTGATCTGTACGGCGTACGTGTCCCGTACGGTGAGCCAGCGCTTGGAGACCGAGGCCACCTCGTCGCCGTCCTGCTCGATCACGTACTCGTGGTCCAGCAGGTCGCCCTTCATCGTCAGGTCGTCCGAGCCGGGCACGTCGATGGTGAACTTGTCCCGGAACGGGGTGAACAGGTTCTTCCGTACCTCGGCGGCCTCCTCACCGCCGATCCGTACCTCGTACGTCGGCCGCAGCGCGATCAGGTGCCGGTGCACCGTCGCCACCTCGTCGCCGTTCCGGTCCTCGATGACGAGCTTGTCCCGGAGACTGAACGCCTTGCCGTCGACCCGGTAGACCTTGTCGCCGTTCTCGTCGAGCACGTCGAAGTCGTCGCCGATCGCGAAGAATCGCTCCCTGATCAAGTACATGGAACGATTGTCCGCCACCGGGGCCACCCGGAGCGGCCGCCTCCGGCGTCTCCGGTGTCCCGGCGCCAGGGTCTCGACGTACCGGGAGCGCTTCACGACCGGCCCTCCGATGCCCGCGTGGTAGGTCTCTCCACTCCATGTTGGACCGGATAGATCTGCCGCTGGTTGACGGAGTGCCCGGTGGTGCGGCAGGTGCGGGAGAGACCGGCGAACTCGGGGGCGGCGGTGCCCGGACCGGCCGGGCCCTGTCCGTGCATCATGCCGATGATCGATCGGGAGGCCTTGTCGTATCCGGTGCGATACGCCTCGTCGCGTTCCAGGCCGTGCCGGTGCCATTGATGGATTCGCCCGACCGCGTAGCCGCTGGATACGAAGACGCTCAGGGTGAGCGCGAAATACAGGATGTTGTTACCAGGTGCTGTCATGATCTTCCTGCTCGGCGTGCGTACGGATTACCAGTGGCTCCGGAACAGGTCCGCGTGGCGCGTCTCGCGGCCGCCGGGTACGGCCAGAAGGGTCGAGGCGCGGAGGAAGCCCTCGCGGAACGCGGCCCGGCGCTGGTCGTCCTCGCGCCGCCGCTGGTGCACCCGGCCGCCGATGTACGAGCTGATGGTCGCCGGCATCAGGGTGCACAGGAAATACAGGACGACGATCTCGGTGGCGGTCACAATGATTTCCCGTCTCTTTGTGAATGGTTCGGAGCTGTTCGGCCACCGATTCATTCCAAGCGGAGTTCGAGAACCGTTTCAGAGGGTGGCCGCGAGCGTTTTACGAACGCTTCATGTGAGACGACAAACTCGCATTCGGCGACGTGGGTTGTCAGCCCCGGGTGCACTGCCGACAGGAAAAGGACCGCCGGTGTCTGGCCGATCGGCGGAGGGTGTCCGTAGGGCGCCGCGGAGCGCCTCACGTCACCGGAATGGCCACCGCGTCCGGGCCGACCGGCCAGCCGGCCTCGAGCCCGGCGACGATCTGGTGCTGTGCCACATCCAGGTGCGCCGCGACCTCGGCGACGGTGGGGGAGCGCCGCAGACTCCGGGACAGCTCGATCTCGGCCGCCGTGATCGCCAGCCGGAGGGCTGTCCGGGGGGTGCCGCCCGGCCCGCGCCGGATCGCCGCCCGCCGATGGCGCCGCAGGGCCCGGGTGACCGCCGGAATGATCAGTAGGACCACGTCCGCCCGGCGCGGGCCGAGCCGGCGCTCGGCGTCGAGCGCGGCGGCCATCGCCGTCCGGACCAGTTCCCGGTCGCTGTCGCCCGGGACCGCGAACAGGGCGGCGAGGTGCTGGGCGAGCGGCCGCCAGCGCTCGCCGTGAGTCAGGTCTGCTTCTCGCACGGCTCGGCTCCCTGTGCGCTCCGGATCCAGTTTCCTGGACGTGGTCGGGTGGGCCGCCCGGCGCGGTGGTCGCGCGGCTCACCATCGACAACGGTCGGAGGGTTACGTGCGCATTCAGCGGTAAGCATCGTTGTCCTCGCCGACTTCCGGGGATGTCCGACCGTCCGCATTAATCCCAACGGCGGCATTGCTCGCGGGCGGCCGACGAATGCGCTCGGCCGCACGGAATGCCGCCGTCGTCCTTTCGGCCGAGGGGATTCGTCGGTGGAGGGCTCGGCGGGGCCACACGACGATGCCTGAACGCGTGGAAAAGGCCTTCTTTCACGCGTACGGGACAAAGTCGATTTGCTTCTTTTGGTCGTTTCACCACTATTCGAAGCGAGACCCGCCGCGCGCGATGGGTGGGACTTTCCAGGGAGGTTCTCCGCACATGCTTCAACAGGCCTGTACGGCGGGTTACGACCAGCCCGCCCAGCACGGTTCGCCGCTCGGGCCACCCGCCCGGCGGGACCTCTGGCTGGTCCGCGCGGTGCTCATCGGGGGCGGCATCCTCGCCCTGGCCGTCGTGACCGGGTATGTCTGCGGAGCGATCACCGATCCGCTGCTGCTCGCCGGCTGGATCACCGGGACCGGGGTGCTGCTCTGGCGGTTCCACGCGGTGCACACCAGCTCCCGGTTCCTCCGCCACCCCGCGGCGCCCGGCCGGATCGTGGCGATCGTGTCGGCTCGCGAGCCGGAGGGCGAGGACCTGCACGCGTGTGTCTGGTCGATCCTCAACCAGCGCGGTGTGGTCGTCGATCAGGTGCACGTGGTCGACGACGGGTCGACGTCCCGGCCCGCGCAGCCGTTCCCGCACCCCCGGGTCCGCTGGCACCGCAAGGCGTACGGCGGCAGACGGGCCGCCGAGGCCTACGTGCTGGCCCGCCTCGGCCGCGGTGACTGGGACTTCGTCCTGACCCTGGACGGCGACGCGGTGCTCGACGAACGCGCGGTGGAGTACCAGCTCAGGGCGTTCTCGCTGCCCGAGGTGACGGCGACCACCGGGACGGTGACCGTCCGCAACGACCGGGAGCGCCTGCTCACCCGCATCGTGGACCTGCACCTCGGCGCGTCCTTCGGCCGGCGGGCCAACCGGCCGTCGCGGGGTACGCCGGAGGTCATCCCGGGTGTGCCGGTGCTCTGCCGGGCGGACGTGGCCTTCGAGTACCGCGACCGCCGCCTCGCCTGCGGTCCGGACGGCGCGGCCCACTCGCTCTCCGTGTACGCCGCACGCCACGGCGGGGTCGCCGGTGTGCGGGAGGCGGTCACCTGGATCCGGGAGCCGGCCGGTGCCGCGACCACCTACCGGCAGTGGCTGCGCTGGTCGACCGCGTGGTGGACGTCGTCGCCGGTCCTCGCCGACATGGGCCGGTGGACGCTGCCCCGTGTGCTCGGCCTGGCCCGGTCGCTCGCCGAGTCACCGGCGATCGGATGCCTCCTCGTCGCTCTCGCCGCTGTCCTCGGTGGACAGGGCGGCCCGTGGTGGCGACCGGTGGCCGCCTACGCCGCGCTGCACCTGATGGCGCGGTACGCGACGACCGGCCTCTACCTGCTCGAACGGCCGGAGACGTACCGGCGCCGCGGTTCGTGGTCGTGGCTGTTGCTCATCCCCGCGGAGGCGGTCTTCGGCCTGCTGTTCGCCGTGCCGGTCAAGTGCGCCGCCCTGCTCACGCTCTGCCGTCGCGGACGGCGGATCCGGCGCCGTCCCGTGCCGTTCGCGGAGCCCGCGACCGGCGCGATCTACCACAGTGGCCGGATCGGTGAGGGGGCGTGACGATGACGATCGAGGCCGAGCCGGAGGTGCTGCCGTACGCCGAGGAGGCCGGCGGCCCGTCCCTCGTGGCGGCGCTGCCGGAGCCGGAACGGGGACCGGAGGCGGGCCCGGACGAGGAGACCCGGGTGCTGCCCGCCGGGGCGCTCCAGCTGCTCGCGCTGGCGCAACGGACCGCCGACGACCACCTGGCCGCGGCGGACACGCACGCGCGGCGGATCCACGACGACGCGCGCTCGTACGCCGCGGAGATCCGGGCCGAGGCCGACCGGGTGCTGGCCGACGCGCGCCGCGAGGCCGAGCGGATCGTGTCCGAGGGCAACGACCGTGCCGAGCACGTGGCGCTGCAGGCGCAGCGGCACTACGAGGACACCGTCGGGGGCCTGACGATCAAACGCCAGGCGCTGCAGTCGCAGATCGAGGCGCTGGCCGCCTTCGACCAGGAGTACCGGCAGCGGATCACCTCGTTCCTGCAGAACCAGTTGCGCGCGCTCTGGTCCGAGGAGCCCCGGGTCACGGACGTGCTGGAGTTCGAGGCGGCGATGCCCGGCGGGCCGGTCGGCTTCTTCGACCGGGACTGAGCCGGATCGATGAGAACAGCGCCGGTGCCACGGACGATCGTGGCACCGGCGCTGTTCTCATCGATCGCCGACGTACCGGCGTCACTCGCGCGACGGCCGATGATGGCGCCGGCGGCGTAGGTCGATCTCGCGCCAGTTGTCCGGGATCTGGGCGACGAAGAACTTCTGGACAGGGGAGAGCTCGCCGGTGGACGCGAGCTCCTTCTGCGTCCGGATCCATCGCCGGGTATCGGTGCGCGCCCGTTGCACCCGAGCGCGGGCGATGGGGTCGGAGGGGTCGCTGTACGGCTGCTCACCGTCCAGGAGCGCGAGTGCGGCACGGTACGCCGCCCGCCACCGGACGGGGAGAGAGATGTCGATCTTCTTCACCAGTTGATTCCTTGCTCTAGTCCCCTGTCGGGTTCCCCGGCCCCTTCCCGGGCCGTTCCCGCGGTCAGATGTCTCGGTGCATGCCGCATCTGCTCGGCGTGGGTTTGCTGATCGTGTTCCGGGGTATGCGCGGACGTCGCTCCGGGTCACAGACGGTGATCAAAAAGAGAAGAGCGAGAGCTCGGCCCGGCGGTCTTCGTGCTTTCGGCATGCCAATAACGCTGCCAGAAGCGGAGGCCTTTATCAGGAGCGCCTATGTATTCGCCGAGGCGACCTCGATATCAGTGAACCGGCCCCGGGGCAAGGTGCCGAAATACCCTTCTGCGAACTATTTCGAGGGAGAACCGACGGGGTCCGGCCGACGTGTGGCCAGGCGTTCGTCGTCGCTTCGGATACCCAGGGTTGTCCGCATGTTGCGGTGTGTCAGGTGACCGGGTGACCGTAACCGCCCGTTCGTAGGACATCGGGAGAGTGGTCGGGTGGTGACTCAGCGCAAGATTCCTCCATTGTCGCCGGTCCGGTGCGTCCCGCGGCCCCGTGACGGCGCGATGAATGCCACGCCCCGTGGCCCGCGACGGCGTGGTGAATGCCGCTCCCGGGGACCTACCGAAAAGGTCCGCCGAACGGTCATCGCGGGACGGTCGATCCGGTCTTCGGCAATGTCCGCCGGTTCGACATCCGGCGTCGGAGAAAACGGGTTTTCCATCGCGAAAGGCACCTTGGAACGTACGAAAGGAATCGCGATGAAAAAGCTCACCCGCGTGATGACAGTCGGGGGACTCGGCTTGCTTGCCGCATTGGCTGTCGGCGCCGGACCGGCTCAGGCGGCCTCTTTCGGTGTGGCCTCGGCGGCGAAGCCGGCCTCTCCCCAGGTGCAATTCCGTGACGGCATTCAGGTCGTCGGTTACTTCCGGACCGCGCTGGGCTGCGAGGCGACGGGCCTTTTCGGCCGGGCGGACGGCTACTGGGACGAGTACGACTGCACCCCGGTGCGGATCGGTCCCCGGGCCGGTTCGTGGGCGCTGCAGGTCGCCAGCATCGACAACTGGGATCGTCTCGGCTTCGAGGTCCCGCTGCGCGCGGTCTGTGTCTTCCCGGTCAAGTACCGCCCGGTGTGGCCGGGGCAGTTCGCCCCGGGGCGCCCGGCTCCGGCCCACTTCGACCGTGGCCCGAGCCGCTTCGACAAGTGGCACCCCCGGGTCCGCGACCACCGCGGCCCTGACCACCGGGGTCCGCACGGCCCGAGCGGTCCCGGCCACCACGGCCCGAGCGGTCCCGGCCACCACGGCCCGAGCCGGGGTGGTTCCCACGGCCCGGAGAACTCCGGTCCCCACGGCCCGAGTGGTGGTTCGTCGGGTGGGCACGGTCCCTCGGGCGGTGGCCCGGCGGGTGGTGGTTCGTCGGGTGGGCACGGTCCCTCGGGCGGCGGCCCGACGAGCGGTGGTCCGTCGGGTGGTGGCTCCGGTGGCCAGCACGGCGGCGCGCCCAGCGGCAACCAGGGGGGTGGTCGTCCGGGTCGTTGATGAGCAGTACCCGGACCGCTCAGCGCCGAGTGGTCTGCGGGACGTCGATGCCGCCGGGCACTGTGCCGGCTTGGCGGCTCGGCTCGATGGGGGTACCGGATGACCGGGGGAGGAGGGGTTCATACCGAGAAGGCCCGGATGATTGTCAGTGACTGGGCGGGGCGGGCGGGGTTCCGGTGATCGTGAGCAGATCGCCCCGGGACCGTGGCCGCCCTGTCTCCATTGTCGTGCATCGTGTGCTTCAGCTTCAGCCTCGTCGGCCCGAACACGGGCGGGCGCCGTCCCGGCGCCCGCCGGACGCCGTGTTCGGGCCGACGTGTCGTTTACCCGCATGCCGTCCGGGGTCAGCCCTGACGCGGCTCGGCCGCCCGGTCCTCGTTCCGGCTCGAGGGGCCCGGCGTCGAGGGGCCCGGCGTCGACTCGGTCGGATGGATGCTGCGGGAGGCCAGTGGGAACAGCGTGCGATAGCCGTGGGTGTATCCCTCGCGAAATGATCGATCGCGGTCGAGGCCGTGCTTGTACCATTGATGAAATCGTCCTCCGGAGTACGCCGAAAGCGCCGAGATCGCGATGATGGCGATGGTCTGAAAGGCGCTGGTGTCACCGGTCGGCATCCATTTACTTTACGCGGAGAAGGGCTCCGGCAAAATGCCGCGAACGGTAGCCGGAGGGTGATTTCAGTTCGGATCTTCGGGGATCCGCGCCACCACCGTCCAGCACATCGCGTCGGCGACGCCGGTCCGCGGCGGGTTCGCCGGGTCCGGGTGCCACTCCACGCTGGAGACGATGCCCGGTTCCACCAGGGGCAGGCCGTCGACGAAGGCCAGGATCTCGTCGCGGCTCCGTGCCCGGTACGCCCCGTGCCGCCCGGTGGCCAGCAGCTCGCCGACCTGCTGCCGGGTCTTCTCGGGCAGGGTGTCGAAGGTGCCGTGCACGATGGCCAGGAGGCTGCCCGGCGCCAGCGCGTCCCGCAGGTCACGGACGGCGGCGTGGGCCGTCTGGTCGTCGCCGATCAGGTGCAGGACGCTGCCGAGCAGCACGGCGACCGGCCGGCTCGGGTCGAGGGTCGCCGTCAGGCCGTCGTCGCCCAGGATCGCGGGTACCTCCCGAAGATCGCCCAGGAGGAAGTCGGCCCGTCCTTCGGCGCTGCTCATCGTGGTGCCGCGGTGATGCACGCCGACGAGCGGATCGTTGTCCACGTAGAGCACCCGGCAGGACGGGTCGATCGCCTGGGCCACCTCGTGCACGTTCGGCGCGACCGGCTGCCCGGCGCCGATGTCGAGGATCTGGTCGATGCCGTGCTCGGAGACGAGGTGCCGGACGATCCGCATCACCACCTCGCGGCCCTCCCGCGCCGCGGCGATCATGTTCGGCAGTATGGTCACGATGCTCTCGGTGGACTCGCGCTCGGCGCTGGTGTGATCCTTGCCGCCGACCCAGTAGTTGTACCGGCGCGACGTGTTCAGCGCGGAGATGTCGGGATTGTCAGACATGGCGGACACCTCGCAGCGACGGAACCCGGCGGTACGGAACGCGGCGTACGGAACATGGCGTACGGAACGCGGCGCGTACGGAACGCGGTCACTCTATCCACAAGGGATCCGATGTGTCGGGGTCCTCAACCATGGCGGCGTGCTCGTGGGCCGTGAAGGCATCCTGCACCGGGTCCGGGAGCCCGGCGTGTCCGTGCTGCTCGTCGGCCTGCCCGGGGCCGGCAAGACGTCCGTGCTTCGCCGCCGCGCGGGAGGAGGCGTCCCGCGAGGGATACCTGATCGTGGCGGCCGCCGGCGCGCTCAGCGACGTATACCGCCGTCCGGCCCCCGGTTCGTACCGTAAGCGCATGAAGAAGAGGGACCTGCCGGGCTGCGGCTGACAGGGAAGAGCCCCGGCCGGAGTGACCGGCCGGGGCCCGACATCCAGGCGGAGGGGGACCTCAGTAGACGGTCGGCCAGCCGGTGGAGCTCCAGGAGAGCAGGTTGATGCCGAGCTTCGCGTCGCCCGCGGCGGTGTAGTAGTGGTACACCAGCACGTCGGCGTCGCTGTCGGTGAAGACCGCCGGGTGACCGGGGCCGTAGACACTGTCGTGGCTCGCCAGGATCTCGGTGCCGCCGCCCGCGGTGGTCAGCGTGCCGGCCCGGTCCTTGTACGGCCCGGTGATGCTGGTCGAGCGGGCGACCATGGTCCGGTACGTGCTCGACGCGCCCTTGCAGCACAGGTCGAACGCCATGAACAGGTAGTAGTACCCGGAGTGGTAGAAGATGTACGGCGCCTCGACCGACTTGCTGTTGGTGAACCGCTCCGCGATGTCGTAGACCGTGCTGTTCGCCGGCTTGCCGGTGCTCGCGTTCAGCTTGACCATCTTGATGCCGGTCCAGAACGAGCCGAAGGTCAGATACCACTCGCCGGACGCGGTGACGGTCAGGTTCGGGTCGATCGCGTTGTAGTCGTCGCTGGTGGTCGACTCCAGCACCTTGCCGTAGTTGGTCCAGGTGCCGGCCGCGCCGGTGGTACTGGACGCCATGAAGATCGCCGACTTGTTCGAGCCGAACGTCGACGCGGCGTAGTACATGAGGTATTTGCCGCCGTGGTACGAGATGTCCGGCGCCCAGAGGGTCGCGCTGCCCCCGGTGTACGCGTCGGCCCACGAGGTCCCGTTCGGGAACGCCTTGCCCGCGTCGGCGAAGGCCGTCCGGTTCGACGAGGTCTTGAGCGTGATGCCGTCACCCGTGGCGGCCAGCAGGTAGGTCCCGTCGCTCTTCTTCACGATCGTCGGGTCGTGCGCGGCGGTCGAGCCGGTGACCGAGCCGGGGTTCGGGTACGTCGCGGCGTCGGCCATCTCGAAGCCGTACACGCTGGCCGTGGCGGCGACGGTGCCGGTCACGGCGACCAGCAGCCACTTGCGGAGACGAGATCTCATCGGGGATGTGCCTTTCTGGAGCGAACGGGGGGATCGCACCCGACCAGTTGCCGTTCGCCCCAGAAAGGTTGTCCGCGGATCAGATCTTCTTGACGACGACCTTCTTACCGGAGGCCTTGATGGTGTATGCCACCTTCAGCCCGGTGTACGGGTTCTTCGCGCTGATCTTGATGCCGCCGCTGACGTTGGTCACGGCGACCACGGTCAGCCCGGCCGACGTGTTGAACGAGGTCACGTGCCGGCGGACCACCTTGCGCAGCGTGGCCACCTTCACGGTGTGCCCGTTCGCCACGTCCTTGACGTCGGCGGCGCTGGTCTTGGCCAGCTTCTTGACGTCGGACGCCAGGTAGACGTAGGCGAGTGCCTTCTTCAGGTCGGCTTGGCTGATCGTCTTGGCCGACGAGGGCAGCGCGACCGTCTGCTTCCCGTACGTGTACGAGTAGGTGACCCGGGCGTACGGGTCGTAGGCCAGCAGGGCGGAGCTCACCGCGCCGGCGGTGTTCGTGGTGACGTTGACGATGAACTCGTCCTCGTCCTCGAACTTGTAGGTCACCGTGCCGTCGTCGTGGACGGTCCTGGTGCCCGCCGCGGTGCCGAAGTCGAGGAGCATGGTCGGCGGGGCGCTGTAATCCTCGAGCCAGGTGCTCAGCTTCAGCGTGGACTTCGGCTTGAAGACGAACCGCACCGAGGTCCGCTTGATCATCTTGAGCGCGGCCTTCTGCTTGGCCGTGCTGATCGTCTCGTAGGTGCCCTTCTTGGCGACCCCGTAGTCGGTCTCGGTCACACCGTCGAAGACCGAGACGACGGAGGCCCGGCCGGTCACCGGGTCGGTGACGAACGCGCCGGTGCCGGTCCCCTCGGACGACTTGACCTTCGCGGTTCCCGCCCAGCCCTTGGCGGCGACGGTCGTGGTCGTGCCGGCGATGGTCTTGAACGCCGCGGCCATCTCGGTCGCGCTCAGATCGGTCGTGGTGTCGGCCGCGAACGCGGCACCGGGCACTGCCAGCACACCGGCCGCCACCGTGGTGGTGGCCAGCAGCAGGGCCGACCTGAAGAATCGGGCCACTAATGGTGTCCTTTCTCGCCGAATCCGGACACAGAAATGATCTTCCATGCCACAGGGGGTGAGGCAAGATAACCCATCCCAGCCGTATTCTGGGGAACGATGTCCAGAACCCGGCGGATCACCACCCGCAACGCGACCTTTCAGCAGTGGCAGGCTCTCCTCGCCAACCGGACCAAACGGCACCGTGCCGGTGAGTTCGTGGTTCAGGGCGTACGCCCGATCACGCTCGCGGTGGAGCACGGCTGGTCGATACACGCCATGCTGCAGTCCGACGGCCAGCGGCTCTCCTCGTGGGGGCGGGACCTGCTGGAGCTGACCGATCAGGCGCCGCGGTTCCTGCTCACCGCCGAACTGATGGGCGAGCTCGGCGGCAAGGACGAGGAGACGCCGGAACTGCTCGCCGTGGTCGGCATCCCCGCCGACGACCTGGGCCGGATCCCGGTCACGCCGGACATGCTGACCGTGGTCTTCGACCGGCCGGCCTCGCCCGCCAACGTCGGCGCGCTGGCCCGCTCGGCGGACGCGTTCGGCGCCTCCGGCCTGATCATCACCGGTCACGCGGCCGACCCGTACGACCCCAAGGCGGTCCGTGCCAGCACCGGTTCGCTCTTCGCGCTGCCGGTGGTCGTGGCGCCCAGCCACCGCGAGGTCCTGGAGTGGGCGACGGCCGTACGTGACAAGGGTGTCGAGGTCGAGGTGCTCGGCACCGACGAGGACGGTGACGTCGAGCTGCCGGCCTGCGACCTGACCGGCCCGGCGATCGTGGCGATCGGCAACGAGACCCGAGGACTGAGCAACGCCTGGCGCGAGGCCGCCGACCGGACGCTGCGCATCCCGATCGGCGGTGCCGCCAGCTCCCTGAACGCGTCCGCGGCCGGCACGGTCGTCCTGTACGAGGCCGCCCGCCAGCGCGGGGACACCCGTCGGAGGACCGCCGGGGCTACCGTCGAGGGGTGAGCGACAACGAGCTGGGGCTCTTCCTGCGGAACCGGCGCGAAGCGGTCACCCCGGCCGAGGCCGGGCTCCCCGCGGGCGGTCGGCGGCGTACCCCCGGACTGCGCCGTGCCGAGGTCGCGATGCTCGCCGGGGTGAGCGTGGAGTACCTGATCCGGCTCGAACAGGGCCGCGACCGCCACCCGTCGCCCGAGGTGCTGGCCGCGCTCGCCGGGCCGCTGCGGCTCACCCCGGCCGAGCGCACCCACCTGTACAAGCTGTCGAAGGCCGCGAACGGCTTCGCCTGCCGGAGCCTGGCGGCCGCGCCACCGGCCCGGACGGTACGGCCGATGCTGCACGCGGTGCTGGACCGGCTGGAACCCGCCGCCGCGGTGCTGATCAACCCGCTCGGTGAGCTGCTGGCGTACACCAGCGGCTTCCGGCGGCTGGCCGCGCCGATCGGGCTGCTCGACGGCGTACGGCCGAATCTGATCCGGTACGTCTTCACCGATCCGCGGGCCCGGGCGGCGTACCCGGACTGGGAGCACGTGGCGGACGAGCAGGTGTCGGCACTCAAACACGGGCCGTTCCACTCCGACCCGGCCCGGCTCGGTCTGGCGGAGGAGCTGACGGTGCTCGCCGGGGAGGTCTTCCGCGAGCGGGTGGCGAGACTGCCGGGGCTGCCCCGGGCGCACGGGTCGGTGCGATGGGAGCAGCCGGGGGTGGGCGTGCTGCGGTTGTCGTACGAGACGCTGGACCTGGCCGACGACGACGGGATCCGGTTGGTGGTCTACCTGCCGGCCGATCAGGCGACGGGGGAGGCGCTGCGCGAGTCGGCGCCGTTGCGCCTGGTCGCGGGGTAGGCGCTCACGCCGCTCCCGGTGAATACCCCGGCGCCAGATCCACCCCCGAGACGTCGGCGTCTCCGGATCCGGCGGGCGCCGGGGCCGGCCCGCCACTCGGCCGCCCGCGCCGGTGGACGTACCACCGCCGTGGTCGGCCCGAACAGCCAGAACGCCGGGACCAGCGGTGCCAGTCCGATTGTGATCCACACTCGGCTCATCGCCGTCCTCCCCTCCGATGTGGAAGGAGGGTAGGGAGCGGGCCGGGGTGTCCTCGTCCCCCCCCGTAGCGGGAGAAATCCCCTAGTACCGCAGAGCTAGGGGGAAACTCCTGAACTTTCGATCAGCCGACCGATGGTGATCAGGCGTTCACCGTTTTAGGGTGATGAGGACCGGGCTGGCCGAGTAGGGGCGGTCAGCCGCCGGCCTGCCGGAGGCGCGCCAAAAGCTCGCCTTCGGCAGCGTCGGACACCGGGTCGTCCCAGAAGTCGAGCGGCACGGTGCGCAGGTTCCGGCCGAGCGGATCCAGCAGGTGGCCGCCGAGCTTCATCACCCAGAGCGCGATCGACCGGTCGATGACGGTCAGCTCCGGCAACTGGGCGCCGAGCCGGGCCTCGAACGCCGCGATCTCCTGCACCGATCGCAGCCAGACCACGAGCAGTAGGTTCGCCGGGCCGGAGAGGCTGGCGCAGAACCGGGTCTCCCGCATCCCGCTCAGCCGGCCGACCACCCGGCCGGTCTCCCCGGGTGGCAGCGTGCCCCAGAGCGAGACCGAGATCGGGAAGCCGGAGACGTACCGGGCCACCTCGGCGCGGTAGACGATCGACCGGTCCGTGTCGAGCCGTTCCAGACGGCGGCGCACGGTGGTCGGGCTCAGACCGGTGCGTTCCGCGATGCGTACGGCGGACTGCCGCGGGTCGTCGCTGAGCGCGTGCATGATGCGCAGATCCTCGGCCCCGAACGGCCGGGGGCTCCCGGTGGCGACCGGTCGTCCCTCGGTGAGCAGCTTCCGGGACGGCTCGCTCAGCCGGTCCAGCCGCCACCGGCTGCCCTCGATGTGCACGGTGACCGCGATCTGCGTCCGCGACGCCGCCACCCCGCGCAGCATCCCGAGCCGGAAACTGAGGTATCGCGCGAGCTGCGCGTGGTCGGTGAACGCGGCCTGGATCAGCAGGTCGCGGGAGCCGGTGACGTGTTCGAGGGTGACGATGTTGGCGTCGTCGGCCAGCCCGGCGGCCACCTCGGGCAGCCGCCCGGCGACGCAGTCGACCTCGATCACCGCGAGCACCGCGGAGGGGATCGCCATCTGCGCGGGCAGGCAGCTGAGCCAGGCGAGCCCGGAGCGCCGGAGCCGTCCCCAGCGGCGGGCCACGGTGGAGGCGTCCACGCCGAGGGCGGCGCCGATCCGCTGCCAGTCGCCGCGGGGCGCCAGCTGCAGGGCGGTGACCAGCTGGTAGTCCAGCTCGTCGAGGGTGACACTTTCCGGTAAGTCAGCGTCCATCTGCGGCGGATTCCTGCAATCTGCCGGTCGTAACGCTCATTCTGGCGACCATACCGACCATGTTCTCCTCCCTCGACGCTCTTCCTCTCGCCGACCGCCTGATCAGCCTGCGGCACGCGCTGCACCGTGAGCCCGAGCTGGGCCTGGAGCTGCCGTTGACCCAGGCCAAGGTGCTGGCCGCCCTGGACGGCCTGCCCCTGGAGGTCACCTGCGGTACGGCGCTCAGCTCGGTGACCGCGGTGCTCCGCGGTGGCCGCCCCGGACCGGCCGTGCTGCTGCGCGGCGACATGGACGCCCTGCCGGTGCGGGAGGAGAGCGGGGTCGCCTTCGCCTCCGAGATCCCCGGCGCCATGCACGCCTGCGGGCACGACGTCCACACCAGTGCGCTGGTCGGCGCCGCGCACCTGCTCGCCGGGCGGCGCGAGGCGCTGGCCGGGGACGTGGTCTTCATGTTCCAGCCGGGTGAGGAGGGTCAGCGCGGCGCCAAGGTGATGATCGAGGAGGGTGTGCTCGACGCGGCCGGCGAGCGGGTGATCGCCGCGTACGCCATCCACGTGGCCTCCGCCGTCCTGCCGCTCGGTGCGATCGCCACCAAGCCCGGCACGATTCTGGCCGCCTCCGACTCGGTGACCGTCACGGTGACCGGTAGGGGCGGCCACGGGTCCTCGCCCCACCTGGCCGTGGACCCGGTGCCCGCTCTCTGCGAGATGGTCACCGCTCTACAGACCATGGTCACGCGTACGGCGGACGCCTTCGATCCCGCGGTGCTCAGCGTCGGCTCGATCCACGCCGGCACGGCCTTCAACGTGATCCCGGAGAGCGGCACGTTCCAGGCCACCGTGCGGACCTTCTCGCCCGCCACCCACCAGGCGATCCAGGCCGGGGTGAAGCGGGTCGTCCAGGGCGTCGCCGACGCGCACGGCGTCCAGGTGGAGATCGACTACGAGGCGAACTACCCGGTCACCGTCAACGACCCGGCCGAGGCGGCGTTCGCACTGGAGACCGCACGGCAGATCGTCGGCGAGCAGGGTGCGTTCGAGGCGCCCCGCCCGGTGGCCGGCGCCGAGGACTTCTCGTTCGTGCTGGACCGGGTGCCCGGGGCGTACCTGATGGTCGGCGCGGTCCCGCCCGGCACCGACCCGGACACCGCACCGATGAACCACGCGCCGCAGGCGGTCTTCGACGACCGTTCGGTGCTGGCCGCCTCCGTGGTGCTCGCGTCGCTGGCCGCGAACCGGCTCCGGAAGGCCGAGGGATGACGGAGATCGGGGAGAAGAGCCCGGTCAGGGTCGGCACGGTCGTCGGCCTGCTCGTCCTCTTCGAGCTGACCAGCGGATTCATCCAGGGCGGCATCTCGCCGCTGCTGCCCGACCTGGGCAGCGAGATGGGCATCTCGGACGCCCACCTGAACTGGGTGATCTCGGTGCAGCTGCTGGCCGCCGCGGTCTCGGTGCCGGCCTTCGGGCGCCTCGGCGACCTGCACGGTCACCGCCGGATGCTGCGGATCGCGCTGGCCGCCGTGGCGATCGGTTCGGTGCTGAGCGCGCTCGCCCCGAACCTCACCGTGCTGCTCGCCGGGCGCCTGCTGATCGGGCCACTGGCGGCGCTGCTGCCGTTGGAGATCGCGCTGGTCCGCGACCGGCTCCCGGTCGGCCTGGCCCGTGCGGCGATCGCCCGGCTGGTCGGGGCGCTGACCCTGGGCGGGCTGCTCGGTGGCGTCCTCACCGCCGGGTTGCACCAGGTCATCGGGGATGCCCGGCTCACCCTGCTGGTCCCGGCGCTGCTCGCGGTGGCGTGTGTTCCGGTGTCGTTCCTGGCCGTACCGGAAAGCACGAGTCTGGCGACCGGGAGGCTGGACCTACCCGGAACGATCCTGCTGAGCGCCACGATGATGGCGCTGCTGGCCGGGCTGTCGCTGCTCGGCACGGCGGCGGCGATCGGCGTGGCTCTGACCGTTCTCGGTCTGTTCGGCTTTGCCGCGTGGGTGGTGCTGGAGCTGCACACCGCCGAGCCGCTGGTCGATCTGCGGGCACTCGCCGGCCGGCACGTGGCGCCGTTCTTCGGGTGCTCGTTCGCCTTCGGCATCGTCTACTTCGGCAGCCAGTCGCCGGACTCGACCTTCCTCGCCGCCGACCGCGCCGACACCGGCTACGGCTTCGGGTTCACCGCGCTGCAGATCTCGCTGGTCGCGCTGCCGGCGGCGGTGACCGCGGTGATCGGCTCGGCCTGCACCGCGCTGATCGCCGGCCGATTCGGCTACCGCCGGACGCTGATGGTGGCGTTCGCGGTGATCGGGCTCGGGTTCGTCTCCACGGCGTTCTTCCACGCCGAGATCTGGCAACTGCTCGCGGCGAAGCTGCCGATCGGGCTGGCCGGCGGCCTCGCGCTCGGTGCCATGCCCACGGTGATCGCCGAGACCGCTGAACCATCGCGGACAGGGATCACGACGGCGCTCTACAACAACGTCAAGACGCTCGGCGGTGCGGTCGCCGGTGGCGTGGTCGCGGCGATCCTGGCGGCGGTCGTACTGGGGGACGGCGAGACGCCGAGGGAGAGCGCGTACGTGGCGGTCTGGCTGATGTGCGCCCTGCTGTGCGTGCTGGCCGCGGTGGGTGCGGGGTTCGCCCGGCGTACGGAGGAGGGTCCTATATTGGTTCGTTGATGAGTCCGATCACCCCGGTCGAGCTGGCCGCGCGCCTGGGCCGCTGGTCGGCCGGGCGCGGCCCGCTCTACCTGCTGCTCGCCGGCCGGCTGAGAGCCCTGATCGACGACGGCGAGCTCCCGCCCGGCACCGGCCTGCCCACCGACCGGGCGCTCGCCGCCGGGCTCTCCGCCGGCCGGACCACGGTGGTGGCCGCCTACGACCTGCTCCGCCAGGAGGGCCGGCTGATCCGGCGGCAGGGGAGCGGCACCTGGGTGGCCGGTTCCGATCAGCCCTCGAAGTCCGATCCCCCGATCAGCCCGGTCTTCCTGAACCTGCTCGATCCCCCCGACCGGGTCGCCCAGTTCGCCTGCGCGGGCCCGACCGCCGCTCCCGTCGAGGTGCGAACCGCTTTGCGTACGGCCGTGGACACCATGACCGGACCCGATCTCGGCTATCACCCGGCCGGCCACCCCCGGCTTCGCGTCGCGCTCGCGGATCGCTACACCGCGCGCGGGGTGCCGACCACGCCCGACCAGATCCTGGTCACCACCGGCGGCCAGCAGGCGCTCGCCCTGGTGGCGCGGGCCCTCGTCGCACCCGGCGCCGAGGTCCTGCTCCAGGCTCCGACGTACCCCGGCGCCCTGGAGATCTTCCGCGAGTCGGCGGCGGCTCTGCGCCCGGTTCCCGCCGAGGCGTACGCGTCATCGCTCCGCCGTCGTCCCGCCCTCGCCTACCTGATCCCGATCTGCCACAACCCGACCGGCCAGACCCTCCCGGCCGACGACCGGCGCGCGATCGTGGCCGCGTCCCGCGAGTCCGGCGTCCCGCTGCTGATCGACGACGTCCTCGCCGACCTCTCCTTCCCCCGCACCCCCGCCGCCGACCTGTCCGCCGCCGACCTGTCCGCCGCCGACCTGTCCGGCACCGGTCTCTCCGGCACCGGCCGCGAGGAACCGATGGCTGCTTACGCCCCCGGCGCCGATGAGCTGATCACGGTCGGTTCCCTGAGTAAGTTGATCTGGGCCGGCCTGCGAGTCGGCTGGGTCCGCGCCCAGCCCCCGCTGATCGCCCGGCTGGCCCGCTTGAAGGCCGTGCACGACCTGGGCAGCGGCGTCCTGGAGCAACTGGCCGCCATCTCTCTGCTCGCCGACCTGGACACCCTGATCGCCACACGCGTCCGGATCCTCGCCGCCCAGCACGACCACCTCTGCTCCGAGCTGCGCCGCCTGCTCCCGTCCTGGACCTTCACCCCGGCCGCCGGCGGCCAGACACTCTGGGTCCGTCTCCCGCACGGCGACGCCGCTTCCTACGCCCAAACAGCTTTGCGGTACGGCGTCGCGGTCCTCCCCGGAGCTTCCCTGGACCCTTCCGGCGCCAGCACCTCTTTCCTGCGCCTCCCGTTCGTCGCGGATCCCCCCACCTTGACAGCGACCCTGGAGTCCTTGGCCGCCGCATGGCACACCCCACCCCCACCCGCGACCCCACGCCCCCTCCCATCCATCGCCGTCTAAAACCGACCGCCGCCCGCCGCCCGCCGCCCGCCGCCCGCCGCCCGCCGCCCGCCGCCCGCCGCCCGCCGCCCGCCGCCGGCCTC
>NZ_JBFAYF010000099.1:0-21266 GCF_040681165.1 Actinoplanes sp. NPDC051851 | reverse complement strand
CGCCGATCGGCGGGACGCGCCGTGCGGTGCCGTCGGCCTCCAGCCGGATCATGCGGACTCATCCGATGAGGTGGAGGGTGCGGTGGGCGCGGTGGCGACGGAGGCCGCGGGTGTGGCGGTGGGGGTGGGTGCGGCCGTGGCGGTGGGTGCCGCCGGGCCGTGGTCGTCGTCGAGCATCGTCGCCTCGTCGAACGGGTCGCCGCCGGCCAGCACCAGGTTCGCCCGGTCCCGGTCGAACTCGTGGGTCCAGACGCCGATCAGCACGGTCGCCACCGCGTTGCCGGCGAAGTTGGTCAGCGCCCGCGCCTCGGACATGAACCGGTCGATGCCGACGATCAGACCGACCCCGTCGACCAACTCCGGCCGGTGTGTCTGCAGGCCGCCGGCGAGCGTCGCCAGCCCGGCGCCGGTGACCCCCGCCGCGCCCTTCGACGCGATGATCATGAACAGCAGCAGGGAGACCTGCTCGCCGATCGAGAGCGGGTTCCCCATCGCGCTGGCGATGAAGAGCGACGCCATGGTCAGGTAGATCGCCGTACCGTCCAGGTTGAAGGAGTACCCGGTCGGCACCGCGATGCCGACGACGGGCTTACTCACCCCGACGTGCTCCATCTTCGCGATCAGGCGGGGTAGCGCCGACTCCGAGGACGAGGTGGAGAGGATGAGCAGGAACTCCTTGGCGAGGTAGCGGAAGAGGACGAAGATGTTGATCCGCGCGACCAGCCAGAGCAGCGACCCGAGCACCGCGAACACGAAGATCGCGCAGGTCAGATAGAAGCCGAGCATGATCTGGCCGAGGCTGATCAGCGCGTCCACGCCGGCCGAGCCGACCACCGCGGCGATCGCGCCGAACGCGCCGATCGGGGCCAGCCACATCAGCATGGCGAGCACCCGGAAGACCAGGCGCTGGAAGACGCCGATCGCCCGCAGCGCCGGCTCGGCCCGCTCGCCCATGCTCTGCAGCGCGAATCCGATCAGGAGCGCGACCAGCAGGGTCTGCAGCACCTCGCTGCCGACCAGCGGGGAGACCAGGGTGGTCGGGATCAGCCCGAGCAGGAAGTCCGGCGTCGTCTCCGACGCGGTGTCGCCGACCTGCTTCTGCCCGGCCTCCGCGATCGCGGCGTCCAGGTGCAGGCCGGAGCCGGGGTGCAGCAGGTTGCCGACGACCAGGCCGATGCCGAGCGCCACGGTGGACATGGCGAGGAAGTAGGCGAGGGTCAGACCGCCCACCTTGCCGACCTTGGCGGCCTGCCGGACCGAGCCGACGCCGAGAACGATGGTGCAGAAGATGACCGGGCTGATCATCATCTTGATGAGGTTGACGAAGCCGGTGCCGATCGGCTTGAGCTCCACCGCGGTGTCCGGTGCGAGCAGGCCGACCGCGATACCGAGGACGACCGCCACGATGACGGCCGGGTACAGGTAGCGGGTGCGATCCTTCATGCCCCGCACTGTGGTCTAGGTCTCAGCCCGAATCACGATTACGGTCATTCTGTTCATCATCCTGAAACGGGGGACGGGTTGGCCCGACACTGGAGTATCGCGCGGCAGCTCTTCGCGCTGCAGGTGCTGGTGGTGACCCTGCTGGTCGCCCTCGGCTCGGTCGGCGTGGTGCTGCTGGCCCGCCGGGACGCGCGCAACGCGGCGGTCGACGAGGTGAAGGCGGTCGCCTCGACGCTGGCGCTCTCCCCGGTGGTGATCGAGGCGCTGGCCGGCGACGACCCGTCCGCGGTGCTCCAGCCGTACGCGGAGGCGACCCGGCACGCCACCGGTACCGACTTCATCGTGGTGATGGCTCCCGACCGGACCCGGTACACGCACCCCAGGCCCGAGCTGATCGGCCGGCCGTTCGCCGGGTCGGTCGCCGCCGCGCTGGCCGGGGGCACCGTGGTCGAGGAGTACGAGGGGAGTCTCGGCGACTCGTGGCGTACCGTGATGCCGGTCCGGTCGGCGAGCGGGCGGATCATCGGCCTGGTGTCGGTCGGCATCACCAACGCCGCCATCAACCGGGTCCTGCTGCGGCAGGTCCCGGCGGTCGCCGCCGCGACCACCGTCGCGCTGCTGCTCGCCGCGCTCGGCGCGTGGCTGCTCAGCCGCCGCCTGCGCCGTCAGACGCACGGTCTCGGCCCGGCCGAGATGACCCGGATGTACGAGTACTACGACGCGGTCCTGCACTCCGTCCGGGAGGGACTCGTCGTCGCCGGTCGCGACGGCCGGGTCGAGCTGATCAACGACGAGGCACGGCGACTGCTCGCGGCCCCCGCCGAGGGCCCCGCCGACCTGCCTGCCGAGATGGCCGAGCTGATCGCCGAACGCCGGCCGATGGTCGACGAGCCGATCCTGGCCGGTGACCGGATCCTGGTGGCCAGCCGCAGCGAGACCCGCTTCGAGGGCCGCACCCTCGGCACGGTGCTCACGCTGCGCGATCACACCGAGCTGCGGGCGCTGACCGGAGAGCTCGATTCGGTACGCGGACTCACCGAGGCGTTGCGGGCCAGCGCGCACGAGGCGGCGAACCGGCTGCACACCGTGGTCACGCTGGTCGAGCTGGGGAAGCCGGCGGAGGCCGTACGGCTGGCGACCGCGGAGCTGGAACTGGCGCAGCAGCTGACCGACCAGGTGGTCGGGGCGGTGCAGGAGCCGGCGCTGGCGGCGTTGCTGCTCGGCAAGTCCGCGCAGGCCGGCGAGCGCGGTGTGGAGCTGACCGTGGAGGCCGAGTCCCGGTTGGAGGGTCCCGCGCTGCCCGGCCGTGACCTGCTCACCGTGGTCGGCAACCTGGTCGACAACGCCCTCGAGGCGGTCGCCGCCGCCGAGCCGCCGCGCCGGGTCCGGGTGCTGGTCCGCCAGCACGGCGACGAGGTGCTGGTCCGGGTCACCGACACCGGCCCCGGCCTGAGCCCGGAGCAGGCCGCAGCCGCGTTCCGCCGGGGCTGGTCGACCAAGCCGGGCGAGGGCCGCGGCGTCGGGCTCTCCCTGGTCCGCCAGGTCGCCGACCGTTACGGCGGTACCTACCGCATCGACTCGCCCTCCTCCGGCGGAGCGATATTGACCGTACGCCTGCCGGTGCCCGCATGATCCGCGTCCTGGTGGTCGACGACGAGCCGCTGATCGCCGAGGCCCACCGTGCGTTCACCGAGCGGATCCCCGGTTTCCAGGTGGTCGGCGTCGCCGACTCGGCGCGTACGGCGATGTCGTTGCTGCGTACGCAGGAGGTCGATCTGATCCTGCTCGACCTGAACCTCCCGGACCGCCACGGCCTGGACCTGGCCCGGGCCCTGCGCGCGGCGGGCGGCACCGCCGACGTCCTGGCGGTGACGTCGAGCCGCGACATCGCCATGGTCCGCCAGGCCGTGGCCCTGGGCGTCACCCACTACCTGCTGAAACCGTTCACGTTCGCCGCGTTCCGCGACAAGCTGGACCGGTACGCCCGCTACCGCGACCAGCTGCTCGCCGCCCCGGAGGTGGCGGCCCAGCACGAGGTCGACCGGGTCTTCGCGACGCTGCGCGGCCAGGCCCCGGAGAGCCTGCCCAAGGGCCTGGACCCGCGCACGCTCGACCTGATCCTCGTAGTCCTGCGCGGCCTGGCCGCCCCGGCAGGCCTGTCCGCGGCGGAGGTCGCCGCCCGCACGGGCACGTCCCGGGTGACGGCACGGCGCTACCTGGAACACCTGGCCGAGGCGGGCCGCGTCGGCCGCAGCCCGCGTTACGGCGGCCCGGGCCGTCCCGAGGTCGAATACCGCCCCGCCTGATCGGCATCATCGGATGATCTCGATGTGTTGAGGATTCCTGCGTCTCATTTTCGGGAGGGGGTGCATAGGCCGGAGCAGACAGCATGGTCGTCGTGGACGTCCACGAGCTGCTCAGGCGGCCGCCCGCTCCCGCTTGACCGCGTACATCGCCTGGTCGGCGCGGCGGACCACGGTGACCGGCTCGTCGCCCGGGACGCCGGTGGCCAGGCCGATACTCGCGCGGATCCGAAGGGTACGGCCATCGGCGACCACCGGGTGGTCCAGCGCGATCAGTACCCGCCCGACCAACTCCTGCGCCTCCGGGCGGGTCGCGCCCGGCAGGATGAGGACGAACTCGTCGCCGCCCAGGCGGGCCACCGTGTCGCCGGGGCGGACGGCCTCGGTGAGCACGCGGGCCGCCGTGGTCAGGAGCAGGTCGCCGGTCTCGTGGCCGCAGGTGTCGTTGACCTCCTTGAAACCGTCCAGGTCTATCAGGGCCACCTGGACCGGGGCGGTGGCGAGCGCCGCGGCCAGCCGGTCCTGGAAGAGGGCACGGTTGGCCAGGCCGGTCAGCGGATCGTGGGTCGCGGTGTGGTCGAGCTGTTCCAGCAGGCGGGCGTTGTCCCGCAGGACGGTCATCTGCCGGGTCACCACGACGGCGGTGAGCAGGACGGCGCCGACCGCGACCACCTCGATGTCGGCGCGGTCGCCGCAGGCCACCGCGAGCAGCAGGACGTCGACGGCGGCGATCGCGGAGTAGGGGAGCAGGCTGTACGCGCGACGCCGGCTGACGGCCCGCGTGGCGGCCGGGGCGGGTGAGCGGGCGGCGAACATGGCCAGGCAGAACACGATCGGCAGGTGGATCTGGGCCACGTAGAGGCGCGGGTCGACGGCGGTCAGCAGCGGCTGGGCCATCGGGGCGAGCGCGCCGACGAAGACACCGGCCCCGAGCAGGCGAAGGCCACGGCCGTCGACCGGGGCGTAGTCGGAGAGCACCGCCTTGGCCAGGGCGAAGACCGCCAGGGTGGCGAGGACGGCGAGCAGCATCGAGGCGATCACCTGGCCGTCGACGTCACCGGCCAGGCCCTGGCGGGCGCCGAAGTGCCAGATGAAGACGGCGGCGGCCAGGGCGACGGTGCCGGCGTCCAGCGCGATCCGGGTGGTGGTGCCGGGGCGGCGGGCGCCGAGCGGCAGGCGGGCCAGGGCGTGGCAGACGAGCAGCAGCGCACCGCCGTCGAGGGCCAGCATGACCGGCCCGGTGTACGCCACCCGCGCCTCCGGATGCCGCAGCACGTCGATCGCCTGGGCGCTCTGCCCGGCCGCGACCAGCAGCGGCACCGGGGTCAGATGCCGCCAGAAGCGCCGGGTGGCCGCCGGGAGCGCCGGATTGCGGGCGAGCCGCCGGAACGCCACCGCGACCAGCGGGCCGTAGCACGGGATGGTCACCCAGAGCAGCGCCGCCGGGCCGACCGGGCGCGCCAGCCAGACCGCGAACCAGGCGACGGCTACTCCGGCGAGGGCCAGGCAGACCCGGGTGGCTTTCACGCCGGGGGTCATCGGCAAAGGTCGGACGCTCCTGAGAATGGCGCTCAACTCCGGTCGGACTCTGCCGAACTGGGCAGATGTGACCCGAACGCGGCGAGTCCCGGGGTGGCTCGCCTGGCTGATCTGCGGTGCGGCCGTCACCGTGGGCAATGCGCTGTTGCCCTACGGATGGCCGGCCGTGACCCTCTCCTCGCTGATCTCGGTGGCCTGCTGCGTGGTGATGGTGGCCGGGGCCCGCCGGCACCGGCCGGCCCAGCGGACGGCGTGGTACGTCTTCGCCGCGGGTGTCGTCACCTGGTTCGCCGGGGACCTGGTCTACGCCACCCGCCTGCTGGTCTTCCAGGATCTGTCGTACCCGTCCTGGGCCGACGCGTTCTATCTGGGCGCGTACCCGCTGCTGCTGGTCTCGCTCTTCCGGTTGACCCGGCATCGGGGGCCGGTCTGGTCCGGCAACCTGATCGACTCGGCGATCGTCGCGATCAGCGTCGGCATCGTGTACTGGACGTTCGTGATCGACCCGATCGTCACCGACGACGGGGTGCCGGCGCTGACCCGGGCGGTCACCGCGGGCTATCCGACCGCCGGGGTGGCGCTGCTCGCCGTGATCGTGCCGATCCTGCTGCGGCGCGGGCCGCGGACGGCCAGCATCTGGCTGCTGACCGTGGGCAGCATGCTCACACTGACCTGCAACGCGATCTACACCCTGCTGCCCGAGACGATGTCCTGGGCGGGCTCGTTCGTCTACGCCGGGTACGTGCTCGCGTACGTCTTCTTCGCCGCCGCGGCCGCGCACCCGTCGATGGCCGCCGCGCCCGCCGCCGAGGGCGACAGCCTCGGCTGGAGCCGCCTGGTCGTGCTCACCGCCTCGATGCTGCTGGTCCCCGCGATCCTGCTGGTGCAGGGCGAGCGCGGCGGCGGCAGCCTGAGCTGGCTGACCGTGGCGATCGGCTCGATGGCGCTGTTCATGCTGGTGGTGACCCGGATGTCCGGGTACATCGCCCGGGTGCGCAGCCAGGCCACCCGGTTGCGGGACCTGGCGATGCGCGACGACCTGACCGGGCTGCCGAACCGGCGTGCCTTCGAGGAGAGCGCCGCCGTGGCGGTCGCCGGGACGCCGTGCCGGCTGGTCATGGTCGACCTGGCCGGGTTCAAGCACGTCAACGACCGGCTCGGGCGGGCGGCCGGCGACCAGGCGCTGGTCGCGGTCGCCGACCGGCTGCGGACCTGCGTCCGCGACGTGGACACGGTGGCCCGGATGGGCGCCGACGAGTTCGCGGTACTGGCCTGCGACATCGAGCCGGGCGAGGGCGAGGCGGTCGCCGCCCGGCTGATCGACATGCTGCGCCAGCCGGTCGTCTCCGGCGAGCACGAGCTGCTGCTGCACGCCCGCCTCGGGATCGCCGACAGCACGGTCGCGGGCAGCGTCGACGCCGCCGAGCTGATCCGCCGCGCGGACACCGCCCGGTACGCCGCCCGCGCCGCCGGCAGCCAGATCACCGTCTACAGCCCCGAGCTGGACGAGCGCTCCGACGCGGCCGCCCGCCTCGGCGCCGACCTGCGGCACAGCCTCGACGACGGCGACTTCCACGTCGTCTACCAGCCGATCGTCACGCTCTGCGACGCCCGGATCCGTGCGGTGGAGGCCCTGGTCCGCTGGATCCACCCGGTCCGCGGCTTCGTCAGTCCCGCCGACTTCATCCCGGTCGCCGAGGACAACGGCCTGATCGTCGAACTCGGCGAGTGGGTGATGCGGACCAGCTGCGTGCAGTACATGGCCTGGCGCCGGGAGCTCGGCCCGGACGCGCCGCGTTACATCAGCGTCAACGTCTCCGCCCGTCAGCTCAGCGAGCCCGGCTTCCCGGAGGTGGTGACCGGCATCCTCGCCGAGACCGGGATGGAGCCGTCCTCGCTGCTGGTCGAGGTGACCGAGACAGCCCTCTTCCACGGCGGGACCGCGGTCCAGGCGGTGGAGACGCTGCACCAGGCGGGCATCGCGATCGCGCTCGACGACTTCGGCACCGGGCACTCCTCGCTCGGCCTGCTGCGTACCGTCCCGGTCGACGTCCTCAAGGTGGACAAGTCGTTCGTCGACGAGATCACCGGCGAGGGCCCGGCGGTCATCGTCGACGCCCTCATCCACGTCAGCAACGGCCTGGGCCTGCACGCCGTCGCCGAGGGTGTCGAGACGGCCGAACAGGCGGCCTACCTCCGCGAACTCGGCTACGAATTCGGCCAGGGCTACTACTTCGGCAAGCCCGTCGCCACTCCGGCCTTCGGGACGCCACTCACCGTCTCCGCCTGATGGTGATCGTACGCTCCTCGTGCACCGGGCCGGTCGCGTCACACTGTGTCACTCCTGCGCGAGGTCCGTGCCTCCTCCGGGCCGTTGCGCGCCTCCGCTCCCGGCTGGTCGTCAGGGGTCGGTGACCCGCCTCGAGACACCCCTGAGGGCCAGCCGGGAGCGGGAGCGCGCAACGGCCCGGAGGAGGCAGGGGCCTCGCGGGGCACGACGGCGCCGGTCTTCGGCCGGGGCGGGGCGCGAGTGGGCGTACGGGAGAAGAGGAGGTGCAGGTCGGGGGGCCTGCTCGTGGTTTTGTCAGACCCTTTCGGTAGAACTGGCGGCACTCGAGAGGGAGGGGGAAGGGTGTGACTAGCGAGGGCGCCGGCTACGAACGGCGCAGCGCCGCGGCGGTGATCGCGCCGGTGACCGTGCGGAAGCTGGCGAAGGTGCCGTTCGTGGAGCTGGCCGAGGGACGGCTGCAGGGCGTGGTGTCGAGCGGCTCGGACGTGGAGCGGGTCTACGTCTCGTCGATCACCGCGGGTGATCACGGGCTGAGCTGCAACACCAACAACAACCGGCCGTGCGGGGGGCTGAGTGGCGGGTCACGGGCCTGCGGGCACCTCCGGGCGCTCGCCGACGCCGCCGTCGCTCAGTACGGTCTGGCCCGCGTCGCGCGGTATCTGAAGGTGGAGCTCGCGGCCGGCGAGGAGGATCTCTGGGCCGGGCTGCACACCACCACCGCGCCGAACCGGGCCGCCGAGGTGTTCAGCGGCTTCCTGCGCCACCTGGCCTACCTCGAAACGCCGCCGAGCAACGAACCGCTGCCCGAGCTGCAGTGGTTCCCGGCGGCCGGGGCGGTGTCCTGATGCTCACCCTGACGACACCATCGGGCCTCGGCGAGACGCTCGCACTGGTCGACGGCCTCGACGACGTGCTGGTCCACGGCCTGGCCCGGATCGACGAGGAGCGCGCCGCCGCCCTCGAGGCGATCGCCGCCGCGTTCGCCGGTTCGCCGCCGGCCGACCGGATCGCCGACGCGATCGGCAAGATCATCGCGGGGACGGTGACCGACGAGAACCTGATCGTGCTGGCCGGGGCGCGCACCGCGCTGCTGGGCGCCGCGCACGACGCGCTGCTCGGCTCGCTGGGCCGCCCCCGGGAGCCGTGGACGGCCGAGGGCGAGCCGGCGCCGGCCGGTCCGCCGCTCGGCGGGGGCCGGTCCTGGCTGCGCGAGCTGGCGATCGCCGGGTGGCGCGGGGTGGACCACGAGCTGGCCGGTGGCGGCGCCGCGGCGGTGCAGACGCTGCTCGGCGAGCCGTCCGCGCGCCGGCTCGCGGTGCTGCTCGACGGGTTCGGCGCCGAGCTGCGCGCCGCCGCGCCGGTCGCGACGCTGGAGCGGATCCCGGTGCGCCGCTGGGCCGACCTCTGGACCCGCGCGCTGCTGCTCTGCCAGGCGGCGTACCCGGTGTTCGGGGCCGTCCCGGTGGACGGGCGGCTGCTGATCCTCGGTGCCGACCTGCACGAGCACCCGACGGTGTTCCGGGCCCAGGTGCACGGGCTGCTCGAGGCCGGTGGGACGGTGCGGCTGGTCCGGGCGAGCGTGGCCGCGGCCAAGGTGGACACCATCACCGGGCCGTCCGCCTGGCGGATGCTCGCCGGGTTCCCGGTCCTGCGCGGCGCGCTGGCCGGGCACCGGTCGATCGAGATCGCCGGGATGCCGCTGACCGCCGCGGGCGACCTGCTCTGGGACGAGGCGTGCGCGACCGCGGGCGAGCCGGCCGACCCGTTCGCGACGGCCCGGGTGCTGCTGGCGACCGCGGTGCTGCCGCCGGTCGCGCCGCTCGACCGGCACCCTGCCGCGATCGCCGAGCCGGTGCTGCTGGAGGGCTACACGGCCGGCCCGGACTCGCTCGACCTGGGCGGCGTCCCGGTCGCGGTCGACCGGGACCGGCTGCCGGCCGCCGGGCCGCTCACCCCGGCCCTCGTCGCGGCCTCGACCGCCTGCCTCGGGCTGCTGCGCTGGGACGCCGGGCGCTGGGCGGTGCAGCCCCTGGCCGTGCAGGCCGTGGTCAGGAAGAAGCCGGTCGCGGCGCACACCGGCGACTGGGCGCTCGGCCCCACCGAGGCGAAGGCGGCCAAGGCCGAGGCGGCCGCGGGCACCGCGGTCGAGGTGCTGCGCGAGCGCGCGGGAAGGTTGCTGCGGCGATGACCGGGAACGAGGGGAACACGGCGGAGGAGAACCGCCGGCAGGTGCTCTACTGGCGGCTGCTGTCCCGGCTCTTCGACCCGGAGGAGCAGGCCGCCCTGGAATCGGCCAGCGTCGCGGTCGTCGGCGACCTGGGGCTGCCTGTCGCGCTGCTCGACCCGAAGGTCTCGATCGACACCGTGGTCCAGCGGCATCCGCAGCTGGAGGCCGAGTTCGACGGCCTGATGTCCCCGGACGGCGACGACCGGGAGGGCGAGGTCCGGCGCGCGGCCCTGGCATCGAAACTGCTGCTCAACGTCTTCGGCACCGGCTCCGGCAACGTCTCCGCCGAGCAGCTCGCCCGTTGGCAGGCGGACGCGGGCTGGTTCGAGCGGGCGCTGGGCTGCGAGGCGGGGCGGCTACGCGGGCGGGCCGGGTCCGGCGGCGGTGGCGGCACGGTCGCGGGGACGGGGACCGGTGACGGCTTCTCCGCCCCCGAGCTGGGCAGGGCGCTCGCCGGGATCGAGGCCGACCTGGTCAAGCGGATGCAGCTGCGCGAGGTGCTGGCCGACCCGCGACTGGCCAAGCAGCTCACCCCGAGCATGTCGCTGATCGAGCAGCTGCTGCGCGACAAGGACAACCTGGACGGCGTCGCGCTGGCCAACGCCAAGTCGCTGATCAAGCGGTTCGTCGACGAGGTCGCCGAGGTGCTGCGGACCCAGGTCGCGCAGGCCAGCGCCGGGACGATCGACCGGTCGATCCCACCGAAGCGGGTGTACCGCAACCTCGACCTGGACCGCACGATCTGGAAGAACCTGCCGAACTGGAGCCCGGAGGACGAACGGCTCTACGTCGACCGGCTCTTCTACAAGCAGACCGCCAAGCGGGTCACCCCGGCCAAGCTGATCGTGGTGGTCGACCAGTCCGGCTCGATGGTCGACGCGATGGTCAACTGCACCATCCTCGCCTCGATCTTCACCGGGCTGCCCAAGGTGGACGTGCACCTGATCGCGTACGACACCCGCGCGCTGGACCTGACCCCGTGGGTGCACGACCCGTTCGAGGTGCTGCTCCGCACCAAGCTCGGCGGCGGCACCGACGGCACGGTCGCCCTCGAGCTGACCCGGCCGAAGATCACCGACCCGCGCAACACCGTGGTCGTCTGGATCTCCGACTTCTACGAGTGGCAGCAGGAGGCGGTCTTCACCGGGATGGCCGCCATCCACCGCTCCGGCGCCCGGTTCATCCCGGTCGGCTCGGTCAGCAGCGGCGGCCACCAGAGCGTCAACCCGTGGTTCCGCCAGCGCTTCAAGGACCAGGGCACCCCGGTCCTGTCCGGGCGCGTCAAGAAGCTCGTCGTCGAGCTCAAGAACTTCCTCGCATTCTGAAACGGTTTAGGAGAGACCCCCGATGAGTGACATGCTGCGCGCCCCCGCCGAGGTCAAGTACGCGGAGGAGCTGGACTGGCTGGAGTCGATCGACACCGGGCCCAAGCCGTTCTCCTGGCGGCTCAGCCCGAAGATGGTGCGGACGTTCGTCCTCGGCTCGGAGCGCGCCGACGGGCTGGAGCGGGAGATCAGCCCGAAGTGGTTCGGCGACCGCAGCTTCGTCGAGCGCTCGATCGTCACCCTCGCCTCGGACCGGGGCCTGCTGCTGATCGGCGACCCGGGTACCGGCAAGAGCTGGCTGGCCGAGCTGCTCGCCGCCGCGATCAGCCGCAACTCCACGCTGGTCGTGCAGGGCACCGCCGGGACCACCGAGGACCACATCAAGTACTCGTGGAACGTCTCGATGGTGATCGCCAAGGGGCAGTCCCGGGCCTCGATGATCCCGTCGCCGATCATGACGGCGATGGAGGGCGGCGTGATCGGCCGCTTCGAGGAGCTGACCCGGTCGACCAGCGACGTCCAGGACGCGCTGATCTCGATCCTCTCCGAGAAGTACGTGTCGATCCCGGAGCTGGACGACGACAACATCGTCTTCGCCAAGCCCGGCTTCAGCATCATCGCCACCGCGAACAGCCGGGACCGGGGCGTCAACGACCTCTCCTCCGCGCTGAAGCGGCGCTTCAACTTCGTCCGGATCCCGGTGGTGACCAACCGGAGGAGCGAGGCGGAGATCGTCCGCTTCCGCACCGAGGAACTGCTGCGCCGGCACAACATCGAGCTGGAGGTGCCGCCCACCCTGCTCGACGTGCTGCTGCAGAGCTTCGCCGACCTGCGGGCCGCCGCCGCCTCGGCGGGCAGCGACGACGAGCGGCTGGAGTCGGCGCTCTCCACCGCCGAGCAGATCGGCGTGCTGGAGGACGCCATCCTGCACAGCAACTTCTTCGGGGCGGCCGCGCTGACCTCGCAGACGCTGGCCGGCTCGCTGGTCGGGTCGCTCGCCCGGCGCAGCCCGGAGGACCTGGCGATCCTCAACAAGTACTGGCACGGCGTGGTCGAGCCGCGCAGCCAGGAGAAGGGCGGCGAGTGGACCGGCTTCCTGGACGGCGGCCGCGAGGCGATCGCGACCCTCTCATGAGTGGGGGACCCTTCGACGCGCTGCGCGCCCAGCTGCTCGGTGCCGCCGAGGAGCTGGGCGGCGGCCCGGCCGCGCTGCCGGAGATCCTGGCCGGGATCGTCGACGACGTGGACCACGCGCTGCGCGAGCCGCTGGAGATCTTCCCGGTCTGCCACCACTCGCCGGCCTCGGCGCTGGCCATGGTCCGGCGGCTGCGCGAGAAGCAGCCGAAGGTGATCTACCTGGAGCTCTGCGAGGACCTCGGGCCGCTCCTGGCCGAGCTGCGCAACTGCCGGCTGCCGGTGGCGCTGCAGTCGTTCGCCTCGGAGCTGGACGGGTTCCCGGTGGAGTCCGCGCCGCTCTCGGTGATCGCGCCGGTCACCGAGTCCTCGGCGGAGTACCAGGCGATCTCGTACGCGCTCTCCACCCCCGGCGTCGAGCTCGTTCTGGTGGACCGGTCGACCGACCACGTCTTCCAGTGGGACACCCCGTCGCCGGCGGCCACCGGGTCCGCCGACACGGAGGCCGAGGACGACCTGCACGGCGACGCGGTCGGCGTGGAGATCGGCGACCTGCGGCCGCGCTTCGCCGAACTGGAGGAGCACCTGCTGCACCACGGCCGGGTCCGGCACTGGTCGGAGTGGTGGGACCAGTACGTGGAGCAGCCGCTCGCCGGGGCCTCCTACGAGACGTACCGGCAGGTCATGGTGCTGGTCGGCAGCCTGTTCCGGCGGCTCGCCCCGCACGACACCCGGCGGTACGCGTCCGACGAGGACCGCGAGCGGTACATGTGGACCCGGATCCGCGAGCACCTCGCCGCGACCGGCGCGGACCGGGCCGGCTGCCTCTACGTCTGCGGCGCCTTCCACGCCGCCAGCCGGGTCGCCGAGGCCGGGTCCGACCCGTCCACGCCGGACTTCCCGATCACCCCGCGCACCGGCACCACCTGGTTGTACGGTCTGATCCCGTCCAGCCACTCGGCGATCGAGGCCCAGTTCGGGCTGGCACCCGGCTCGGTGTCGATCGCCGCGGCCACCTGGCGCAAGCAACTCGACCGGTTCCGGATCACGCCGTTCCAGCTGGAGGGTCAGAAGGGGGCCAGGAAGCGGGCACCGAAGCCGCTGCCGCCGCCGGTCGCCGGGTCCGGGCCGGTCACCGACCAGCTCAGCGACTACCTCGGCGGCCCGCCGCACCTCGACGGGCTGGACGAGGAGGAGCTGCGCGGCTGGTGCGTCGACATCGTCCGGCTGGCCCGCAAGAACGGCTACCTGGCGAGCACCGCCGACGCGATCGCGGTCTACGAGACGTCGATCCTGCTGGCCGGGATGCGCGGGCGGGCGCGGCCGACGCCGTACGACTTCCAGGACGCGGCGGTCACCTGCATCGAGAAGGACACCGTGCCGGGCCGCCGTGACGTGCGCCGGCTCTGCGAGATCCTGCTCGGCGGCGACCGGATCGGCCAGGTCGGGTATGAAGCGCTGCCGCCGCTGGCCCGCGACGTCTACGACCGGCTGGAGCCGCTCGGGCTCAACCTGGAGCAGCGCAGCATCCAGCGCGCGCTGCTCGACATGGCCGCCCGGCCCGAGCTGGCCGCCTGCTCCCGGCTGCTCTGGATGCTGCGCTACCTGCTTCCCGACCACGCGGTCCGGCCGATCATGGGGTCGCGCAGGCTGGGCGAGAAGCACATCCAGGAGAGCTGGGACCTCGACCTCGGCCGGCACCAGCGCACGGTGATCGAGCTGGGCTACGAGGGCGTCACCGTCGAGCAGGTCCTGGAGCAGCGGCTGCGCCGGGACGCCTGGGACCCGAAGGCGACGGCGGCCGGCGCGCTCAAGGCGGTGGAGAACTCGCTGCTCTTCCTGCAGAGCCCGCGTCTCACCGAGGAGCTCGGCGCGCGGGCGGTGGAGTTGCTGGCCGCCGAGCGCACCGTGGACGAGGCGCCGGTGGTGCTGCGGCGGATCCGGCGGCTGCTGGCCTACTACCGCTCCACCCGGCCGGCCCTGCCGTCCTGGTGCGAGCGGTTCGTCACCGAGGGGTACGCGCACTACTGCACCCTGCTGCCGACCGCGTTCGTCGAGGAGGAGACCGGGGTCCGGCAGGTCGGGGCGATGCTCGGGTTCCTGTTCAGCATGGAGAGCCTGGCGCTCTCGCTCGGCTGTGACCGGACCCAGCTGGAGCTCGCGGTCCGCCAGTCACACCCCGAGACACCGGCCAAGCTGGCCCTGCTCTGGGCGGCGCGGCACCAGCTGGGTGCGCTTGGCCTGGCGGAGCTTCGCGTACGCGTCGACGAACTGCTCGGCAACCCGCTGGTGGTCCCGGCGTTCCCGCAGTACGTGAGCGGGTTCGTCCAGGCGCTGGAGCCGGTCCCGCGGCTGGCGCCGTTCGTGGTGGAGACGCTGTCGAAGGCGTTCGGACGGCTGCCGGACCGGGTGCTGCTGCCGTGGCTGCCGACCCTGATCACCACGCTGAAGTCGCAGGCGGCCGAGCTGGTGCCGGTGCTGACCCGGGAGGCGGGGCGGACCTTCCCGGCGGGGCTGGCGGCTCTGGACGCGTGGACCCCGCCGTGGGCGGCCAAGCGCGCCGCTGCGGCCGGGGCCTCGATGCCGGGCGGTGCGGGCGTCGCGCCGGGCGGTGTGGGCTCGATGCCGGGTGGCGCGGGTGCGGTACCGGGTGGTCTGGGCCCGATGCCGGGTGGCGCGGGCGGGGCACGGGCGGGCGACGCCGGGCCGGTCGGGAGGCTGCTGGCCGGGAACCCGGAGACCACGGACGCGGTGGCGGCGTTGCTCGGCTGCGCGGGCGAGTGGTCCCCGCTCGGTGATCTGCCGGGCGAGGCCGGGATCGGGGTGGCCACGGTTGCCGGCGGGAGCGCGGTTGCCGGCGGGAGCGGAGTGGCCGGCGGGAGCGGGATTGCCGCCGTCGCCGGGCTGCTCGCGGCCCATCCCGAGACGGCGGAGGGAGTGGCGGTACTGATCAGTTGAACCGAGGGGGTGTGGCGCTCGTCATCGACACGTGAACGGGCGACGGCCGCAAGCGACGCCGGAGGGGGAGTCACTTGCGGCCGTCACCGGCATGCCTCTGTCGGGGCCCGGCGAGCGGACCGGGCCGGGGTTGGGCCGTGGCCGGGTTCGGCCGTGGCTGGGCCGTGGCCGTGGTTGGGCCGTGGTTGGGCCGTGGCTGTGGCCGTGGCCGTGGCCGTGGCCGTGGCTGTGGCCGTGGCTGGGCTGGGCTGGGCCGTGGCCGGGCTCAGGCCTCGACGGGGGTGAGCTCCGGGAGGACCGGCGGGGTGGCCGGGGTCTGCTCGGGGGAGCGGGTGCCGGAGGGGACCAGCAGGGCGACCAGGAAGGCGGCCGTGCTGGCGACGGCGAGGAGGAGGAAGGACTCGGTGTAGCCCGACTCGGCGGGGAGGTTGTGTGCGCCCGGGTGGGCGGTGACGACCGAGCTGACCAGGGCGGTGCCGATGGAGGCGCCGATGGTGCGGATGTTGGTGTTCATGCCGCTGGCGGCGCCGGTCTGGTGCATCGGGACGCTCTGGACGATCAGGTTCACCATCGAGGAGTAGATGACGCCCAGGCCGATGCCGAAGACGCCGGCGGCCGTGGCGACCGCCCACTTCTCGCTGTGGAAGAGCGCCAGGGAGAGAGTGGCCACCGTGCTGAGCGCGGAGCCGTACAGGAGCTGGGCCTTGTTGGTGATCCAACGGGTGAGGGGGCCGCTGAGCGAGCCGAAGACGGCCATCGCCACCAGCATCGGGAGCATCAGCAGGCCGGCGCCGGTCACGCTGGCGCCGAAACCGTAGCCGGACGCCGCCGGGACCTGCATGAGCTGGGGGAGGAAGGCGAAGACGCCGAACATCGAGGCGCCGAAGAGGAGCGCGACCAGGTTCGTGGTCCAGACGGCGGGCAGGCGCATCATCCGCATGTCGATCAACGGCTCGGCCGAGCGCAGTTCGGTGACCAGCCAGGCGGCGATCAGCGCGGCGGCGGCGATCAGCAGGCCGAGGGTGCGCGGGGCGGTCCAGCCCCAGGTGTTGCCCTTGCTCAGCGGGAGCAGCAGGGCGACCAGCCAGCCGGAGAGCAGGACCGCGGAGAGCCAGTTGACCCGGCCGGGGCTGCGTACCGGGGAGGCCGGGACGAATCGCCAGGCCAGCACGCCGACGACGAGCACCGCGGCCATCGGGATCCAGAACAGCCAGCGCCAGTCGAGGACGCCGACGATCGGGCCGGCCAGCACGATGCCGATGCCGCTGCCGGTGGCGATCACCGCGGCGAGGGTGCCGATCGCGGACGAGACGCGGGCCGGCGGGAAGACGTCGCGGATGATGCCGAACGAGACCGGGAAGACGGCGGCGCCGAGGCCCTGTACGACGCGGGCGACGATCAGCACGGTGACGTTCGGCGCGAGGGCGGCGATCAGGCAGCCGAGGGCGATCGCGGCGAGCGCGACCAGCAGCGTGCGGTCCTTGCCGATCATGTCGGCGATCCGGCCCATCAGCGGGGTGGCCACCGAGGCGGCGAGCAGCCAGGCGGTGAGCACCCAGGTCACCGTGCCGGTGGTGGTGTGGAGGTCCTGCTGGATGGTCGGCAGCACCGGGGTGACCAGTGACTGCATGAGGGCGAACGCGGCCGCCGCCGCGGCGAGAACCGCGAAGATGGCACGGGGAGTCGCCTGGTAAAGTCGAGGCATGCCTCCAGATTAGTGGAGGGGTACCTCCGGTTCGCAACCGGTTTTCCCCGGAGGTGATGTGAGGAGGCTCTCGATGACCGATCTGCCCGTCGCCGTCCGCCGTCCGGCGCGTGCCGACGCGCGGCGCAACTTCGACGCGCTGCTCGTCGCGGCCCGGGAGACCTTCGCGGTGGACGGCGCCGACGCCTCCCTCGAAGAGATCGCCCGGCGCGCCGGGGTCGGCATCGGCACGCTGTACCGGAACTTCCCGACCCGCAAGGACCTGTTCGAGACCGTCTACGTCGACGAGGTGAACCAGCTCGGCGTGGTCGCCGCGGCGGTCGCCGGACTGCCGCCGTGGGAGGCGCTGCGCACGTGGCTGGACCGGTTCGCGGGGTACATCGTCACCAAACGGGCGGTGATCGACGCGCTGAACCGGGAGTCGGAGCTCTTCCAGTCCTGCCGGCGGAGCATGTACCAGGCCGGGGAGCCGCTGCTGGACCGGGCGCGGGAGGCCGGGGAGGTGCGCGCGGACGCCAGCTTCGACGACGTGATCCGGCTGATCTCGGGGCTCATGTCGGCCGCGTTCGTCGACGAGGACCAGCGGAACCGGGTGCTGGACTTCGCGCTGGACGGGATCCGGAACCGCCCCCGATAGGTGCCGGGGGCGGGTTCTCACGTCGTACCGGAAAGCGGTTCTGATCTTAGGTCTGCTGGGCGCGGACGCCTGATTCGATGCGGTCACCGATGGTCTTGTCGATGTGGTGCCAGTAGTCGAAGGCGCGGTGCAGGACCGGCTCGCTGACCCGGTTGAGCAGGTGGCCGACCACGTTGCTCACCAGGCGGTCGCGGGCCGCGTCGTCGAGCACCTCCCGGACCATCGTGCCGGCCTGGCCCCAGTCGTCGTCCTCGGCGTGCAGCGTCGCGGCCGCCCGGACCATCTCGCCGTCGGCGTACCACTTGCCGCCGTCGTCGGTCAGCGCCGGCTGGGCCTGCGGACCGCCGTACGAGTTCGGTGCGTAGACCGGATCGGTCACGTTCGTGATCCGCATCGCGCCGTCCTTGGAGTACGAGTGCACCTCCACCTTCGGCGCGTTGACCGGAATCTGCCGGTAGTTGACGCCGAGCCGGGCCCGGTGCGCGTCGGAGTAGCTGAATCCCCGGGCCAGCAGCATCCTGTCGGGCGACAGGCCGGTCCCCGGCACCACGTTGTTCGGCTCGAACGCGGCCTGCTCGATCTCGGTGTGGTAATCGGTCACGTTCCGGTTCAGCGTGAGCCTCCCGACCTCCCGCAGCGGGTAGTCGCCGTGCGGCCAGACCTTGGTCAGGTCGAACGGGTTGAACCGGTACCTCTTCGCGTCCTCGAAGGGCATCACCTGCACGTGCAGCGTCCACGACGGGAAGTCGCCGTCCGCGATGTGCTCGAAGAGGTCACGCTGGTGGAAGTCGGTGTCCTTGGACGCCATCTCGTCGGCGTCCTCCTGCGTCAGGCACTCGACGCCCTGGTCGGTCTTGAAGTGGTACTTCACCCAGAACCGCTCGCCGTCCGCGTTGATCCACATGTACGTGTGGCTGCCGTACCCGTTCATCTGCCGCCACGTGCGCGGGATGCCCCGGTCGCCCATCAGCCAGGTGACCTGGTGCGCCGACTCGGGCGACAGCGTCCAGAAGTCCCACTGCATGTCGTGGTCGCGCAGGTTGCTGTCGGCGCGCCGCTTCTGCGAGCGGATGAAGTGCTGGAACTTCATCGGGTCCTTGATGAAGAAGACCGGTGTGTTGTTGCCGACGATGTCCAGGTTGCCGTCGGCGGTGTAGAACTTGACCGCGAAGCCGCGCGGGTCGCGCCAGGTGTCCGGGCTGCCCCGCTCCCCGGCGACGGTCGAGAAACGGATCAGCACCTCGGTCTCGGCGCCCGGTTGGAAGACCGCGGCCCGGGTCAGCCCGCTCACGTCCCGGGTGACCCGGAACGTGCCGAACGCGCCACCGCCCTTCGCGTGCGGCTGGCGCTCCGGGATCCGCTCCCGGTTGAAGGCCGCCATCTGCTCGATCAGGTAGTGGTCCTGCAGCAGCAGCGGGCCGTCCGGTCCGACGGTGAGCGAGTGCTCGTCGCTCGCGACGGGTATCCCGGCGTCCGTGGTGGTGGGCGGGCGTTCTGCGGTACTCACGAGATCTCCTTCGGTCGGTTCCCCCTCCTGTCTGTGTCCTGCGATCGCCCCGGCAAACCATTTCTGTCGTACGACGGCGATAGGGTCCCCGCCGTGGAGATCAGCGACGACGAGCTGCTGCGGATGGTCGACGAGGCCTGCGAGGACGACGACCCGACCCGTCTCGAGGAGGTGGCGCGGGTCCGTCCCGACCTGATCGCGCCGTTCCACCTGCGGCTGGCGGTGTCGGGGGTGTTCTGGGTCGCGGCCTTCTACCAGGGGATGACCGAGGAGACCGCGGCCGAGCTGGTGCGCCGCGCGGACAATCCGGCGTATCTTCACGTGCTCGGTGCGAGCGGCACCCGGGCCGCGGTCGAGGCGATCCGCGGCTGGGCGGCCGACCCGCCGTCCTGGCTCACCGTCCCCCTCGACGGCGCCGGCCACGCGGGTGGCTGGGAGCTCGGGCCGGACGGGGAACGCCGCGACCTGGTCAGCCGCTCGGCGCACGCGCTGGACCCGGCCGCCGACGGGCCGATCGTCACCGGCGCGGTCACCTCGGGGCCCTTCGGTGAGCTCTGCGGGTGGTGCGAGATGCCCCTGCTCTGCCTCCTCGAGGCGGACGGCGCGCTGCTGCCCGGCCTGCTCGCCCCCGGGCCGTTCGCGGTCTGGACCTGCGTCCGCTGCGGCTGTTACACGACCTACTACACCGAGGGCGGGAGCTTCGCCGCCGGGCAGACGAGGCCCGGCTTCCTCGGGTATGAGGCGGACGGCTGGGGCTTCCCCGAGGCGGAGCCGCTCCGGATCGGGGCGCCGCGCCCGACGCCGTGGGCGGCCAGTGCGTGGAGCGCGGGGAACTCGACGCTCGGTGGCTTCCCGGACTGGATTCAGGACCCGGAGTTCCCCGCGTGCCCACGCTGCGACCGGACCATGCCGTTCGTCGGGATGATCACCGGCTCGGACCTCTGGGGCGAGGCGGCGGAGGGCTGCCACTACCTGTTCCACGACCAGGAGTGCGGCCTCTCCGCCGCCGTCTATCAGCAGTCGTGACCGCTCTCCTCAGCCGATCACGAAGGACCGGCCCGCCACCGTCGGAGAGCCGGTGGCCGTGGAGGTCATGACGCTTCGTCGAGTCATGTAATCCGGTTCGGTGGGAAAGTCCGGTCCCTTACCGGCCGAGCCCCATCTGGTTGCTGCTCCAGCTGTACGTCGGCGGGATCTCGCCCGGAGCCGGGGCGGGGGCGGCGCTGGTCGCGACCGAGGACGGTTGCAGCGCTGCCGAGGCGCGCGTCGACGACTGGACGGCCCGCGTCTGCTTGTCGTACTGCCGGTCGAGCTCCCTGACCCACGGCTTGTCCCGGGAGGCCTGATGGTGCCCGAACAGGCGCTCGGCGACGATCTTCGCCTCCGCGGCGGCCTGCGCGGGGTGCTTGTCGTCGGCGGTCAGCTTGGCGCGGAGCGCCTGGAACAGTTTTCCCCGGTGGATGTCCCGGTCGTCGTCGAGCAGGCGCAGCGTGGTGGCGAAGTGCTCGCTGGTGGTCATCCGATCGGCGGTGCCCCTGACCTGGCGGATGTACTCGTACACGTTGGTGCCCTGGGCGCACACACCCTCGAGGAATTCCTGGGCGCGGTAGAGATGCCGGCCGCTGCCGCCCGCCTTGTCCAGGGTGAGCCGCTCGATCAGCGAGTAGTCCTGGTTGCTGGTGGCCCACTGGTACATCTGGGCAAGCGGGCTCGTGCCGGGCCGGTGTGAGCTGGCCTGTGGTTGCTCGAACACGACGCCGAGGTTGAGGTTCGCCCGGGTCAGGTCCCGCAGCAGGTGCCGTTCGTCGCGCATCGTCCGGGCAAGCCAGGCCGGGGAATAGCCGAGGGGGATTCCGGGCATGGTGGCGCTCGCCTTCTCGTCGGGGGTCCCCGTCCCTGTGCGGGGCAGCGGTACTACGCGGCGGGGAGTCCCCGGGTTCACGGATTTAATCGCGTTGCCCGGGGCGCGGCAGGGGCCTAACGTTGTCGGCGACGGAGCGCGAGGGACACGGAGGGAGACACCGATCATGCGATGGCTGTCCGGCAGTCCCTCCCTGCGAGCCCCGGGATGGTGGCGGCGCTAGCGATCCGGCTAGCGACGATGGTCAAGTCCCCGGAAGTGGTGTAACGGCTGATCTTTCGAGTTGTGCTGGTTAGAAGGGCTGTTCGCCGGGTTGGACGGTGACGGGCTCACCGGT
>NZ_JBFAYF010000098.1:0-21838 GCF_040681165.1 Actinoplanes sp. NPDC051851 | reverse complement strand
CGGACCGCCTGCCGCCCCTCACCGCCGGGGAACCGGAAACCGGGCCGCAGCCGCAGGCCCAGCCGCCGGAGCTGTATCGAGCGCCCCGATACAGCACTGACGACCAGCCGTGGGGTTTGCGGACGGCGGTCAGCGTGGCGTTGCGGCGGGGGACGGATGCGAAAGCGTGGGCAGGGAGCGGGGCTGGCGGCGTACACAGAAAATGGCGGTCAGGACCGTGAGGGAACCCACCGAGATCGGCCACGTCAGGGGCTCGTCCAGGAAGAGGGCGCCGAGCAGGACCGCGACCGGCGGGAAGAGGTAGGTCACCGTCGCGGCGACCGGGCCGCCCTCGCGCAGGATGAGGTCGACGTTGAGCACGTAGGCCAGACCGGTACAGATCACTCCCAGGATCAGCAGGGCGGCCAGCGCGTCGGCGCGCACGGTGATCGGCTGCCGGCCACCGAAAGCGAGGGCCGGCAGCATGAGCAGGGTGCCGGCGGTCAGCTGGCCCGCCGCGAGCACCAGCGGGGGCAGGCCGCGGCCGGTGAGGAAGCGGGCCATGTAGGCGAAGCTCGCGCCGAGACTGATCGTGCCGATCGTGAACGCGAGGATGCCGCCGGAACCGTTCCGGGTGTGCCACGGGGCGGCGATCAGGAGGGTGCCGGCGAGGCCGAGCGCCAGGCCGAGCGCGCGCCAGCCGCCGAGTCGCCGCTCCTGGCGCCAGAGCAGCGTCACCAGCACGGTCCACATCGGGGTGGTCGCGTTGACCACACCGGCGACGCTCGACGAGGCGGTGCGCTCACCCCAGGCGAACAGGGTCCACGGCAGGGCGTTGCCGAGCAGCGCGGCGACGGTGAGATGTCCCCACAGTGCCGCGCCGCGCGGCGGTCGCAGCTTTTTCGCGTACGCGATGACGAGCAGGACGACAGCACCGAGCGCCAACCGCGCGAAGACCATCTGTATCGGGGCGAAGGCGTACCCGGTCACTTTGATCCAGAGGAAGACCGATCCCCAGATCGACCCCAGCAGACCGAGTCTGATCAGACTTGCCATGGACACGTGTCGTCCTCCTCGAGCAACGGATGAGGCCTCATCCTCGGAGGCCGGGACGTTTCAGGTCCATCGCGAGAAAACGGGCGCGACCGTTCAGCGTTCCTTCACGATCGCGTCGAGCACTGCGGCGAGGTGCGGGGCGGTCTCGCTGCCCCGGCGCAGCACCGCCGTGATGTGCCGGACCGGGCGGTCGCCGTCGAGCGCGCGGATCACCACACCGGGACGCGGGGCGACACCGGCCAGCCGGGAGACCAGGGCCGGGCCGAGGCCGAGCGCGACCGCGGACATCGTGCTCTCCCCGTCCCCGATGTGGTGGGCGACGAACGGTGTGAAGCCCGCGGCCACGCACGCGGCCAGGCAGATCTCCCGGCAGACACCGGCGTGCGGGAGGATCCACTCCGCACCGGCCAGGTCGGCGAGGCGCAGCGTGGGCGCGGCGGCCAGCGGATGGTCCTCGGGCAGGGCGACGTCGAACGGATCGATCAGCACCGGCGACCGGTGGAAGCGGCGGTCGGTGGCGACCGGGCCGTGCGGCGACTCCACGGTCAGCACGATGTCCAGGTCACCCCGCAGGAGCAGGTCGAACGCCTCGGGCGGCTCGGCCTCGGACAGCCGCAGGGTCAGCAACGGCGCGGCGGACCGCAGCGACCAGAGGGCGGGCAGCGCCAGGCCGGTCAGCGTCGCGGGGAACCCGCCGAGGGCGACCTCGCCGGCCGGGGCGCCCGCCGACGCGGCGATGTCAGCCTGGGCGAGCTCGATCCGGGCGAGGATCTCGTCGGCGTGCCGCAACAGGATCCGGGCGGCGCCGGTGAGGCGTACCCGGCGGCCGGTGGGCTCGATCAACGGGACGCCGGCCTCCCGGCTCAACGCGGCCAGCTGCTGCGACACCGCCGACGGGGTCAGGTGCAGCGCCTGCGCCGCGGCGGTGACCGTGCCGCGCTGATGGAGTTCCCGCAGCACCCGCAGGCGGCGCACGTCCAGATCCCGCACGCCGACAATGTAGACCGGGGTGGATTGATCAGAATAGCCGGATGAACGATGCGGAGATCGTCGAGCGGCTCGGGCGGCACCGGGAGATGCGGGCGGCCACGGTCGGCGGGCACGCGGTCTTCGTCGACACGGCCGCGTTCCCGGCCGGGGAGCTGACCACGGTGCACCGGGTGCGCGACGGGCGGGTCACGGTCGTGCGGGCGGAGTCGGGGTCGTACCGGGAGGACGTCGCCCGGGTGCTGCTCGATCTGCCCCTCGGCGCCGACGGGCGGATCCGGGCGGCGCCGATCGATCTGCCGGGACTTCCGTTCGACCGGGCGATCGCGCTCACCGACCTCTCTGCCGGGGAGGTGCCGTGCACCGTCGTGGCGGCCGTCCACCACAGTGAGATCCGGGCGGGTGAGCCGGAGCGGGACTTCCAGGCGGCGATCTCCTCGCACGGCACCGGGCTCGTCCACCACATCGGCAACTGGCGCCGGACACCGGTGGCGCGCGCCGACGCCCGGCTGCTCGACGACTGGCCCGGCGGCATCATCCGTAGGTCGTCCACGCTGCACGCCTGGCCGGCCGAGCGCCTGCTGACCCGGGTCGCGCCGGAAGGACCCGCCGGTGTGCGCGTCGAGATCCACGCGGTGGGCGGCGAGGTCCTCGTGCTGCGGCGCGAGTGGGACCGCGGCGTCGGCACGCTCACCCTCCCGGACGGTACGCCGACGCCGGTCGACCTGCCCCGGCACGAGCTGTGGGCCCGGCTCGGGCCGGTCTTCCTCGGCGATCCGGCCGCTCTGGTCACGGAGCATTCCGGCACACCGGAGACCGACGTGCTGGACCTGCGATACCAGACCGAGGAGCACGGCTGGGCGTCGCTGCCGATGATGGAGACACTGGACCACTGCGTGGCCCGGCTGGACCGGCACATCCTGCGGACGCCGGGCAACTGGGCGGTCTTCACCTCCCGCTCGGACGCAGTGATCCAGGTGGAGTGCACCGCGGAGGGGCTGCTCTGGCTGGAGACCCCGTACCCGGAGGAGAAGCGTTCCCACGGCCGGGTCGTCACCGTCGAGGAGGCCGCGGCCCTGCTCACCACCCTGGCCCGCGAGGACCGCAGCGCCGTGGACGACCTCCCCGGCGTCGAGGTGATCGGCTGGGACTGACCGCCCGGTCCGGCCGGTGGCCCGGAAAGGGCTGCCACCGGCCGGAGCCTCCGCGGTGTCAGCTGGTGGTGGTCCCGCCGGTGCTCGCGGTGCCGTTCTGCTGGGTGGCGCCGCCCGGAGGCGTGCCGGCCTGCCCGGTCGTCCCACTGCTGTCCTGACCGGTGGTTCCGGTGCCGGTCTGACCTGTGCCGGTCTGCCCGGTCGTCCCGCTGCCGGTCTGGTCTGTGGTGCCGGTGCCGGTCTGGCCGGTGTCCTGCTGGCCGCCTGTGCCGGTGCCCTGCTGGCCGCCCATGCCGCCGCCGGGGAAGCCGCCGCTGCCGCCCGGACCCTGCTGGACGCTGCTACCGGAATCGACGGCCATACCCGCGGCGAAACCCCCGCCGCCCGCGAGCACGACCGCCGTGACCACGGCCATGATCACCTTCTGGCCGGTCCAGGCGCGACCGCCCACGGCGCCACCGGGCCCCGGCACCGGGGCAGGCGCCGGGGGCTGCGCGGGCGGCGTCCACGGGTTGGCGGGCTTCCAGGTCTGGTCCGTGCTCATCGTCGGTCCCTTCGTGAGATTCGTGCGCCACGTCGGTGAGCGCTCGTATCGAAAGTGAGCACGGGATCTGTCGATTGACTGTGCCGTCCATGCGGACTACCTAGGTCACGCGGCCGAACCTCTCGGCCGGCTGTCCCGCTCTCCGGCCTGGGACCTGCCCGTTCGCACGCTTCGCTCGCCCGTACGGCAGCGCCCGCAACCAATCCGACGCCTCGGAAGCCCGGCGGCGATCCGGTGTCGCACAGTGGTGGGGCGAACGGAACGGACGACAGGAGGCGAGCGGTGACGGAGGACGAGGGCTGGCCTCGCGGCACGACGGGTGACCTCACCCCGGGGTGGGCCGCGGTGGTCACCGGTACGGCGCTGGTGTTCATCCTGCTGGTCGTCGCGGCCCTCTGCGTCGCGGTGCTGCTGGTCGTGCGGGGCGTCGCGTGAACGGTGGACTGGTCGCCCGGCGAGCTGCCGAGATCGTCGACGCGTGGTGGATGGCGAGAGCGGGCGTCACGCCGCGGCGAGCCGAGCGGGCCGTCCACCGTGTCCTGGTGGCCCGGGGGCGCGAGTCGGCCCACGGCATCGTCTATCCGCCGGCCGCCGTGCTGTATCTGCCGCCGGACCACTATCAGCGGACCGGCGTGGCGATCGCGGCGGAGCTGCCGGCGATGCGGCGGCGGATCGCCGAACGGCTGGGCCCGGGCTGTCCCGCATCGTTCCGGCTCTCGGTACGGCCCGACGCCTGCATCCGGCGGCCGCAGGTCGCGGCACCCACGGTCGCCGGGATCCGCCGCGACACCGACCGGACGCTGGTCGACGCGACGCTGATCGATCCGAAGTCGCCCGTGCTGGCTCTGCGGCCGAGCGACGGCGCCTTCCCTCCGATCCCGGTGCCGGAGAACGGCCTCGTCGTCGGCCGCAACGACCGGCGCCTCCGGCGGCTGCTCGACAGCCGCGTCTCGCGCGATCACCTCGAACTGACCCCGGTCGGCGGCGGCGTGGTGTCCTGCCGCGACCTCGGCTCGCGGAACGGGACCTGGGTCGACGGCACCCGCGTCACCGGCACCGTCCGGCTGCGGCCCGGACAGCGCCTGCGCGTCGGCGACACCGAGTTTCAGCTGGTGATGCAGGATGCCGCCGACCGTGGAGGCGGGGCATGAGGCCGGTGGCTGGGCGACGCGGCGAGCCCGGGGAATACTGGCGTGTGACTCATTTCGTGACGGCCGCCCGGGAACTGGTCGTGCGGTACCCGTACAAGCGGCGGAAGGTGACTCTCCGGCCGGGCGACGACCCGCTGTTCCTGGACCGCCGCTTCCTGAACCGGACCGATCTGACCGTGTCACGGGCCCCGGACGCTCCGGCGCTGCTGATGCGGGCCGGTGAATGGTGGCTGGACAACAACTGCAGCCGCCACCAGGTGCCGACGGTCTTCACCCCGGACCTGGGGCGGCGCGTCGAGGTGCCGTACGGCTGCAGCTTCCGGTTGCGCGAGGGCCACAACGACCTGCGACTGTGGGCACCCGAATACGCCCTGTCGCTGACCGTCGCCGGTGTCCCCGATTCGGCCGCGGGGACTCCCGACACCGGCCCGGTCACCATCGTGGGTCTCTCCGACAGCCAGCGCCGGGTGCATGCCCTGTTCCAGCGCAGCCCTCGCTACAAGCTGGTGATGGCCGCCGTCTACCGGGATTTCCTGACGCCCGGCATCGACCGCCCGCGGGAACTGTCCCGGCAGGACGCGGCGAAGTGCGTCGGCGGCGATCCGAACGAGGTCAGCGACGCGAAGAAGGCCGTGATGCAGGCCATCTGGGGCGAGCAGGGCCACGGTGACCATCTCGCCGCCTACCTGATCAACCACCGGTTCCTCACCCCCTCCGACCAGGGTCTGATCCCACACCGGGGCTGCGCTCACCGGGACGCCGCGGTCCGTCGTTGACCGTCCCGGCCGTCGCCCATCGTGCACTTCGGAACCCGCGAGACCAGGAGCGAGATCATGCCAGCCCTCGGCCCGATCGTCAGGACGTGGTGGATTCCCACGCTCGGCCTGGTTCTCCTGCTCGTGGCCGTGGGCGGGCTCTGGGCGGTGGACGGCGGCGCCGAGAGCATCCACGCCGCACCGCCCTCGCGGCCCGGCGACGGGACGGACCCGGGCCTGGCGGACCGGGCACTCGCCGCGGTCAGCACCGACGCGGCGACCGCGACCGTGCTGCGGCGCGGCCTGGTCCGCACCGGGTACCTCCGCTCCGAGCCGGACTACCTCGGCCTGCTCACCCTCCGGGCCGCCTGCGCCGGGAACGGGAGATTCACCCTCCGGGTCCGCGGGCTCCCCGGCGGCGTCGCCCTCGCCGAGGTCCCGGTGCCGTGCGGCGCCCAGCCCGAGCCGGTCGGCGCGACGTTCCTGACCGGCGGCGACATCACCCTGGTGGAGTACGCCATCGAGGAGGTCGACCGGGCCACCGTCGGATCCGGATTCGCCTACCGGGTGACCAGCAGCACCGGCGACCCGATCATCCGCGGCGACGCGACCGGCGACCCGACCGCGGCCCTCGAGCTGAGCGGCCACGCGGGCTTCGGCGGCAGCGACTCGGCGACCGACGGCGACGGCGGCGTCTTCGCCAAGCGCCTCAGACTACGCGGCCGATACCGGCTCGCCGCGGCCTGCACCGGCTCGGGGACCCTGCACCTGGAGGTCCGCGGCACCGGCCACGCCGTCGACGTGCGGTGCCAGTGGCCGCCGGCCCGGCAGGACGTCGACCTCGGCACCATCGTCCGGGACGTCGACCTCACCTACTCCTACACGGCCGACTCGATCGAGCCGACCGACTTCGCGTTCCAGATGATCTCCCGCTGACAGCACGCGGCTTCTCAGGACGCCTTCGCCGAGCGGCGCGCCGCCCACACGATCAGGGCCGCGCAGAGCGCCGTGCAGACCAGCGTCGCCGTGGTCACCGCGTTCTCGAACGAGTGGATCCCGGCCGCGGACGAACCCACCGCGGAGAGCGAACCCCCGATCGCCGCCGCCACGATCGTGCCGGTGATCGCCATGCCGACGCTGCTCGCGACCTCCTGGCTGGTGTCGCTCATCGCCGCGCCGACCGACGTCTGGTCCTCGGGCAGGCCGCGCATCACGGTCACCCCGGCGATGGTGGCGACGACCCGCATCCCACCCGCCGTCAGGGCGAGCGCGATCGCGATCCACACGTAGTCGTACCGGCCGAGCAGCCCGTAGATGAGCAGCCCGGCGATCACCGCGGTGGCGCCGACGACCGCGGCCCGGTGCGTGCCGAGCCGGTCGACGAACTTCTCCACGAACGGGCCGACCGCGAGCATCACCACGACCTGCGGCAGGTTGCCGAGCGCGGCCTCGGCCGGCGACCAGCCCCAGACAAGCTGGAGTTGCAGCGACACGCTGTACGCGACGACCGCCATGCCCAGCCCGAGCGCCGCCTCGTACGCCAGGCTGGCCGACACGGCGGGGCGCTTGAGCAGCGCGACGTCGAACATCGGGTGCGCGGTACGCCGTTCCCGCACGACGAATCCCACGGCGGAGACGATCGCCGCCAGGCCTGCGAGCCACGGCGCCGGGTGACTCCAGCCCTCCTCGACGGCGAGCGTCGCCGTCCACAGGACCAGGACGAGGGTCGCCGTACCCAAGAAAGCTCCTGGAAGGTCGAGGGGAGCCGGGTTGCGCTGGGCCGGGTCGTCGGCCGGGATCCCGCCGCGGATGCAGAGGATGGCCAGCAGGGCGATCGGCACGTTCATCACCAGCAGCGTCTGCCACGGCAGCACCTGGAGGACGAGACCACCGATCGTCGGCCCGACGGCCATGCCGACCAGTCCGACCGTGGCGATCAGCGAGGTGGCCCGCATCAGCAGGTTCTCCGCGTCGAAGAGCCGGAAGCAGAGCGCCATCGTGCCGGGTGCGGTCATCGCCGCGGTGATGCCGATGACCGCGCGGACCGCGATCAGCTGGCCCGGCGTGTGCACGGCGAGGACGGCGAGGTTGGCGAGCGCGAAGAGGACCAGGCCGATCAGCATGACCCGGCGGGTCCCGTACCGGTCGGCGATCGCGCCGAACGCGACCATCAGACCGCCGAAGAGCAGCGAGTACCCCGACGTGATCCACTGCAGGTCGGACGCGGAGGCGTCGAGTTCGCGGGCGATGGTGGGCAGGGCCACGTTGAGCACCGAGTTGTCGAGCATCTCCACGAGGAAGACGACCGACAGCCCAAGGATGGCGGGCCACACGGCGCGGAGCGACCCGGCCTTGCGCGGCGTGTCGAGCAGAGTAGTCATCGAAGGCTTCTTTCGGACTTATACCGATTTTTCTGAGCAAGTCTCTGGAACGTTGTTCCAACGACACCCAGTCTGGAACGACGTTCCAGACATGTCAAGATGGGGCATGGCCAGTGACAAAGCCCTCTCCCGCGACCGCATCGTCGACACCGCGATCGCGATGCTCGACGCTGCCGGCGAGTCCGGCCTGACCTTCCGCGCCCTGAGCGCCCGGCTCAAGACCGGCCCCGGCGCGATCTACTGGCACGTGGCGAACAAGGGCGAACTCCTGGCCGCCGCCACCGACACCGTGGTCACCCGCGCGATGGCCGCCGACCCCGCCGCAGCCACCCCGCCGGACGAGATCCGCGCCATCGCCCTCGGGGTCTTCGACGCGTTCGACGCCCACCCGTGGATCGGCGACCAGCTCTCCCAGCTGTCGGCCCAACCCACGACCCTGCGCGTCTTCGAGAGCCTGGGCCGCCGCGTCCAGTCCCTGGGCGTCCCCCCGGAGGACCAGTTCAACGCCGCGTCCGCCCTACTCAACTACATTCTCGGGGTCGCCGCCCAGAACGCGGCCCTGGCCCGCTCGGTCGCCCGGGGCACCGACCGCACCGAGGTCCTCGCCGCCGTCGACGCCCTCTTCGCCGGCGTCGAGACCGGCGACTTCCCGTTCCTCCGCTCGGTCGCCACCCAGCTGCGCACCCACGACGACCGCGACCAGTTCCTGGCCGGCATCAACCTCATCCTGGCGGGCATCGTCTCGCTCAACGAGGGAACGTCTCGCCGGTCTCCAGCAGTGTCTTGAGCTCTGACAGCAGGTGGGGCCAGCCCTCGCGGCAGATCCCCACGAGGCGCCCGCCCGGCTCGAAGTCGTCGTGGACGACGGTCAGCTTCACGACGTCTCCGACCGGCTCGATGGTGAAGGTGACCTTGGACCGGCGTTCGAGGGTCAGCGCGTCGAGAAGCTCGTCGTCGAATCCGTGCAGCCGGGCCCACGCGGGAGTGAACGTGTGCCACGTGTAGGAAAGCCGGTGGTAGGGCTTCGACTCCAGGACCACCTGAGCCGGGTCGGCACTCCGGACACCCTGCTCGTCCCAGGCCATCGTCGATCCTTCGGCCCAGTCGGACTCCAGCGCCACGCCCCAGTACCGCCGCGTGAGCGCGGGATCGGTCAATCCCCGCCAGAGCCGCTCCGGCGTGGTGTTGACGTATGTCGTGTACGTGAATGATGCGTTGTCGCCCATGGTCTCGCGCTCCATTTCCACGGTCGGACCGGCCGATCCAGCGTTCCGTAACTCGGCAAGCGCCGCCAGCCCGCACAGCGGCGGCACCGCGGTCACTACACCCGCTGCACCACGGTGCCGGCCGCGGTCAGTGCCGCCACCGGGGCCTCGTCCGCCTCCGTGTCGGTGATCACCACGCTGAGTGCGGAGACCGGTGCCACGAAGGCCAGCGCCGTCCGGTCCAGCTTCGCCGCGTCCGCCAGGGCGATGACCCGTCGCGCGGAGGCGATCGCGGCCCGCTTGACCGACGCGTCCGCGAGATCGTAGGCGGTCATCCCCTCCGCGGTCAGACCGCAGCAGCCGAGGATCGCGGTGTCGAATCGCAGCGCCGCCAACGACGCCTCCGCCAGTGGCCCGGTCAGTGCCAGCTCGCCCGGCCGAGGCTCCCCGCCAGGCAGCAGGACGCGCAGTTGAGGCGCCCCGACCAGTGCGTTCGCCGCGTGCAGGGACAGCGGCATCACGGTCATCCGGCGCCGCGCGAGCAGGTGCGCCACCTCCAGGCAGGTGGTCCCGCTGTCCAGCACGACGGCTTCGCCGTCACTGATCATTTCTGCCGCGGCCTCGGCGATCCGGCGTTTGGCCGCGGAGCTTTCCCGGGTACGCGCGGCGAACGGCGGTTCCTCCCCGCGCAGGGTGATGCTGCGCGCCCCGCCGCGGAAGCGTTCCAGCATTCCCTGGTCGGCGAGGTTCTCCAGGTCGCGGCGTACGGTCATCTCGGAGGTGCCGGTCAGCTCGGCCAGCTGGGTGACACCGAGTCGCCCGGCCTGCTGCACCGCGTCAAGGATCCGCCGGTGGCGGTCGCCGATCGTCACGCGGACACGATACACCGTTTCAAACAGAAGATCTGTTTGTTATGTTCGGAATTATGTTCAGAACCTGGCAGGCCGCTCCATGACCTCGTCCACTGCCACACCCGTCTCCTCGGCCGTGCGGGCCGCGACCACCGCGACGTACGCGGCCTTCGCCGGCTCCGGCTTCGCGTTCGCCAGTTGGGCCTCCCGGATCCCGCAGGTCCGCGACCGCCTGGAGCTCGACCCGGCCGCCCTCGGCCTGGTCCTGCTCGCGATCGCCGCCGGCTCGCTGCTCGCCCTCCCGCTCTCCGGCCCGGTGGTGACCCGGATCGGCTCGTCCCGCACGGTCGTCGCGATGTCCGTGCTGCTCGGCCTCGGCGTACTCGTCGCCGCGCTCGGCTCCCTGGTCGGCGTGGTCCCGGTGGTCGCCGGCCTCTTCCTGCTCGGCTTCGCCAACGGCGCCTGGGACGTCGGCATGAACGTCCAGGGCACCGTCGTCGAGCGCCACCTCGGCAAGTCGATCATGTCGCGCTTCCACGCGGGCTTCAGCCTGGGTACGGTCGCCGGCGCCCTGATCGGCGCCGCCATGGTGGCCCTGCACGTCTCGGTCGCCGTCCACCTGACCGTGGTCGCCGTGGTGGTCGTCTCCCTCGTCGTCTGGCAGGCACGCCGTTTCGTCCCCGACCACGACCCGTCCGAGCCCGCCGCGGACACCGAGGCCGCCCCGCAGGCCGGCGCCCTGGCCGCCTGGACCGAACCGCGTACCCTGCTGATCGGCGTCTTCGTGCTGGCCTTCGCGTTCACCGAGGGCGTCGGCAACGACTGGATCAGCGTCGCGGCCATCGACGGCTACCACGTCCCGGCCGCCCTGGGCACGCTCGCCTTCGCCGCTTTCCTGACCGCGATGACGATCGGCCGCTGGTTCGGCCCGGCCCTGCTGGATCGCTACGGCCGGGTCCTGGTGATCCGCGTCCTCTGCGTCTTCGGCGTGATCGGCGTCGCCGTCTTCGTCTTCGCCCCGTCCCCGGTCTACGCGTTCATCGGCACCCTCTTCTGGGGCCTGGGCGCCTCCCTGGGCTTCCCGGTCGGCATGAGCGCCGGCGGCGACGACCCCAAGCGCGCCGCCGCCCGCGTCAGCGTGATCGCCTCCATCGGTTACTGCGCCTTCCTCGGCGGCCCGCCCACCATCGGTTTCCTCGGCGACCACCTCACCGTCCTGCGCGCCCTGATCGTCGTCGCCTTCCTGCTGGGTCTGGCCGCCCTGATCGCCACCACGGTCCGCCCCCTCCCCGGTTCCACCGACCGCCACTGACACCCACTCGGCCGCCGCCGCCAGAGCCGCCGGCGTCGGACGATGGCGGCATGGCGCTCCCGGAAACCCGGTTGCGGGGCCTCCCGGTCTGCTGTTCCGATGGCTCTCGTGTCGACAGCGGACGTCAGGCTGACCTCAGGTGTGGTGCGCGGGCAGATCGAATCGGACATCTCCGTCTTCCGGGGGATCCCGTTCGCCACCGCGGACCGGTTCGGTGCTCCCGGGCCGGTCGAGCCGTGGAGCGGGGTCCGGCCGGCGGTCGCGTTCGACGAAGGGCTGACCGTCAACGTCTGGAGCCCGGACACCGACGCGACACTCCCGGTGATGGTCTGGATCTACGGCGGCGGCTACGAGATCGGAACATCGAGCCTTCCCGAGTACGACGGTGCCGTCCTCGCCCGCACCGGGCCGGTCGTCGTGGTCACGTTCAACTACCGGATCGGCGTCGAGGGGTTCGGCCACGTCGACGGGGCGCCGCCGAACCGCGGGCTGCTCGACCAGGTCGCCGCCCTGGCGTGGGTCCGGGACAACATCACCGGTTTCGGCGGTGACCCCGGGCGGGTGACCGCCTTCGGCGTGTCCGCCGGCGGTGGCTCCATCGCCGCGCTGCTGGCCATGCCCCGGGCCGCCGGGTTGTTCCAGCGCGCGATCGTCCAGTCGATGCCCGGCACCTTCTTCTCCCCGGAGCTCGCCGCCGACATCGCCGCGTCCGGCTTCGCCGCCTCGTCGCCGCGCTGGGGCCTCGCCGGGCACCGGTCGATCCGCTTCTCCCCCGTGGTCGACGGCGACATCCTCCCGACCACCCCGTGGGAGGCGCCCGCCACCGGCGTCACCCTGCTGGCCGGCCACACCCGCGACGAGCAGAGTCTGTTCACCGCGCTGACCGGCCCGGTCGACGCGCCCCTCGGCCTCTTCGGCCCGGTCGGCGCCTACCCCGACATGAGCCCCGAGCAGCTGCACGAGCTCATCCACTCCGACTGGCTCTTCCGGATGCCGACGGTGACGTTCGCGGACGCCCACGCGGCGGCCGGCGGCCGGACCTACCTCTACGAACTGACCTGGGCGGGCGGGCCCCTCGGCGCCTGCCACGGCCTCGACGTCCCCCTGGTCTTCGGCAACCTCACCCGGGGCGAGACCGCTCTCCTGATCGGCGACCCGACACCCGAGGCGATCGGCCTCTCCCACCAGATGCGCACCGCATGGACCGCCTTCGCCACCCACGGCGACCCGGGCTGGCCCGCCTACCACCCGGCCGGCCGGCTCACCCGGATCTTCGACGTCCCGGGCAGCGTCGGGCCGTACCCGGAAAGCGTCTCCCACCGGATCTGGCGATCCCACCGCTTCGCACCGCTGCCACTGCTCGACGAGTGACTTGAACCTTTTGGGGCGGACCGTCCGTACAGGGGAATGCGCTGGTCATCCTCTCAAGGCCGTGGGCGTCGTCGATGCGCCGCACCCTGAGACGGATCGGCCGGTGTGCATCTGATCGCCGCCGAGCCTGCGCCCGCCCCTCCCCGGGCGCAGGGAGAAGGAGCACCGTCTTGAAACGACGCATCCCACTGATCATCGTGGTGGCCACCGCTACCGCGGGATCGGTGACCATGGCCGTGCTGTCCCACACGGCCTCGGCGGGGCAGACCACCGATACCGCCCCGGTCGACGCGGTCACGCTGGCCAAGTCGACGGCCCAGAAGGTCGTCGCGAGCCGGCCGCAGTCGCTGCAGGCGAGCCAGTGGGACGACTACCAGCAGCAGGCCGTGCTGAGCTACCAGGACATCAACTACGTGCCGTACACCCGCACGTACAAGGATGTCCCGGTCCTCGGCGGTGACTTCGTCGTGCAGACCAACGCGGCGGGCGACGCGACCTGGACCTCGGTCGCGCAGACCACCACGATCGGCGACATCTCGGTGGAGCCGGAGCTGACCGCCGCGAAGGCCACCCGGATCGCGAAGGCGCAGCTCGACGCGGTGACCAAGGTGGAGGAGACCACGCTCGTCGTGGACGCGACCACGCAGGACGCCCGGCTCGCCTGGTCGGCCACCGTGGACGGCACCCGCGACGGCGACATCAGCCGGCTCACCGTGATCGTCGACGCGATCGACGGTGACGTGCTGGGCACCACCGAGCACGTCTCCGAGGCGACCGGCACCGGCGAGGGCGCCATCTACGGCGACGTCCAGTTCGAGGACACCCAGTTCCGCCAGGGCTTCGCGCTGCAGGACCCCGACGTGGATTCGCTGGTCTGCCAGGACGCGGCGACCAACGAGACCTTCGTCAGCCAGGACAACCAGTTCGGCGACGGCGACGGCACCGAGGAGGAGACCGGCTGCGTCGACGCGTACTTCATGGCGCAGCAGCAGATCGCGATGCTGGCCCAGTGGCTGGACCGCGACGGCCAGGACGGTCAGGGCGGCTCGTTCCCGCTGCGCGTCGGCCTGCAGGACACCAACGCGTTCTTCGACGGCACCCAGGTCCAGATCGGCTTCAACACCCGGGGTGAGTTCCTCGGCTCGGCCGACGTGGTCGGTCACGAGCTGGGCCACGCGATCGACGCCACCACCCCGGGCGGCATCTCGGGTGGCAACACCTCGGAGTTCGTCGCGGACACCTTCGGCGCGGCCACCGAGGCGTTCATCAACAGCCCGAACGACGAGCCGGACTTCACCGTCGGCGAAGAGGTCGACCTGATCGGCCAGGGCGCGATCCGCGACATGCGTGACCCGTCGGCTCTCGGCAGCGACAACTGCTTCTCCAACCGTACGGCCCGCGAAGAGGTGCACGACGCGGCCGGACCGGGCAACCACTGGTTCTTCCTGCTCGCCCAGGGCACCGACGGCAACGGCCAGGGCGAGAGCCCGACCTGCAACAACAGCACGGTGACCGGCGTCGGCATCGAGACCGCCATGAAGATCATGTTCAACGCGATGCTGCTGAAGAACTCGAACTCGTCGTACCCGCAGTACCGGATCACCACCCTGCAGGCCGCGAAGAGCCTCACCCCGGGCGACTGCACCGACTTCGACACGGTCCTGGCCGCCTGGGACGCCGTCAACGTCCCGGCCCAGCGCAACGAACCCACCTGCTCCGCCTGACCGCGACCCCTCGACGGTCAGCGTCCCTCCCGGTCACCCCCCGAGGGGGACGCGCTAGGCAGAGCCCCCCATGAGGTCCGGGCACCGAACTGAGCACTCGGTGCCCGGACCTCCCCCTTTCCGGGGAAAAACGGACGATGACCCCGGCACGCGGACCGGACCGGACGATGCTCAGGGAACTTTTCGGGTACGAGGTCTCCGGAGGTTCGATGTCCGTCGTCATGGTTCTGCGGCTGAAGGCGAATCCGCGGGCGCTGGAGGAGTTCGCCACCGGCAACCCGGGGGTGATGGACGGGATCGCCGAGGCGGGGAAGGCGCTCGGCTGTGTCCGGCACACCTTCGCGGCGAACGGGGACGACGAGATCGTGGTCGTCGACGAGTGGGCCGACGAGGACGCGTTCCACAAGTTCTTCGAGAGCCAGCCGGACGTGCACCGGCTCATGGAGGCGGCCGGGGCGCAGGCGCCGCCGGAGGTCGCCTTCTACCGCCGGATCGAGACGCCCGGGCAGTTCTGACCACGGCGGAGTTCTGACCGCGGCGGAGTTCTGACCGCGGCGGGCGGCGCGGAGCGACAGGGTTTGCGGTCGGGTACGAGGCACAGCCGTACCCGGAAAAGGGGTTGAATCGGAAGTTTGCAACCGGGCGGCAACCCGGCGCATCCCGAGTTGATCTCGGCGGGCCGCACCTTGTGAGCCATGGCCATCACCAAGAAGCAGGCCCGCCGGGCCGCCGCGCTCACCGTCGCCACCGCCGCCGCCGTCACGCTGGCGAATCCGTTCGCCGGGGCGGCCGAGGCGGAGAGCGCCGCCGCCGGGATCGCCTCCGCCGGAGAGGTCAACGGGCTGACCGCGCCCAGCTCCACCAAGCAGGTCGCCGTCTCCGCGTCGGCCCAGTCGGAACTCGCGAAGCACGGCATCGTCGCGGACGGCTCCAGCCCGGCCGCTACGATCATGGGAACCGACCCCTACCGGCAGGTCCAGTGGGGATACGACGCGATCCAGGCGCCCGCCGCGAACACCGCCAGCACCGGCGCCAACGTCATCGTCGGCGTGGTCGACTCCGGCGTGGCGAAGATCGACGACCTCGCCGGGCGGGTGATGACCGGAAACGACTTCATCGCCTCGGGCAACGGCACCAACGACCAGAACGGTCACGGCACCGGCGTCGCGTCGATCATCGGCGCGACCACCGGCAACAGCGTGGGCATGGCGGGCATCGCACCCGCTGTCAAGATCCTTCCGGTACGCGTCTGCGACGCCAACGGGTCGTGCCCGGTGGACGCCGTCGCGGCCGGGATCACCTGGGCGGTCGACCACGGCGCCCAGGTGATCAACGCCAGTCTCGGCGGGTCCTCCACCGACGCGCTGACCGCCGCCGTGGCGTACGCGGAGAGCAAGGGGGTGCCGATCGCGGCCTCGGTCGGCAACAGCGCGGAGAACGGGAACCCGGTCCTCTACCCGGGCGGCTACGACACCGTGGTCGGCGTGACCGCGGTCGACTCGGCCAAGGCACGCGCGTCGTTCGCCGAGTACGGCAAGCAGGTCGACATCGCCGCTCCGGGCGTGAAGATCCTGCAGGCGTCGCCGACCGGCTTCGTCTACGCCTCCGGGACCTCCCAGGCGTCCCCGCACGTGGCCGGCGTGATGGCGCTCGCCAAGGCGTACAAGCCCGCGATCACCACCACCCAGATGCGCAGCGTGCTCACCAGCACCGCCACCGACCTGGGCGCCAGCGGTCGCGACGACCAGTTCGGCGCGGGCCTGGTGCACGCCGGGGCGGTGCTCACCGCCCTCGGCGCCACCGTGACCACCCCGAACGCCACCGCCACGCCGGTCACCGCGGTGCCGGTCACCTCGACCGCCACCCCGTCCTCCGGTACGTCCGCGGGCGGTGCCACCGTCACCATCACCGGCGGCAACTTCGGCACGCTGGACGTCACCAACGCGGCCACGGTCACCTTCGGCGGCGTCAACGCGGCCGGCTTCCAGGTGCTCTCCAACACCAAGCTGACCGCGGTCACCCCGGCCGGGGTCAACGGGCCCGTCGCCGTGGCGGTCACCAACGCGGCGGGTACCAGCACCGGGAAGCTGACCTACACGTACCGGGCCCCGCTCGGCGCCGAGTTCGACGCGGTCACCTCCAAGGTCACCGGGGGCACCGCCGTGCCGGTCACGGTGACCGGCGGCACCGTCGGTGACACCCAGGCCGCGTTCGCCGCGGAGAAGGTCACCGCGAAGGTCGGCGAGGTCAACGCCACCATCGCCTGGGTCGACTCCACCCACGTCAAGGTCACCACGCCGGCCACCACCAAGGCGGCCGCCGTGCCGATCACGCTCTACCACGACGGGGTGGCGGGCACGCCGTCGAGCTCGACCGTGTCGTACGCCCCCTCGGCCACCACGGTCATCCCCGCCAAGATCTCCACGGCGGGCGGTACCACCGTCACCATCAGCGGCACCGGCTTCCTCGGCGTCGACACGAGCGACTCGTCCGCGGTCACCTTCGGCGGCGTCGACGCGACGAGCTTCGAGGTCAAGTCGGCCACCCAGATCGTCGCGGTCGCCCCGGCCGGCACCAACGGCACCGCGCCGGTCGTGGTCACCACCTCCGGCGGCACGTCCACGGTGAACATCACCTACCGGGCGCCGCTCGGCATCACCGTCACCGACAGCACCGCGGTCAAGGCGTCCGGCGGCACGGTCGTCGTGGAGGTCACCGGCGCGACCGTCGGCACCACGCAGAAGGAGTTCGCCGCCGAGGCGATCACCGCGTCCTTCGGAAACTCCAAGATCGTCCCGACCTGGGTGGACAGCACGCACGTGAAGCTGGCGCTCCCCGCCTCGACGGCGGCGTCGGTCGCGGTCACCCTCAACCACGACGGGGTCGCGGGGGTACCGGCGACGATCGCGTACGCCCCCGTGGTGGTCAGCCTCTCGGCCACCAGCGACACCACCGCGGGCGGGAAGAAGGTCACCGTACGGATCGCGGGCGGCGACGTCTCGGCGGCGACGGCGTTCACGTTCGGCGACGGGGACGCCACGTGCACCGCGGTCGGCAAGGGGGTCGCGACGTCCTGGGCGTGCACGGTCCCGGCGGCGGCGCAGTCCGGGCCGACGTGGGTGTCGTTCACGGCGAGCAACGGGACGGTCAGCCGGTATACGGCGGCGGCGACGTTCTCGTACAGCGACCTGGACTCGTGAGAATCCGGTAGTGATCGGCCGGCCGGTGGGGGTACCCACCGGCCGGCTTTCTGTGGTCCCGGGGCGTGGGTCACGGGATGGCGCTGCGGGCGGGCGTGCCGCGGCGTGGGTCACGGGATGGCGCTGCGGGCGAGCGTGCCGGGGCGTGGGTCACGGGATGGCGCGCAAGGCGATCTTGCCGCGGCGGGAACCCCGCTCGGCGGCCGTGTGGGCGGCGGCCGCCTCCGGGAACGGGAAGACCGCCTCGATCGGGACGCGGAGACGACCCTGCTCGACGAGGGCCGCAGCGGCGGGGAGGCCGTGGGCGCCGTCGGGTTCACCGGCGAGACGTCCCCTGGAGAGCCGGACGCCGTGCTCGGCCGCGGTGAAGTCCGCGAGGGTCACCACCGCGGCGGGATCGCCGGTCAGGGCGATCAGGTTCGGGAGCGAACCCTTTCCGGCCACGTCCAGCGCCCGGTCGACACGGATAGTGGGACCGACATTGATCGGGGTGGCGCCGAGGCTTCGGACGAACTCGTGGTTGGCCGGGCGGGCGGTGCCGACGACCCGGGCGCCGCGGGCCACGGCGAGCTGGACCGCGATGCTGCCGACACCTCCCGCGGCACCGTCGATCAGCAGGGTCATGCCGGGCCCGACGGCCAGCAGGTCGAGGGCGCGGGTCGCCGTCTCGATGCTGGACGCGGCGGCGCCGGCCTGTTCCCAGGGCATGGCGGGCGGCTTCCGGGACCAGACCTGCAGGACCGCGAACTCGGCGACGGCCCCGCCCAGCCGGGCCACGTCGACGGAGCCGAAGACGGCGTCGCCGAGAGCCGCCCCGGCAACGGAGGCGCCGCCGGGCACGCCGGCACCACCCGGTGCGCCGGCGCCGGGAGCTTCCCCGGGCACGCCGGGGCCGAGCTCGTCGACCACCCCGGCGGCGTCGACGCCCGGGATGTGGGGCAGCGGGAGGCGGGCGCTCATCGGGGTACCCCCACCGCGCAGGCCCAGGTCGGCGGGGCTGACACCGGCGGCCCGGACGCGGATGCGGATCTGGCCCGGGCCCGGGTGCGGGGGCTCGGCCGTGGTCCAGCGCAGGACCTCGGGGCCGCCGAAACGGTCGAAGGCGACGGCGTACACGGGAAGCTCCTTTGATCGTGGAAGAACGGTCGCCGGGTACGGTAGGAGAGGAAACGGAGCGGGTGTTCCGGTACGGGCGAACCGAGAGGGACAGCGGGGGAAGGTGTCTCGGATACGGCGTGCGGACGCGCTGGCGAACCGGGAGCGGGTGGTCGCCGCCGCGCGGGAGACGTTCGCGGCCGCGGGGGTCGGCGCGCCGATGCGGGAGGTGGCGCGGCGGGCCGGGATCGGGGTGGCGACGCTCTACCGGCACTTCCCCACACGGGACGATCTGGTCGGGGCGGTCCTGGCCCGGCAGGTGGACGAGTGCGGACGGCAGATGCGGGCGGCGATCTCCGATACCGATCCGTGGCGGGGGCTGGCCGGGATCATCCGGGGGTTCGCCGAGCGGCAGATCCACGATCGGGCGCTCAACGAGGTGCTGCTCGGGTCGGGGAGCGCCGCCGCGGTCTTCCGGGAGCAGCGGCTCGAGCACTCGCGGTCGCTGAACACGCTGGTCGAGCGGGCCCGGCGGGCGGGTGCGCTGCGGGCCGGAGTGGACGCCGACGACGTGCGGGCCGGGCTGCTCGGGATCGCCTCGCTCCGGCAGCTGCCCCCGGAACGGAGCGCCGCGGTGATCACCAAGCTCGGCGACGTGATCCTGGCCGGGTTGCGGGGCGATACCCGCACTCCCTGACGTGACCTGGCGCCCATCGGGGTGATCCGGCGCCCATCGGGGTGACCTTGCGTTAGGGATGCTCCGGAGCGGGCATGAAGGCGGTATTGCCGGATGTGATACCCGCTTTGATACCCGCGAAGGAGATCCTCATGATCACCCAGGAGCATGTCCATTCGCTGCAGGGCAGCGACGTCCGCGACACCAACGGCGACCGGATCGGTACCGCCGGACAGGTGTGGACGGACGCCGCGGGCCAGCCGACGTGGCTCAGCGTCAGCACCGGACTTCTCGGGCACAGCGAGTCACTGATCCCGTTGCAGGACGCCCACCTGCACGGCGAGGAGCTGACCGTGCCCTTCGACAAGGAGATCGTGAAGAACGCACCGGACGTGTCCGCCGCACACGACGAGCCGCTGACCCAGTCCGAGGTGGACGAGCTGACCACGTACTACCGGGTCAACCAGCACGAGAGCCACCGGGCGGGCACGGACACGGGCATGGACACGGGCGTCGGCGTGGGCATGGGCACGGGCATGGGCATGGGCACGGCCGAGCGTGACGGCACCGTCGAGGGCGCGGGCACGCTCGAGGGCATCGGCCTGGACGACCCGGTCGACGAGGAGAACCGCCGCCGCCTCGGCTGACACGTCCGTCCTCGCAGGCCCCCGGAGGACCCGGGGGCCTGCGCACGTCCTGGCTCAGGTCGGCCCCCTACGTCCGTGACCAGGCCGGCGTCCATGTCCCGGGCCTGTTGAATCCGGTCGCGGTCGCCGTCAGGTAGTCGCGCAGGGTGGTCAGCGCCGGGTGGCGGTTGTCGCGGTGCCAGAGCAGCGAATGCGGGTAGACCGGTGCCGGGTCGATCACCGGGATCCGCCGCAGCCCGTGACCGTCCGGCCAGACCAGCCGGGTGTGCTCGCCGATGACGGTAGCCAGCGCCGGGGTGTCCGCGATCGTGTCGAGCAGGGCGTCCGCGCCGAGGTTGGGCCCGGTCGCCTCGATGGTGAGGCCGAACGCGGCGACCAGGTCCGCATAGTAGGCCGCCCACTCGGTACCCGGCGCGATCCCGGGCATCCAGATCCGGTGCCCGGCCAGCCCGGCGAGCGTCACCGCCGGGGCGGCCGCCAGCGCGTGGCCGGGCCCGGTGACCAGTTGGAGCGGCTCGTCGAGCACCCGGAGCACGCCGACGTCGTCGGGCAGCCGCCATCCCGGCATCGCGACGGCCCGGAACGACGCGTCGATCGTGCCGGACCGGATCGCGGCGACGGCCGTGTCGACGTCGAAGAGCTTCATCACGTCCAGCTCGACCGCCGGGTACGCCCGGTGGAAGTCACGGATCAGCCCGGACGTGGCCAGCCGCGAGGCGATCACGTCGACGCGCAGCGGGCGGCTGCCGGGCCGTACCGAGGCGGCGGCCCGTTCGGCGGCGCGCAGCAACTCCCGGGCGTGCGGCAGGAACGCCTGCCCGTCGATGGTGAGTTCGGCCCCACGGGGCGTACGCGAGAACAACGGCACGCCGAGGCTCCGCTCCAGCGCCGCGACCCGCTTGGAGACGGCCTGCTGGGTGATCGCCAGCTCGGCGGCGGCCTCCTGGAACCGCCCCGCCGCCGCGACGGCGACGAAGGTACGTACCGCCTCGAAGTCCATGCCCTCACAACTCCTGGTTGTCCGCTTGCGGCGTGTCGGTTGTTTGATCTGCCCGTACGTTGCCTGCTTGGATCCTCCTCGTCAACTTCTGGTTGTGTGCACCGAGGGAGCGGGGATGCTGGGGCGGCGGTTCGGGTGGCTCTGGGCGGCGTACGCGGTGAGCACGGCCGGCACCTGGCTCGGCTTCGGCGCGTTCCCGCTGATCACGATCCTGGTCCTGCACGCCACCCCGTTCCAGGTCTCGCTGCTCTCCGCCGCGGGCCTGGCCGTCGGCGCGGCGGTCGCGGTCCCGCTCGGCCCGTGGATCGAGCTCCGCCGCAAGCGCCCGGTAATGATCACCATGGACCTGCTCCGTTTCGCCGCGCTGGCCACCGTCCCCGCCGCCTACGCCCTCGGCGTGCTCACGTTCACCCAGCTCGTGCTCGTCTCGGTCGTCGTCTCCGCCGCCGGGATCACGTTCACCGCCGCCGGCGGCGCCTATCTCAAATCCCTGCTTCCACCCCAGGACCTCCTTCTCGCGTACGGCCGTCTGGAGGCGACCACCTGGACCGCCACCGTGGTCGGTCCCCCGCTCGGCAACGCCGCGATCGGCCTCCTCGGCCCGGTGGTGACGATCGCCGTCGACGCGCTCAGCTATCTGCTCTCGGCCCTGGGCATCCGCGCGATCGGCGGCCCCTCACCCGCCCCTCATCCGGCCGACCCGCCCTCGGCTGACACGCGCCAGGCCGGGCCGCGCCAGGCCGGGCCTGG
>NZ_JBFAYF010000097.1:0-23071 GCF_040681165.1 Actinoplanes sp. NPDC051851 | reverse complement strand
TAACACCTCCACGGGCCCCCCGCGCAGTTCACACCCCCTTGGGCTGTGTCGTGGTTGGGTTCTTGTGTTCGGGGGTGCCTCACGTCGTGAGGCACCCCGGAACACCAGCCCGTCGGGGAACCGGATCGGTCAGGCGGGAGCGGTCTCGGCGGCGCGCTCCTCGACGGCCACCCGGATGCGCTCCAGCTGGACCTTGCCCTTGACGCCGGTGACCGCGCGCACCTTGTACTGAGTGAGCTTGCCGGTCGAGCGCAGGTGCTCGATCAGCTGCTCGCCGTAGACGTCGAGGACCTCCTCGTCACTCGGTCCCCGGCCACCCTGGGCACGCGGCAGCAGGTGCTGGTACGGCTGGTCGGCACCGGCGTTCGGCTGCCCGCTCAGTGCGAGCAGGTAGTCCCCGATGAAGTCGCGGATGGTCGCCTCGTCGAGGCGGGGCATGCTCGGCGCGAGCACCGCGGCCAGCTCCCGGGCGTCCCGGACGTCGCCCTGCAGCAGCTCCTCGTTGAGCGCCTCGGACACCTGCTGCAGCGCCTCCATCCAGACCTCCGAGCCGACCCGCGCGGCGGCCGGCTGCGGCAGCAGGTCCCGCCACGGGTACGCGGCCTCGCCCGGCTCGCCGTTCATCTCGCGCACGTAGTCGATGACGAACGCCCGGACCACGCCCTCGCCGAGCCCGCTGACCCGCGGCGCCAGGTTGCGGGCGAGCTCGCCGACCCGCTGGTACGTCATGTCCGGCAGGTTCTCCGGGGTGATCTCGTCGGCCACCATCCGGGCCAGCCCCTCGACCGCGAGCCGCCACCACGGCGAGCCCACCACGTTGACCGCCGGGCGCGACCCGGTCGGCGTGGTCGCCCAGGCGGGCGGCGGTGCGGCCGGGCCACGGCCGTTGGCCCCGTTGCCGTTCGTGCCGTTGTTCGCGAGGACCGAGGCGACCGCGTACGCCGTCGACGGGTCGACCGCCGGAACCGGGGGCACCGGAACCGGCCGGGGCGGCACGGTCATCCCGGGCGCGGCGGCCGCGACGGGCCGCGACGGAACCGGAGCACCCGGCGGGAGCGGGGTGCCCTCCTGGGGCGGGAGCGGGGTGCCCGCCTGGGGCGGGAGCGGGACCGGAATGGTCGGGAGAGCGCCCGTGATCGAGCCGAGCACCGCGGGGACGGCACCCGGGACGGCGGTCGGGTCACCCGGAACCGGGGCGCCGGGGATCGCCGACAGATCGCCGGGCAGCACCCCGTTCTCCCCGTGCCTGCGCGGTGCGGGGACTCCGGTCGTACCCGGAACGGTGGTGAGGGTGTTTTCGGGGGTGGGCGAGACGAACTGGAGCGGCTGCACCGGACGGGCCTGCGCGGGCACCTGCCCGGGCTCGGCGGTGACCGGCTCGGCGGGCGCCGCGGCCTCCAGCGGGAGGACCGGCACCGGCCGGGGCGCGCTGCCCGGGATGAGCAGGTCCATCACCCGCTGGATCCGGGCGAGCTGCTGCACCACCTCGGCCACCACCGGCTCGTTCGCGGTACGCGCGTCCTTGAGTAGCCGGTTCCGCCACCACGACTTCGGCCAGCGCGCCGAGCTGACCCGGTGGTGGTTGACCACCATCCGCCGGACCTGCCGCTCGGACGCCATCCGGACCAGGTCGGGGTCGTCGTCCGGGATCAGCCAGCCCCAGCGTTCGGCGAGACGGCGCGGGCTGTACGCGAACCGGCCCCGGCGGACCCGCTGACCCGCCGCGGTGAGCGCCGCCCACCACATCAGGAAGATCACGCAGGGCACGGCGAGACGCAGCAGGCGCTCGGTGTTGGTCTGCGCGTTGCTCGCCACGATGATGCCGGAGACGCCGGCGATCAGCGCGGCGATCCAGAGCATCGGGCCGGGGTGACCCGGGGAGGCGATGGTGCCGTCCGGCTCGTAGACGGTGGTCCGCCGGTACTGCTCCGCCGCGAGGGACGTCGCCGTGAGGAAGCAGATCTCGAAGACCGCGAAGACGAGGACCGCGAAGAGCTTCGGCAGGTGCAGCTGACCGGTGGCGATCACCCACATGCCCTCGGCGTTGAGCAGCAGCGCCAGGTTCATGCTGAACGACAGCGCGATCGGCCGCAGCGGCTTCTTCGACTTCTTGGCCCAGACCGCCAGGCTGATCAGCGCGACCACGCCGAGCACACCGCCGGCCAGCAGCACGAGTGCGGCGTAGTCCGACCAGAAGTTGTTTATCAGGTCGTTGAACTGCTTCATCCGGGGAGGCCCTTCGTGGAATCCGGGGGAAGGAAGGCGTCGAGGGCGGCCGCGACGAGCGCGGATCGGTTGCCGGAGCCGTACCGGCGGGCGAGTTGGTCGATGACGGCGAGGTTGGCGCGGTTAGGCCGGATCGAGACCTGCACCCGGTCCTCCCGGTGCTGCCGCCGCCCGGACCGCTGCACCACGAACAGACCGTCGAGCGGCGCCTCCGCCCGTCCGCCGCCGAGCAACTCGGCCAGACGGGCGTGCGTGGCGTTCAACGCGTCGAAGACGATCTGTGTGTGCGAGCGGCCGGTCTCCGCCGCGTGCGCCCGGAGCCGTGACCGCAGGGTCACCGAGAGATAGACGACCACGCTGCCACCGCTGGTGGCACTGATCGTGCGCGCACTGCCCGGCACCGCCGTCCCCCCTGACAAGATCCGGCTCCGCCGGCACGCGGAGCATTCTCGCTGGCGCGGATTTCTACCACGTAACCCACCCCCCACGCGAAAGCCACACACGTCCGTCACACCATCGCAACCGCTCTCCCTCCGCGACCGCCGTGCTATCACTCATTGCTATCCGACCGCGATCGCTGCGTGACACCCCTGTCCCCCCGCCGGCGGTCCCTCTCCCGGCCGGCTCTCACGGGTGTATCCGCGGGCCTGATACCGCCCCGGGCGCCGGCCGGATGGCCCGGGTGGCGGGCGCGGGGCAGAATCGGGACGTGCGGTTATATCTGGCCGAAGGCGTCGCGGAGACCGTCGTGGGGCGGCGTCCGCCGTCCGCCCCGTTCGCCTGCGACCACCTGGTGCTGGGCTCGCTCGTGCTGGTCCGGCCGCGGGAGACCCTGCTCGGCCAGCAGCGGATCACCTACGCCGTCCCCCGTACGGCGGGGTGGCGCCTCCTCGGCCGCACGCCCGGCGACTACCGCGTCCTCACCCACCGGGACGACCGCGCCGACCTGCGCCGCGCCGCCGACGCCGCCGTGATGATCCTCGATCGCTGGCCACTGCTCCGCGACTACCTGCCGATGGACGAGCCGAGCGCGACCCTGGCCGCCGCCCTCTGGAGCCTCACCGGCGTCCTCACCGACCGGCACGAGGTCCGCCTCTCCCACGCCCGGCTCACCGACATCGACCCGGCCGTCCCGCGCGGCAGCCGTATCCACGCCGAGCTGACCGACCGGGCCGACCAGGCCCGCCTCCACCTGCGCCGCCTGGACACCTCGGTCGCGCACCGGATCCGCCACCTCACCCGGATGGCGGACGAAACCGAGGCTTTCGTACGCCAGGAGCAGGCGATCTCCGGCGCCCGCGCCCTGCTCCGCGACACCACCCACCTGCTCGACGACCCCGCCGCGCTCTCCCCCGCACTCCCGCCACCGCCCACCGACGACGCCGCCGACCTGGCCGACCACACCTCCGCGGTGATGTCCGCCTACCGCGACCTGAGCGGCACCGCGACCTGAGCCGCACCACGACCTGAGCCAGACGGCAGGCAGAACCGCGGGTGCTACTCCGGGGGTGTGTTTCGCCGTGAGTGACCTGCGCGACGAACTCCGAGGTGATCTTCGATCGACGAGCGGCGGCGCGGCCGCCCACTCCCGAAGAGACGCACCCTACTCCGGCTCCCCGCTGACCGCCCGCCGCCGCTTCTCGACGAAGCCGGACCAGTCCGGGTCGGCGACCCTGGTCTCCGGGCGGTAGTAGTCGATCGCGCCGCTCCGGGTCATCTGGATCGTCACCGCGATCAGCCCGGCCAGGAGCACCACCCCCGGAAAGCCGATGATCAGCACGTACGAGTGGGCCAGCGGGAACTCGCCGAGCCCCACCTGCGCGTCGCCGGCCCGGGACAGGTCCGGGAACGGCGTCTCGCTCGGCGCGGCGCTCCGCCCCAGCGGCCCGCCCATCAGCCCACAGACCAGCCCCAGCAGGGTCACCCCGGCGAAGGTGAGCGTGGCCGTCCGCGCCCACCGGAACGGCCGCCGGATCAGCACCGCCAGCAGGAGCGCACCGACCGCGATCGCGCCGAACACGGCGATCTGGAGGACGAGATCGCCGCGCAGGCCCTCGACGTCGTCCGCCACCACCGCGGCCTGACCGACCGCGGCATACGCGTCCGCGAGCTGTTCCACCCGCCACCAGGCTGCCAGCGCGATCGCCAGCATCGGCACCGCCACCACCGCGCAGCCGACCAGCAGCCTCGAACCCCGCCGCACCGCGTGCGGCACCGTCTCTCCGTCCACAGTGATCCCCCGATCCCCCGTCGTGCGGGCGAGCATAGACGATCACCGACGGGGAGATCACGGAGAATACGGCGAACGCTCCCTGCGCTCCGCTCAGAACCCCTGGTGGGGATGCCGGTGCTCGACCGGCGGCACGAACGTCTCCTTGATCGTGCGCGGGGACGTCCAGCGGACCAGGTTGTGCCAGGAGCCCGCCTTGTCGTTGGTGCCCGACGCGCGCCCACCGCCGAACGGCTGCTGCCCGACGACCGCCCCGGTCGGCTTGTCGTCGTAGTACATGTTCCCCGCCGTGAAACGCAGCCGCCGCGACAGTGCTTCGAGGGCACCCCGGTCCTGCGCGAAGACCGCCCCGGTCAGGGCGTAGGGGCTCGCCGAGTCCACCAGGCCGGCCACGGCGTCGAGGTCGTCGTAGACGTGGACGGCGAGGATCGGCCCGAAATACTCCGTGGTGAACACCTCGTCCGTCGGATCCGCGCACTCGATCACGGTCGGCCGCACGAAATATCCCCGACTCATCATCGCAGGTACCCCCGGCCAGCACCGTGCACGAGGGCGCGGCCGCCGCCCGATCCAGCGCCGCGGCATGCCGGGCGAAAGGATGTCGCCGTCCAGGATCGCGTCCCGCAGTTGCTGATACGCCCGGTCCGCGGCGAACCCGCCCGGGTCCTGGGTGGCGGGTTGCAGGCTCTTGGGGAGTACCACGGCGGTCCTTCACGGTCACGGTCACGGCAGGGCTGACCCCGAAGTCTAGGTTGCCGCCCGGCCCCGTACGCGCGACGAGCCCGGCCGAGGACGGCCGGGCTCGTCACACAGGGTTCTTCTAGCGGGTCACTCGTTCAGCGTGCAGACCGACAGGCCCTCGGCGTTGAGGTCGGGCTTGTCGGCGGTACGGCCGATCGCCGTCTCGATCCGGTTGATCGTGGAGAGGCGCTTGTCGGCCAGCGGGCCGAGGATCGCGTTCTGGATGAAGTTCGCACCACCCTGACCGGCGGTCGAGGCGATCCGCGCGTTGGCCTCGTCGATCTGGGTCTCCAGCAGCGCCAGGTTCCGGGTGACCTCGTCCTGCGCCGACGCCGGGATGTCCACGTCGATCACGACGTCCGGGCAGTTCACGGTCGCGGTGCCGTCGTTGACGCCGGTGTTGCCCGCGTCGTCCGCGTCGTCCGCGTCGTCGCCGGCCTCCTCGGTCGGGTCCGCGGTGGCCTCGTCGCTCGCTTCCTCGCTCGGCTCGGCCGTCGCCGCGTCCGACTCGACCGCGGTCGGCTCCGGCGCCGCCTCGCCGCCGCCGTTCTCGTTCAGCGTGCAGGTGGCGAGCGTGTCGACGTCCAGGACGGGCTTCTCACCGCCCCGTCCGATCGAGATCACGATCCGGTCGATCGTGGAGGCGCGCTTGTCCTTCAGCGGCCCGAGGATCGCGTTCTGGATGAAGTTGTCGCCGCCCTCACCGACCGACGAGGCCAGCCGGTTGTTCGCCTCCTGGATCTGCGTGTTCAGCAGCGCCAGGTTCCGCTCCACCTCGTCCTGCGCCCGCGCGGGGATCGCCGGCAGTTCATCCGCCACGCTCGGGCAGTTCACGGTCGGCACCGCCGTGGTGGTCGCCGCCGACGCCACACCCAGACCCGCGCCCACCACCGCCACCGCCACGCCGGCGATGCCGACGACCCGCCAGCGCCGCACGTCCCAACCCTGGCCGTTGTTCCGGTTGCTCCGGTAGCGCTTCATGTGTGTCGCCTTCCTGTACGGACCGCGTTCTCATCCGGTCCATACGGGGAACGCTCCCATCACGGATCGATCTAAAGGAAAACTTAAGGATCAACAGGAAGCGCTCTTAAGGACCTGTTCCGGGCACCCCTCCACTCGGCATCCGCCCCCGCTTCCACCCACCGAAGATGAGGTGGATCACTGTTCGTTGTGCCAGACTCGGCCAGCATGAGTCCCCCCACCGAGGGCCGGCACGCCTCGAGTGAGCGCCCCACCCCCAGCCGCCACACCGCCGGCGACCACCAAACCCCCGAGCACCCCACCCCACATCGCCACGCTTCCGCCGACCACGCCGCCTCTCATCGCCACGCCTCACCCGACCACCCCACAGCGGCTCGGCACGACGGCTCGGCCGACCGCCCCACGACGACCCGGCACGGCTCGGCCGACCAGGTCTCGGCGCGGCGGCACGTCTCCGAGGCCGGCAGCGTGGCGAGCCTGCCCGCCGAGGTCCGCGCGCTCGTCCGCACCCGGCTTCCCGTCGAGGCCGCGACCGCCTACCTGGAGATGTCCCGCCCGTCGATAGCGCTGGAACGCCCCGCCCGGCGCGCCGCCGTCCGCGCCACCGCCGGCACGATCGGCGGCGACCCCGGAACCGTCCCCTTCGACTGGCCGTACTACCGCTCCCAGCCCATGCTCCTGCTGGCCCGCCTCGACTGCTCCCACCTGGCCCCACTGCTCGGCCGGCACTGGCCCTTCCCCGACCACGGCTGGCTGCTCTTCTTCCACGACGACGGTTTCACCGCCCCGTACTTCGGCGACCACGGCGACGACGGCTGCCACGTGATGCACCTCCCGGCCGGCACCGGCGCCCCAGCCCTGGCCACGCTCCCTCCCCTCCCGTTGACCGCCACCCCGCTGGCCGCCCTCCCCGACTGGCAGTCCGGCGTGGACGAGGAACTCGACATTCCACCCACCGACATGATCAACCTCTGGGAGGACCTGTCCCCCTACCTCACCGCCCCACGGCACCGCCTCTTCGGCTACCCCGACACCCAGGCCACCCCTCCCACGGGTCACGTCCCCCTGCTCCAGGTGAGCCCCGAAGCCGGCACCCAGTGGGGCACCGTCTCCGGCGTCACGTTCTGGATCCCCCCGACCGCCCTCTCCAGCAGCGACTTCTCCACCGTCCGCCGCTCCTACGAGCTCACCTGATCCCCGTCCTCGTCCCCACTACTCCGCGCCGCCGTCCCCACTGCGCCGTAGCACCGTCCCCACACTCCCGCGCCGCTGTCCCCCTGCGCCGCACCGCCGTCCCCGCTGCCCCGCGCCGCCGTCCCTCGCTGTCGCCCGCACCGGCATCTCCTCGCCGCCCATCCCTCACCGGCACGCCCCTCGGACAGCCGCGTCTACTGGATGAGCGTTCTGCGCGTGCCGCTGTGCATGCCGGAAACGCTATCGGCGCCAGGCAGCCGTGTCGGCAGTACGGGATTCACCCTCGCCACTCACCCTGGCGTCACCTCGACGACTCACCCTGGCGCTACTGCCCGGGACTGCCCGGGAAACGGTGTAAACGGCACCGCATCGATCGCGGAGTGCCAGGTCGACGCCTTCCGCGCACCGCCGTCACGGCGATCGGTGGACAGTCCCCCGACTGACGAGCAGAGCGCGGAGGCACATCTGAGTGCCGGCCGAGGGCGGGGATCAGGACGGGGTGACGGTGATCTCGGCGAACGTGACCGTGGACTGTGGGGAGGTGGCGGACGTGGGGTCCAGTCCGAGGATCACCTGGCCGGTCGGTGGGGTCGGCAGGGCGTGCGGGTGGGACAGGACCTGGGTGTGGTCCAGGGTGATCGTCAGGTCGGTGGCGGTGGCGTGGATCGCCAGATGGTGCCAGGTGTTCGCGGGGAGGCGGCCGGAGAGGGCGTCGGAGGCCAGCGCGCGGGCGTGGTCGGCGTGTTCGGTGGTCAGGGAGAGGTGGGCGGAGCAGAGGGAGATCCGGTACGCGTCGTCGGCGGCGGTGTGGAGCCAGACGGCCGCGCAGGCGCTGGAGCTGTCGAGGCTGACCTCGGCCTCGATCGACTGGCTTCCGGTGCCCAGGACGGCCGGGCAGGTGAAGGCCTGCGGATCGGTCGACAGCACCCGCAACGGACCGTCGAGAGTGCACCGGCCGCGCTTGCCACCGCGGCTGGCCGGGGCCTCACCCGCGTCCTCACGGCCGGCGATCGCGGAGGAGAGCAGCGACGACGGGGTGACCGCGGGCTGCGCCTGGAGCAGGTTGTCGACCAGGGGGTCGGCAAGCACCCCGGTGCCGCAGGCGAGCACCAGGGCCGCCGCCACGGCGAACGCGCGGAACCCCCGGCCCCGGCGGCCCGCCACCGGGGCGCCCGCCGGAGCTGTGGCCGAAACCGCGGCCGGGGCCACCACCGGAGCTGTGGCCGATGCGTCCGCCGGAACTGCGGCGAGAGCCCCTACCGAGGCGGTCGCCCGCTGAACGGACGACGGCACCCCGGGAGAAAACGGGGCAATCTCCACAGAGGACGGGTGGACGGGGGACACAGCGGAGGCAGCAGCGGACACGCCGGGGAAAGCCGCCGCGGGGAAAGCGGGTGAGGAGGACGGGGCGGAGGAAGCGGGCGAGGAGGAAGGAGCGGTCGAGGAGGACGAGGTCGCGGAGAGCGGGTAGGCCGGAGACGAGAGAGTCGGGGGAGGCGAAGTCTGGGGCAACGGGAACGGTGCGGTGTGCTGGAGGGCGGCGGCCGCGCGGCGGACCTCGGGGCGTTCGGCCAGGCCCGCGCGGACCCGGGAGTCGCCGGCGGCGCCGGCCTTCAGGAGACGGTCGAGCAGTTCGTGGGCGGACGGGCGGGCGGACGGATCGGGGCACAGCGCCGAGGCGACCAGGCCGCGCAACGAGCGGGGCAGCTCGGAGAGGTCGGGGTCGGGCAGCGGGACGCCGGCCGCGGCGGCGACCATGGTCTCCACCGTGTGTGGCGGGCGGCCGGTGGCGGCGTAGGTGACGACGGCGCCCCACGCGAAGATGTCGGTGGCCGGGCCGACCGCGGCGGCCGACTCGGCGTCGAAGCGTTCCGGGCCCATGTATGCCACCGTCCCGAGCACGTGGCCCGGGAGGATGTGGTGATCGGTGGTGTCGAGGCCCTTCGCGATACCGAAATCGATCACCTTCGGGGCGCCCAGGGCGAAGAGCACGTTGGACGGTGTCAGGTCGCGGTGGACGACGCCCGCCTCGTGGATGGCGACCAGGGCGGTGGCCACCCCGATGGCGATGCTGTAGAGGTTACCGTCGGTGAGCACGCCACGGTCGCGGACCACCTCCTGCAGGCTCGGCCCCTCGACCAGCTCGGCCACCAGGTACGGCGTCTCATGCTCCGGATCCGCGTCGAGGATCTCCGCGGTGCAGAACGGTGGCACCTGGCGGGCGCGCTGGACCTCGCCACGGAAGCGGGCCCGGAACTCCGGATCGGACGAGTAGCCGGGCTTGACGATCTTCACCGCTACCCGGCGGCCGCTCTCGCTCTGTCCGAGAAAGACCGAACCCATGCCGCCCTCGCCGAGACGCTCCAGAAGTCGGTACGCACCGATCTGCCTGGGGTCTTCCGCGCGGAGCGGACTCGTTTTCACGGGCGTGCCCTATCACTGTGCGTCGTCGGGTGGCCGGTTCGTACCGTACACAGGACTACCGTCGCCGACGAGAGCGGAGAAGATCGAATAAGCGTGACGATCAATCCGGCTGTTGACGAGCGACTAGCATAACAGGGCGGAATCCCCCAGATGGGAGGCGGCGCGACGGCACCGGAGCCACGGCACCGTGTCGATCACAACATTTCGATAAACGGAGATCACGGCATTTCTGGGGTGTATTCGCTAATGCCGGAATCTGGAAAGAACATTACCCGGGGTGATGACCAGCGGCCGCGCTGCACCCCGAGGGGAGAGCGCGGCCGCGGACGTACCGTAAAGATCTCTAGAGGCAGAGCTTGCCGGCTCCGGCACTGGAGTCGACGACGGACGGGACGGACGCGGTGGGGGTGAGCGCACCGGGCCGCAGCGTCGGCGCCCAGCCGGCGTCGGTGCCCAGGTCCGGGTCGTAGGTCGCGTTGTACTCGCCGACCAGCGAGGTCGCGGCGACCTTGCCGGTGCCGATCCTGGTCAGGGTGCCGATCTCGGTCACCGCGGTGCCGCCCCAGTTGTAGACGAACGCGTCCAGCGGGATGTCGGCGCTACGCAGGAAGAAGTTGTTCTCCGCGTAGATGGCCGAGTAGACGCCGGCGCCCCAGGAGTACGAGTACGTGTCCTCGTCCGTGGCGTAGTAGTAGTTGTCGTAGACGTCCACCTGCCCGAATCGGACACGCGGTGCCCGCTGGCCCACGTTGGCCAACTTGTTGTGGTGGAGGGTGACCCGCAGGTGGCCGACGTCCGCGCCGACCGTGTTGGTCGAGCCGATCAGCATCGTCTTGTCGTGCTCCTGGAAGACGTTGTAGCTTAACGTCACCAGGTCGGACGCCCGGATCACGTCCCACGCACCGTCATGCACCTGGTACGGCCGCCCGAAGTAGAGCGGCTGGTCGGCGTCGACGTTGTTCCCGTCACTGAACGTGTTGTGGTCGCCCCAGACGTGGGTCGACGCACCGGTCAGCGTGACCAGGTCGTAGTTCGAGTTCCAGTTGCCGGCCGAGCCGTCGGTCGGGTCCCACGCCGGGAAGCAGTCGGCGGCGTCCTCGAGGCGCAGGTTCCGCACGATCACGTTGTCGGCGCCCGAGATCAGCAGGTTCCCGCCGACGATCCGGGCGTTGCTGAGTCCGAAAATGGTCGTGTTCGAGTAGACCTTGAGCTGCACCCGGGCGGCCTGGTTCTTCGCCGAACGGGCCCGGGCGTCCTCGAGATCCCCGCTCGGCTTGGCCGCCGTGCCCCAGACCGCGGGATCGTAGGCGGCGAGGTACGCGTCCAGCGAGTAGGCCGGGTCGGCGTAGTCGGCGCAGGTCAGCGGAGCGTCGTCGTCGTCGGTGTTGGCCTTGATCGTACCGGCGACGAGGACGATGCGCGGCGCGGTGTCGGTGCCGTCGCCGAGCGCGGCGGCCAGCTCGGCCCGGGTCCGGACCACGAAGACGTGATCGTCGGCGGCGGTGGAGCCACCCGTGGTCCCGGTGCCGTCCGCTGCCCAGCCGTCGTTCGCGGGGAGCACCGCCCGGGCCGCGGCGGGCACGGCGGAGGAAGCGGCGACGGCGGAGGCGGCGGCGAGGCCCGGTGAACCGGCGAGGCCCTGCTGGAGGGCGGCGGGGATGGCGGCGGAGGCGGGGACGGAGGAGACGCCGGCGAGGAGGAGGCCGAACGTCACCGCGAGAGCGGTTCTTCTGGGCATTCTTACTCCAGAAAGATGGATTTATAGGGACAGGTGGAGCGGGGTCCGAGCCCAGGGGACGCCGAGCTCGGAGGGAAGCCGGCCGGTCGATGCCACCTGCCGGACCAGCTCGTCGATGCCGGGGACGGCGTTGCCCTCCCCGGAGGGGTGCGGCGTGAGGAACTCCGCGGGAATCGGGTACGGCGGCGCGGAGGCCACGATCGCCTCCGCAACGGCGGTGAACGGCCTGGTCAACGCGAGGGGAACGATCAGCGGCTCCCCCGAGATCAGGTTCTCGAGAAGATCCACCCTGCCCGGCATCTCCGAGAAATCGGATTCCCCGGGAAGCCGCAGCCGGTCCGTCGGATACTCCGACACCGCCCCCTCCACGGTGATCTCGCCGGCGATGAAGACGGCGGAGGCCAGGGAGACGGCGACCGTCACCGTGCGGCCGTCGGTACCGGTCGCGCGGAGGAACGTGTTGTCGTCGGTCTGGATGTCGCGTGACCGATAACGTTCCAGCTCCACGGTCACCGGGTCCAGGTCCGCGACCACCAGCGCCTGCATCAGCGCGTGCGCGAACGGGTTGACCAGGGCGCCGTCGAAGGACGCCTGCCGGCCGGCCCACGGCGCGCGCTTGTAGTAGGTGTCCGGCCGCCACCACGCCCCGGCCGCCGAGACCGGGCCCGACCTCCCCACGAGGTAGGGCAGAGCGGGCGACGCCAGCGCCTGGAACCCCACCTGACAGGCCCGCCCCGCATCGCGGACCGCCGCGGCCAGCACGTCGTGCTCGGCGAGCGAGGTGACCGGCGGCTTCTCCAGAAGCAGGTCGGCACCGGCCGCGAGACAGTCCAGCGCGATGGGCAGATGTGTGTGCGGCGGCGTGCAGATGATCACAAGCTCTGGCCGTACGGTGGAGAGAAGTTGGGTGTGATCTTCGAAGAACGGAATGCCGGGCTCGTGGTCGACCGGGTTCCGGTCGCAGTATCCGGCGATCTCCAGCCTGCCGAGATCGGCGAGTCTGCGCAGGTTGCGGCGGTGTGAGAGCCCGTGCCCGCCCGCACCGATCAACGCGACGCGCTTCATCAGCCCACCTCCCGGATCACGGCCGCGGCACCGTGCCGGGCCAGTTCGCTCGACCACCGGACCAGCTCCACCCGCAGTTCCGCGTCCTCGGCGAGATCCCACGACGAGGCCGGGCCCGGCAGGGCGAGACCCGGCGAAGCGGGACCCGGCGAAGCGGGACCCGGCGAAGCGGGACCCGGCGAAGCGGGACCCGGCGACGAGGAGGGCGGTGCCACGATCGGGAGCAGCGCGGACACCACGCCCGCCGGCGACGAAGGGGCGGCGGCGAGCGCCGAACGGATCCGTGGCGCGAGCGGATCGTCGAGCGGCAGCGCCGACCCGTCGTCCGCGAGACCGCGCGCGAACCGCATCCACGCCGCCAGCACCAGCACCGCCCGGGTGGGCATCGCGCCGGCCCGCCGCCGGTCGGCGATCGTGCCGAGCAGCCGGTGCGGCAGCTTCTGGGTGCCGTCCATCGCCACCTGCCGGGTACGGTGCCCCAGCTCCCGATTGGCGAAGCGACCGAGAACGGTCTCGCCATAACCGGTCACCGTGACTCCCGGCGGAGGCTGGACCGTCGGCGCGACGTCCTCGGCGAGGAGGGTCCGGAGGAACCCGCCCATCCCCGGCAGGTCCAGCGCCTCCGCGATCATCTCGCACCCGGCGAGGGCACCGAGGTACGCGCAGGCCGAGTGCACCGCGTTGAGCGCCCGCAGCTTCAGCGTCTCCCACGGCGTGACGTCGTCCGTCAGGATCGCCCCGGCCGCGCCCCAGTCCGGCCGCCCGCCCGGGAACCGGTCCTCGATCACCCACTGGTGGAACGGCTCGGCCACCACCGGCACCCGATCCGCCGCACCGAGTGCCCGCGCCGCCCGCGCGACGTGGTCCCCGCTGGTCGCGGGCACGATCCGGTCGACCATGGTGGACGGGAACGCCACCTCCCGGGGCAGCGCGCCACCCGCCACGTCGAGGGCCTGCTCGACGACCGCCCGGACCCGCGGCCCGTTCCCCTGCAGGTTGTCGCAGCACAGGATGGTGAGCGGCGCCGTCCGTTTCATCAGCCCCCGGGCGAGCAGCGCCGGGATGCTGCGCGGCGCGGCGTCCCCGGTCAGCTCGCCGGGCGAGAACCGGTAGGCCTTCTCGGTCACCGTCAACGTGACGATCCGGATGGACGGGTCGGCGATCGCCGCGACCACCCCGTACGGATCCCCGGCGGCGTGACCGAGACCGGACAGAATGCCCACCGCCCGCGCGTGATCCGGCCCGCCGCCCACGGTGAGCACGCTGTAGAGCAGGTTCTGTTCGCGCAGCCGGTCGACGACGTCCCGGGAGCGCGGCGCGACCCCGATGATCCCCCAGTCGCCGCCCGACGCCGCGACCGCCGTCTCGGTGTAGACGGCCTGGTGAGCGCGGTGGAACGCGCCGAGCCCGAGGTGCAGGACACCGGGCCGGACGTCGCCGGGCCGGACCGCGGGCCGGTTCTCCGGGGCGAGATCCGCGAGGGCGGCGAGCCCGAGCCGGGTGGTCACCGCCATGCCGGCCCGTCCGGGAACCGGAACCCGGCGACCGAGCCCGGCATCATCTCGACGCTGTAGCCGGGCTTGGTGGGCAGCCGGTAGCGGCCGTTCACCACGGTCACCGGGTCGGTGAAGTGCTCGTGCAGGTGGTCGACGTACTCGATCATCCGGCCGTCGAGCGAGCGCCCGACCCGCAGGTAGTCGAAGATCGCCAGGTGCTGGACGTACTCGCAGAGTCCGACGCCACCGGCGTGCGGGCAGACCGGCACCCCGAACTTCGCGGCCATCAGCAGGATGGCGAGCACCTCGGGGATCCCGGCGACCCGGCAGGAGTCCACCTGGCAGACGCCGATCGCCTTCGCCTGCAGCAGTTGCTTGAAGATCACCCGGTTCGCGGCGACCTCGCCGGTGGCGACCCGGACCGGCGCGACGGCCGCGGCGATCCGCGCGTGCCCGAGAACGTCGTCCGCGTGGGTGGGCTCCTCGATCCAATAGGGGTCGAAGACTCCGAGCCTCTTCATGAAGGAGATCGCCCGGTCCACGTCCCAGGCCTGGTTGGCGTCCATCATCAGCAGCGCGCCCTCCGGCAGCTCGCTGCGGATGATCCCGGCACGCCGGACGTCGTCCTCGATGGGGCCGCCGACCTTCATCTTCACCGCGGTCCAGCCCTGGCCGACCGCGTCCCGGGTCAGCGCGCGGACCTTCTCGTCCGGGTAGCCGAGCCACCCCACGCTGGTCGTGTACGCCGGGAACCCGTCCCGGTCCAGGTCGGCGAGGCGCTCGGCGTACCCGACCGCGCCCTTCTCCAGCAGGTCGAACGCCTCGGCCGGGGTGATCGCGTCGGTGATGTGCCGGAAGTCCACCGACTCGACCAGCTCGGCGGCGCTCATCTCGGCGAGGTACCGCCACATCGGCTTCCCGGCGATCCGGGCGCGCAGGTCCCAGACCGCGTTGATCAGCGCGCCGGACGCCATCGCGATGACGCCCTTCTCCGGCCCGATCCAGCGCAGCTGCGGGTCGGCGACGATCTCCCGGTACTCCACCTCGTGCGGCGTACGGCCGACGACGTGGTGTGCGAGCGCCCGGACCGCCGCGCAGGTGATCTCGTTGCCCTGGCCGTTCGTGAAGGTCAGCCCGGTCCCGGTGACACCCGCATCGGTGTGCAGCTCGACGTAGGTGGCCGAGTAGTCGCCCCGGTTCACCGCGTCCGACCCGTCCCCCTCGGCGGAGGTGGGGAACCGGACGTCGTGCACCTCCACCCCGGTGATCACCGCGCTCATAGCCGGAACACCCGCTTCGGCAGGTGGTACGCCAGATCCGCGATCGTCTCGGCCGCCTCGTCGGCCGGCAGCCGGCCCTCGGCGACCAGCCGGGCGAGGTACCCGGCGTCGATCCGGCGGGCCACGTCGTGCCGGGCCGGGATCGAGCAGAACGCCCGGGTGTCGTCGACGAACCCGGCGGTGTTGTAGAAGCCGGCCGACTCGGTGACCGTCTCACGGAACCGGCGCAGACCCTCCGGACTGTCCAGGAACCACCAGGGCGCGCCGAGGTAGAGCGCGGCGTAGCCACCGGCGAGCGGGGCCAGCTCCCGGGTGAACGCGGTCTCGTCGAGGGTGTAGAGCACGATCCGCAGGCGGGGGTCGTCGCCGTAGAGGTCGAGCAGCGGCTGGAGGGCGCGCACGTACTCGGTGGCGGACGGGATGTCGCCGCCCACGTCCCGGCCGTGCCGGGCGTGCAGCGCGCGGTTGTGGTTGCGGACCGAACCCGGGTGCAGCTGCATCACCAGGCCGTCGTCGAGGGACATCTTCGCGAACTCGACCAGCATGTGCGCCCGGAACGCCTCGGCGTCGGCCGCGTCGGCGCCGCCGCCGAGTCCCTTGCGGTACAGCACCGCGGCGTCCGCGTCGGAGAGGCTCAGGGTGGCCGCGGTCGGGTGCCCGTGGTCGGAGCTGGTGGCGCCGGCCGCGACGAAGAGCTCCCGGCGGGCACGCAGCGCGGCCAGGAAGCCCGGGTACGTGCCGACGTCCTGCCCGGTCAGCTCGCCGAGCGCGGCGACCCGGCCGGCCCAGCCCACCCACTCCATGTCGACCAGGTTGTCCGGCCGGAACGTGGTGATCACCCGGCCACCGGGGCCGCCCCAGCCGTCCGCGGCCAGCTTGGCGTGCGTGGAGAGGTCGTCGATCGGGCTCTCGGTGGTGGCCAGCACCTCGATGTTGAACCGGGTGAAGAGGGCGCGCGGCCGATACTCGGGCTGGGTCAATTTATCCGATAAATCATCGTAGATTTCGTCGGCCGTAGCGTCGGACAGCTTCTCGGTGATCGAGAAGACCTCGTCGAGGACCTTCTCGGTCCAGAGCCGTGACGGTGTGCCGCGGAACAGGTGCCAGTGCGACGCGAGCAGGCGCCAGATCTCCCGGCCGTCGGTCTCCACCTCGCTGCCGTCCAGCGACGGCACTCCGAGACGGGACTGCGGGATGCCCTGGCTCGCCAGCATCCGGGTGACGTAGTGGTCGGGCACCACGAAGAGGCGGGCCGGGTCCGGGAACGGCTCGTCGTTCGCGAGCAGGGCCGGGTCGACGTGGCCGTGTGGGCTGATCAGCGGCAGGTCACGGGCGTGCGTGTACAGCTCGCGCGCGATCTGCCGCTGGGTGGCCTCGGCCGGGAACAGGTGGTCTTCGACAGTCACACGATCTCCTCGAGATCCAAAAGATCCTTTACGCGTACGGCCTGGCCCGAGGCGAGTGACTCGTTCGCGGCCAGTCCGGTGAGCAGGGCACGGGCGCCGTCCCGCGCGTCCGCCGTGCGCCCGAGCGGGTCGGGCGGCGCGTCCGGGCGGATCAGGTCGGCGAGCATCCGGTCGTCGGCATCGGCGTGCCCCCGCCGGGACGACCCGCCGACCGGGATCTCCCGGGGCGGTGCCCAGAAGGGCCGCAACAGCAACCGGGTGGACCCCGGCGCGCCGGGCGCCACGTGGTCGTTCTTCACCACTTCCAGTTCGAGGCGCCCCCTACTGCCGTTGACCATCACCCGGTAGCCCTCCCACGGGGCGTACGCGGTGAGGTGGTAGCTCATCGAGGCGCCACCGGCGTACCTGACCAGCACGGCCATGTCGTCCTCGATGGTCACGCCGGGCGCGAAGACGTTGCGGTCGCGCAGGTAGCCGTCGTGCCGCTCGGTCTCCAGGTAGAGCTCGCGCAACCGGGGCTCGTCGGCCGGCCGGAGCGCGAACGGGTCGCCCTCGGCGGCGGGTGCGCCGTGGGCGCGGTCGTAGTCGCGGGCGTACCCGTGCCGGCGCCCGTTCTCGCCGTAGAAGAAGAGCCGGCCCGCGGCGAAGACCTGCGACGGACTGTCGTCGAGCCACCAGTTGACCAGGTCGAAGTGGTGGCCGGCCTTGTGCACGAGGAGTCCACCCGAGTTCTCCTTCTCGCGGTGCCAGCGGCGGAAGTAGTCGGCGCCGTGGCGTACGTCGAGAAGCCATTCGACGTGGACCGAGCCGACCTCGCCGATCTCCCCGCCCGCGATGATCGTCTTCACGGCTTCGTGGAGCGGGTGGTACCGGTAGTTGAAGGCAACCCTTGCTTTCTGTCCAGTTTTTTCGCTGGAAATCAGGATTTGCCGCGCGGAGGCTGCGTCCACCGCCATCGGCTTCTCGGTGACCGCATCGCACCCCGCCTCCATGGCGGCGACCACGTAGTCCGCGTGATAGCGGTCCACCGTGGTCACCAGCACGACGTCGACGCGCTCACGCCTCAGCATGCCGGCGACGTCGGCTGCCGGATAGATCGGGACATCGACACCGTGGGCCGCCGCGCGTGCCGGGTTGGTGTCGGCCAGAGCGACCAGTCGCGCCACATCCGCGTGGTCCTCGGTCAGCGCCCTGATGAACATCCCGGCCCGGGCGCCGGCACCGACGAGGGCGTACCGGCGAAGCGCCATCTTCCCCCGCCTCCATTCGGCAAACGTTTGCAACAGATTAGGAGCAAGACCACGACAGAAGTCAATGGAAGGCGCGTTTTGCCCCACTATGCCGCATCAGAGGAGCCTGCGGGAAACATGATCGACATCGAAGGGCGTTGACACGTCAGCAACCGTTTGCATTAATGGCTGTCACCAGAGAGAGCCGGATCACACTCCGTCACTTCCAACCATCGCCGGGAGGCACCGTGGCCGTGACCATCCGGGACGTCGCCAAGGCGTCCGGAGTGCACATCTCCACGGTGTCGCGCACCTTCTCGGCGCCGCATCTGGTCAACCCCGAGACACGCACGCGGGTGCTGGCCACCGCGGAACAACTGGGCTACCGCCCGAACCGGGCGGCCCGGGCGCTCATCACCGGGCGTACCCACAACATCGGCCTGATCGTGGCCGACATCGCCAACCCGTTCTTCCCGCCCATGATCAAGGCGGCCGAGACCCACGCCCGGCGGCGCGACTACCACGTCTTCGTCGCCGACACCGACGAGGACCCGGTCGCCGAGACCGAACTCGTCCGGGCTCTCGCCAAACAGGTCGACGGGATTCTGCTCTGCAGTCCCCGGATGAGCGACGACCAGATAGAACAACTGCGCCGCGAGGTGCCTCTGGTCGTGGTGAACCGCCTGATCACCGGGCTTCCGGCGGTGGTGATGGACGTCGGCCAGGGCGCGCGCTCGGCCGTCGCCCATCTCGTCGGCCTGGGCCACCGCCACCTCGTCTACCTGTCCGGTCCGCGCGGTTCGTGGACCAACCGGGAGATCCGCCGCGCCGCCGGGGCAGCCGCCCGGGCGGACGGGGCGGAACTCACCGTCCTCGGCCCGCACCAGCCGGTCTCCTCGGCCGGCGCGGACGCGGCCGAGACGGTGCTCGCCACCGGCGCCACCGCGGTGCTCGCCTACAACGACCTGATGGCCATCGGCCTGCTCCAGTCGTTGCAGGACCGCGGCGTCGCCGTACCCGAACGGGTCAGTGTCGTCGGCTTCGACGACATCGCGACCAGCGCGCTGGTCCGCCCCACCCTCACCACCGTGGCGAACCCGACCGCCGCCGCCGGGCGCGCCGCCGTCGACATGCTGCTCCAGCAGGGCGACGACGGCTCCACCGGGCAGGTCACGCTCCGGACCGATCTGGTCATCCGTAACTCCACCGGGCCCGGGCCGTACGCCCCGGCCGGGGCGACCGCGCAGGTCGCCGCATACGCCAAGGAGTGACCCATCCCCATGCACGACGCCCTTCATTCCCGCCGCCGTTTCCTCTACCTGTCGGCCGGGGCCCTCGCCGTTCCGCTCGGGCTCAGCGCCTGCGGTGACGACGACTCCGCCGACGGCAAGACCGAGCTCAGCTTCTTCTGGTGGGGCGGCGACGCCCGCGCCAAGCTCACCGAGCAGGCGCTCGCGCTCTACACCCAGAAGCACCCGGACGTCACGTTCAAGACCACGTGGCAGGCGAACCAGGGCTACTTCGACAAGCTGGCCACGCTCACGGCCGGCGACGACGCCCCGGACATCTTCCAGATCGACGACAACTACCTGGCCGAGTACGCGACCCGCAAGGTCACCCTCGACCTGACCTCCTACAAGGACGCCGGCACGCTCGACCTGTCGAAGTTCCCCGAGGGCCTCTGGAAGTACGGCGTCGTCGACACCGCGCTCGCCGGCATGGCGATGGGCGAGAACACCCAGGGCCTGGTCTTCAACAAGACCAAGCTGGAGGCGGCCAAGCAGCCGCTGCCCACCACCGGGATGAGCTGGGACGAGTTCGTCGCCTGGGCGAAGACCGCCGGGGCCGCCACCAAGATCCCGGGGACCATGGACCCGAGCGCCGACTACAAGGCGCTCTGGGTGTGGCTGCGGCAGAACGGCAAGGAGCTCTACAACGGCAACCAGCTCGGCTTCACCGCCGCGGACGTGCAGAAGTGGTTCGAGTTCTGGAAGGCGGCCCGCGACGCCGGCGCCACCCCGACCGCGGACGTGATCCACGAGGGCAACGCCACCGACATCACCAAGCAGACCGTGGTGACCGGCAAGGCGCTCACCTCCTGGGTCTGGGCGAACCAGATGCCGGACATCCAGAAGAACACCAAGGACGAGCTGGGCGTGGTGGCGTACCCGGGTGACCCGGCCGCGCAGTGGGCCCGCGCCTCGATGTACTTCTCGGTCTTCCGCGGCAGCAAGCACAAGGACACCGCGGTCGACGTGCTCAACTTCCTGGCGAACGACCCGGAGGCCGGCAAGATCCTCGGCACCGACCGGGGCCTGCCGTCCAACACGGACATCCGGTCCCAGGTCGCGGCGACCACCACCGACACCGCGATGAAGGCGTCGATCGCCCTCGAGGACGAGCTGGTCAAGAAGTTCGGCACCGCGCCGAACGTGCCGCCGAAGGGCCACAGCGTGGTCGCCAAGACCGAGCTGGTCAAGGCCGCCGAGTCGGTCCAGTTCGGTACCGCCAGCCCGGCCGACGCCGCCACGGCGTTCTTCACCGCCGCGCAGGCCGCGGTCGCCGGGTGAGCAACGTGGCAGTCGGCACCAGGCCGCCCGCACATCGGCCGCAGTCCGGTCCCGCCGCTCACCAGCGGCGGGGCCGGCCCGCCCGGCACCGGGACGACGGGCGGGCCGGATACGTCTTCCTCTCCCCCTGGCTGCTCGGGCTCGCGTTCGTCACCGCGGTCCCGATGCTGATGTCGCTGTACCTCAGCTTCACCAACTACGACATCCTCAGCTCCTGGTCCGAGATCGAATGGGTCGGGCTCGGCAACTACCGCAAGATGTTCACCGCCGACCCGGCGTACTGGCACGCGGTCAAGGTGACGCTGATGTTCGCGCTGGTCGCCACCCCGCTGAAGCTGGGCGCCGCGCTCGGTGTGGCGCTGCTGCTGAACAAGCCGTTCCGCGGTTCCGGTGTGCTCCGCGGCCTCTTCTACCTGCCGTCGCTGCTCGGCGGCAGCGTCGCGGTGGCGATGATCTGGCGCGCCATCTTCGACCGGTCCGGCGCGCTCAACGCGTTCCTCGGCTGGTTCGGCATCGAGGGCAAGGCCTGGGTCAACGACCCGTCGACCGCGCTCGGCACCCTGATCCTGCTCGCCGTCTGGCAGTTCGGCGCCCCGATGGTGATCTTCCTGGCCGGCCTCAAGCAGGTGCCGGGAGAGCTCTACGAGGCGGCCGAGGTGGACGGTGCGGGCACCATCCGCAAGTTCCTCAGCGTCACGCTGCCGATGCTCTCCCCGGTCATCTTCTTCAACCTGGTCCTCGAGACCATCCACGGCTTCCAGGGCTTCACCTCGGCGTTCGTCCTCTCCGGCGGCACCGGCGGCCCGGTCGACTCGACCCTGATGTACACGCTCCAGCTGTACCTCAAGGGCTTCGCGAACTTCGAGATGGGCTACGCCTCCGCGATGGCCTGGGTCTTCCTGCTCACCATCGGCCTGATCACCGTGGTGCTCTTCCGCACCGGCCGGTTCTGGGTCCACTACTCGGACGGAGAAGACTGATGACCCTCCGCAGATACGCGCGGCCGGTCACCCTGGTGCTGCTCACCGCGCTCGTGCTCTACCCGCTGGCGTGGATGCTCGGCAGCTCGTTCAAGTCGCCCGAGGAGATCCTGAACAACGTCTCGATCTGGCCGGACGTCCTCACCCCCGGCAACTACACCGAGGGCTGGAGCCACTTCGACGTCGCGTTCGGACGGTTCTTCCTGAACAGCTTCATGGTCGCGGTGCTGACCGTGCTGGCGAACTGCACGTCGTGCCTGCTCGCCGCGTACGCCTTCGCCCGCCTGCGCTTCCGGCTGCGCGGCCTCTGGTTCGGCCTGATGATCGGGACGCTGCTGCTGCCCAGCCACGTCCTGATCGTCCCGCAGTTCGTGATGTTCAAGGCGTTCGGCTGGGTCGGCGGGCCGTGGCCGTACCTGCCGCTGATCGTGCCGCACCTGCTCGCCACCGACGCGTTCTTCGTCTTCCTGATGGTCCAGTTCATGCGCGGCATCCCCCGCGACCTCGACGACGCCGCCAAGATCGACGGTTGCAGCCCCTACAACATCTTCCGGTACGTGATCCTTCCGCTGAGTCGTCCCGCTCTGGTCTCCACGGCGATCTTCTCCTTCATCTGGACGTGGAACGACTTCTTCCGCCAACTGGTCTACCTCTCCGACCTGGAGAAGTACACCGCCCCCGTGGCGCTGACCCTCTTCATCGACTCCACCGGCCAGTCCGCGGTCGGCCCGATGTTCGCCATGTCCGTGCTCTCCCTGGCCCCGGTCTTCCTCTTCTTCGTGGCCTTCCAGCGCCTCCTGGTCGAGGGCATCAACACCTCCGGCCTCAAGGGATGACCGTGTCCGCCCCGCACGACAGCCCGCGCTGGCCCGAGGAGGAGACCCCCCTCGCCCGGCCCGACTGGCGCGAACGCCTGGCCCTCGCCGCCGACCTCGCCCTGATCGGTTTCGCGGTGACGTTCTTCGCGCTGCCGGTGCTCACCGCCCCGGCAGCGCTGGCCACCGGCTCCACCGCGGTCCACCACCGCTACCGCAACGGCCGCTTCCCCGACTGGGGCCCGCTGCTGCGCCAGTACCGCCGGGCGATCCTCCCCGGCCTCCCGGTGCTGCTGGCCGCCGCCCTGCTGGCCATCGACCTGACCGCCGTCCGCGGCGGCTGGGTCCCCGGCGGCCCCCTCCTGCTCACCATCACCACCCTGGCAACCCTCTGGCTCTCCGGCCTCGCGACGCTGACCCTGGTCACGCTCGGCCGCGATCCCGCCCTCCCCTGGCGGGCGGCGGCCCGCTGGTCCTGGGACCGGCCCCGCGCCACCGCCGCCCTCGCCGCGACCACCCTGTTCGCCCTCTTCCTGGCGCTGGCCGTCCCGGTGACGACCCCCCTGGTGATCGGCTTCCACCTGTTCGCCGCCCACGTACTCGCCGATCGCCTGGCCCCCGCCCCTCTCACCCTGTGACGGTCGGGGCGGTGGGTGGGCATGCAGGGCGGTGAAGCGTCTATGCCCTGCATGCCCA
>NZ_JBFAYF010000096.1:0-23514 GCF_040681165.1 Actinoplanes sp. NPDC051851 | reverse complement strand
GCCTGGGTGCCCCCCCCCCCCCCCCACAACACCGGCCCCCTGTCCCCCCGGTCTAACATACCGGCGTCGTGGCCGTCTCTCACCGATCGGTGAGAGACGGCCACGACGCATGCTCATAACACGCCGTGCATATCGGTCAGCGTCGGAAGCACCCGGGGCTGCGGCATCATCTGCTCGGCCCAGCGCGGGACCGCCCGGATGGAGTAGAAGCGGCGCAGCCACCGGTCCTCTCCGTCGTAGCGCGGGGTGAACGCCGAGCGACCGTGTGCCGCAACGTGGTTGTCGACGACGACCAGCTCGCCGGGCCGCAGGATGACCTCGTGAACGACCTGTTCCAAGGCCTCGGTCAGTGCGCGCAGCGCGGCTCGGCCCGCGGCATCGGTGGCCTGTGTGTTGTGCGAATTGAAACGCATGAACAGCCGGTCCTCCGCGCCGAACAGCACGGGGTGTGGCCCGTACGCGGGCCGCTCGCCCGTGCTTCCCCGGGTGAAGGAGAGCGGGTAGAGGCTGCGGAAGGCCGGTCGACGCAGCGTGACGATCTGCTCAGCGGTGAGGTACGCGGCCGCCTCACGCACCGAGGCCACCCGGGTCGCCGCCACCGCAGCGTGGTCCTGACGCAAGCAGAGCAGACCGAGGAAGTCGGGTCGCAGCGGATGGTGAACGTTCTCCGTGTGGAAGTCGAAGGCCACCGACCCACTGTTCTCGATACGCTGCTCCTCGCCGCGAACCGGATACACCTCGTGGACGAGTGCCCCGTTCTTCTCCTCGGCGTAACCGATCAGCGAACCGAGCAGTTCCGCGAAGGTCGCCAGGATGCCGGTCGTCCGGTGCCCGGCCAGCGCGGCGTCACCGTGTCGCTCCGGGGTGGACGGAACGGTGTCGATGTCGATTCCGCGCACCAGATAGAATCCGCGCGAGGAGTTCTCGCTGAACGCGAGAAGCTGTCGGCGCAGTTCTGCCGGGACGTCGTTCGGAGAGAATTCGTCGAGGCCCAGGGCTCCTCGCGGGTTGGAAACCATGCGCTGCGCAAGGCGGGTGAGCGATTTCATTTCCTGATCACTCAGCGCGTATTCATGGGTCAGCTCAGAGACGGCACCCACAGTTTGTTAACCTTCCTAAACTCGAGGACGGGTTCTTGCTGCCTTCTACGGTCAGCAGGTAACGGTCTTCTCGTAGGACCCGATGCCGAACGAGAAGTCTTTGGTCGACCCGTTCGCCATGGTGTAGCAATCACTGTCGAAGCCCAAGCTCACGATGACCTTGACCTTCTGGGTACTGCCGCAACCGTTCGCCAGGTGCACGGTGTAGAGGCTGCCCGCCTCGCTGTTGGTCTCCGAAATACTGCGGGACACGCACGACGGCGCGGTGGTTGCCGCGAACGCCGGCTGCGCGACCAACGCCAGCTGCGCCACGATGCCAGCGGAGACGAGCACGGCGGCTTGGACTTTCTTCATCTGGATGACTCCCCGTTCGGCGACCATTCACGCATTGCCGAGCAGCAATGCCTTGAAATGAAGGTAGTGCGGCCTGCTTTCGAGCCGATTTTCCTGTGATGTTCGCCGCACGATAGGTTGCTGACAGTCGCCGAAATGCCGTCACTCTCCGAAGCCTCAATAACATCAATGCAACGAAGAGGGTGCGCGCTGCGAGATCATCGATCTCACCATCATCACGCAGCGTGTCGATCCGCGTGCCCGGCAGCGACCGCGGGGGTGGCGAAGCGACCTGGCCGACATCGATTATGAGCGACTGATGCTGGTCTGCGCCGAAGGTGCTATCCAGCAAGGTAAGTCGCCACACGGGGGAGTAAATGAGTAGTTCGTACGATTTCCGGCTTCTGGGGCCACTCACGGTCCGAGCAGCCGGCAGACTCCTTCCGATCACCGCCACCCGGCAGAAGACCGTACTGACTCTCCTGCTGCTCAACGCCGGTCACGTGGTGTCGATGGAGCAGATCGCCGAGGCCGTATGGGAGGAGAACCTTCCCCGCCGGCCCGCCAATCAGATCGCGATCTGCGTGTCCTCGCTCCGCCGGGCACTGACCACTGCGGGCGCGCCACGGGACCTGCTGCAGACCGTCTCGCCCGGCTACATGATCGATGTCGGCGCGGAGAGCCTCGACATCCACCGAGTCGACATCCTCCACGCACGAGCCCGCCGAGTCACCGCCGAGCGGGATGTGCTCGCTGCCCGTGCCAACCTGCGTGCCGCGCTCGCCGAATGGCGCGGACCCGTGCTCGCCGGACTGACCAGCCGACTGTTCCAACCGGACATCGCGCGGTGGGAGGAGCGCCGGCTCAGCGTGCTCGAGGAATGCGTAGACCTGGAACTCGAACTCGGCGCCTGCCGGGAGTTGATCGGTGAGCTCTCCGCCGTCGTCACCAGCCACCCGCTTCGCGAACGTCCACGGTGGCAACTCATGCTGGCGCTCTATCGCAGTGGACGTAAGGCCGACGCTCTAGCCCTTTACCAGAACACCCGCCAGGTGCTCGAGCAGGAGCTCGGCCTCGATCCCGGCGTGGAATTGCAGGAACTCAACGAGGAGATCCTACGAGGAACCGTCGCTCCCCCGGCGAGCTTCGGCACGGCGAGCCCCACCACCACTGCGCCGGGCCTCGGCACGGGCGAGGCCGTACCGGCACGACCATGGGGTGACAGCACGATCACGGCTGCCCCGGAGGCGACGGCCGAACCGCGGCCGGACACGCTCACCACACCCCGTATGCTGCCCGCTCGATCGCCCTACTTCACCGGCCGTGCCGCTCAGATGGACACCATCCTGAACCATCTGGCCGAGAGATCACCGGCGGAGACCGCCACGGTCCGGATCCATGTGGTCTCCGGTCCGGGCGGAGTCGGAAAGACCAGCCTTGCGGTCAACACCGCTCATCAGCTGCGGGCGGCCTTTCCGGACGGCCAGTTCTTCACCAGTCTCAGCGGCACCGACAGCCGGCCGGCCAAGCCCGTCGAGGTTCTGGCGGCCTTCCTGCGCGAGCTCGGTGTCGACAACGCGGCGATGCCCGACGACTTGGAACAACGAGCGGCCATGTACCGCAGCATGCTGGCCGGCCGGCGGATGCTCGTCGTGCTGGACAACGCCGCGGATGAGATGCAGGTCCAGCCTCTGCTGCCGGGGTCACAGTCCTGTGCCGTACTCCTGACCAGCCGCCGCCGGATGACCGGGATCGACGGCGCCCGGTTGATGGAGCTGGACGTGATGGCGGAACCCGAGGTCATCGAGCTGATCCGGAGGATCGTGGGACCGGAGCGGGTGGACGCCGAGCCGGAAGCCGTCGCCGAGCTCGGCCGCTCCTGCGGGCATCTGCCGCTGGCAGTACGGATCGTCTGCGCGCGCCTAGCCGCTCGCCGGCACCAGAGCCTGGACAAATTCGTTCAGCGGTTGCGGAACAAGAACCGCCGGCTGGACGAGCTGGCGCACGGCTCGCTCGATGTGCGGGCCAGTATCTCGCTGTCCTACCGATCGCTGAAGGAGCCGGCGCAGCTGCTCTTCCGCCGCCTCGGGTTGACCGACGCGCCGGACTTCGCGCCGTGGGTCGGCGCGTCGCTCACCGAGATCGACCTGGCGGACTCGGAGGACCTGTTCGAGTTGCTCGTCGACGCGCAACTGCTGGAGTTCGTCCGCCAGGACGACATCGGCCAGCCGCGTTACCGGTTCCACGACCTGGTGCGCCTGTACGCCCGGGAGAGGGCCGATGTCGACGACACCGAGGAGGACCGGCGTGGCGCGATACGCCGCCTGCTCGCGACCTGGCTGGCCCTCGTCGAAGGCGCCCATGTCTCGCTGCTCGGCGGAAACTATGCGGTCGTGCACGGGTCGGTACCGCGGAGGGCCCCCGATTCAACGGTTTTCGACGCGTTGACGGTCGACCCCGGTGTCTGGTACGAGACGGAACGCCGCGGCATCGTCACCGCTGTACAGCAGGCCGCTGACTTCGGCCTCAGCGAGCACTGCTGGGATCTCGCAGTTTCCGCGGTGTCGCTGTTCGGCGTGCGCAGCGACTACGACGGATGGCGCAGTACCCACCTCGTGGCGCTGGCCGCCGCGCGCGCCGCCGGCGACGGCCGGGGTGAGGCGATGGTGCTGACCGGCCTGGGCGATCTCTACGTCACCCAGCACCGGTACGCCGAGGCGCGCGGGCACCTCGCCGCGGCGCTGGAGGCCTTCTCCACGCTGCAGGACTGGCACGGGTACGGCGTCGCGCTCCGCAAGGCCGCCTACGCCGACTGGATCAGTGGCGATGTCGCCGTGGCACTCGGCCGCTACCAGCAGGCTCGGACGCTGCTACGAGACGCCGGTGACCACGGGGCGGAGGCACACGTGGTCCGCTGGATGGGCCAGATCTACCTTGAGGAGGGCCACCTGGACCTCGCTCAGGCGCACCTCACTCAGGCGCTGGAGATCTCCACCGGCTCACGTCGCGGCTACGCCCAGGCGCTGTACCGCGTCGGTGAGCTGGCGCTCGCCCAGGGTGAGCTGCGCAGGGCCGAGCACACGTTCACCGAAGTACTCACCATCGTCAGCGACATGGGTGATCGGCGCGGATGCGCGTACGCCTGGCACGGACTGGGCCTGGCACGGCTGCGGCAGGGGCGGACCGGGGACGCGGCACCGCTGTTGCATCGGGCCCGAGAGGAGGCGGCCCTGATCGGCGATCGCCTGATCGAGCTTCCGGCGCTGCTGGCGTTGTCCGAATACTGGCAGGCGGTGGGCCGTCCGGACGAGGCACGGCAGGAGCTGGCCCACGGCATGCACCTCTGCGAGCAGATCGCCGCGCCGTTGTGGATGGCGCGATGCCGGGACGCGTTGCTGCGGATCACCGCCTGCCCGGAGACCGAGTCCGGTCTGCACGGCTCGGTCAGCATCGGCTGAGAGCGGGAGGGCGACGCGGACGACCGCCCGCGTCCGGAACCTCATCACGTCAGATGACCGGCGGACAGCAGGGTTCCGGCCGCCCGGGAAGGCGGCCGTGCGTCAGTGGTCCGATGCCGGGTGATCGGTGACCTTTGTCGCGCGGAGTGAATACAGCAGTGGGACGCGTGGGTGGCCTGGGGGGAAGCGGTACTCGCCGCCGGTGTTCTCCAGGACGGGAAAGCGCCGGAAGAGCGTGATGTCGTGCTCGTGGAGGAAGTCCAGCCGCAGTCCGGCGCGGGCAAGCGCGGTGAGTACCTCGCCCAGTGGGTGCTGCCACTGGACCTGGCGGGTGTTCGTCATCGCCGGGCCGCCGGTGTACGTGTACCGGTAGTCCACCACGTTTCCACCCGTGTCGAAGTAGTCCCGTTCCACCGCGCGGCCGTCGTCGCCGAGCATGTCGCTGAGGGGGTGGAACTCCACGAGGTAGAGGAAGCCGCCCGGGTTCAGCAGGGAAGCGACGATCTCCGCCCAGCGGACCAGGTCGGGCAGCCATACCAGCGCGCCCAGGCCGGTGTAGACGATGTCGAAGCGATCACCCGGCAGGGCCGTTCCGGCGTCGTGGACGTCCGACACGACGAATCGGGTCTCGCCGGCGAGCCCGACCTCTTCGGCGAGTTCCCGGGCGGTCCGGATCGCGGGTTCGGAGAAGTCGAGGCCGACGGCGCGGGCACCGCGCCGGGCCCAGGAGAGCGTGTCCTGCCCCATGTGACATTGCAGGTGGAGAAGGCTACGGCCGGACACCTCGCCGACCTCGCCGGGTTCGAACGACCGCAGTGTGGATCCGCGGGCCGGGAACTCGTGCACGCCGTAGAACTCGCTGGCGGCGTGAATGCCCGCGCGCTCGTCCCAGTTCATCCGGTTGAGCCGTAACCATTCGGGCGTCGGATCGACATCGGTCATGGCCGTGACCATAACCACCGAGCGGGGAGGGGAGCATCCGGTTATCGAGCGGTCTCCTCGATCCTGTGAGCGGGATCGGCCAGGAGGGCGCTGACGGCCTCGCGGCCCGCCCGGTTGGCGCCGACCGTGGATTGTGAGGGGCCGAAACCGATCAGGTGCACCCGGGGCTCGTCCGCGACCTGGGTGCCGATCAGGCGGATGCCGCCCTGCGCGTTTCGCAGATGCAGCGGGTCGAGGTGTGCCAGCGAGGCCTTGAAGCCGGTCGCCCACAGGATCACCTCCACCGACGTGAAAGACCCGTCCGATTCCCGTACGCCGTAGGGTTCGATCGCGGTGAACATCGGGCGCCGGTTCAGGGCGCCGCGTTCTTTGGCCGCGAGCGCGTACGGCGTCCACGCCAGGCCCGTGTAGGAGACCACGCTGCCGGTCGGGCGGCCCGCCTCCACGTCGGCGATGACCTTGGCGATCGTCTCGCGACCGGCGCCTTCGGGGGTGAAGCCGTCCTCACGGAAGTACGGTTCGCGGCGCGTGTACCAGTACGTCGTCGCGACCCGGGAGATCTCCTCCAGCTGCTGCAGCGCCGAGATGCCGCCGCCGACCACCGCCACCCGCCGGCCCGCGAACGCCTCCGCGCTCACATAGTCGCGCGTGTGCAACTGCGTTCCCGCGAACGTCTCCGCGCCCGGATAATGCGGCCGCACCGGGTTGTCCCACGTCCCGGTCGCATTGATGACCGCCTTCGTCAGCCACGTTCCCCGATCGGAGGAGACTTCAAGGTCAACACCCTTCTCCCGTACGGCGGAGACCACCGCCGGACGTACGATCGGAAGGTTGTTGAAGCGCTCGAAGTCCGCGAAGTATCGCGGCACCGCCGTCCGGCTCGGCTCGGCCGGGTCCAGGGGCGGCTTCGGGAACCGGGGCAGGTCGAAGATGCCGTTCACGGTCGCCATCCGCAGCGACTCCCACCGGTGACGCCACGCCCCTCCCGGCGCCGCGCCCGCGTCGAGCACCACGAAGGTCCGTGAGCCGTCCGGGTCCGTGAGCGCGCTGGTGAAGCCGCGCCGCTTCAGGTGGTAGCCCGCGGAGAGCCCGGACTGCCCTCCCCCGATGACCACCACCGACGCCGACCGCCGCATGACCCACCCCCAGGTATTTGCTGCGTCAACTATATGACCCGGCGATCCGCGCGGCGGTGTGACGTGCCCCTCCGGCCCTTTGCTCAGCTGCGCCGCGCGGCTGCCGAAGAGCCTGGATGGCGGTTTTCGCCGGGACGGGTTGCGCTGGGCGGGGAGAGCGATCGTGGGAGCAGTGTCCGAGGACGTCGTGGGCGGGATGACGGCGTGGCGGGCGGAGAACGCGGGGTTGCCCGAGGTCGAGCGGCTGCTCGACAAGGTCCGCGTGCACCTCGGTGTCGAGGCCGCCTGGGTGTCGGCGTTCGGGGCGGACGACCTGACCATCTGGGCCGGGACCGGGGAGATCGAGGCGATCCGGCTGCCGATGGAACGCGAGCTCAGCCTGCTCGGGTCGTTCTGCAAGCGGGTGCTCGCCGGGACCCTGCCGGACGTGGTCAACGACGTACGGCGACACCCGGTCACCCGGGACCTGAAGGCGGCCACCGACCTGTCCATCGGGTCCTACGCCGGAGTACCCTGGCGCTCGCCGGACGGGACCACCGCCGGGATGCTCTGCTGCGCGAGCCGGCACCCGGATCCGACCCTGGACCAGCAGGCGGTCCGGTACATGGGGCTGATCGCCGAACTGATCAGCGACAGCATGACCGGACCGGTCGCCGTCCAACGGCACACCGTGGCCACCGCCCGCCGTACGGTGGAATCGGTCTTGGAAAAACAGGCCGTGCGGATGGTCTTCCAGCCACTCGTGCGGCTCGCGGACCGCAAGACCGCCGGGTACGAGGCGCTGGCCCGGTTCGACGACTTCGCCGGGCCGGACCGGGCGTTCGCGGCGGCGTCACTCTGCGGGCTCGGCACACGGCTGGAACTGCTGGCGCTGCGGCAGGCCCTGGCCAGGTTCCCGGAGCTCGACGCCGACATGGTCCTCGCGGTCAACCTCTCCGCCGAGGCGCTGCTCGATGGGGACGTGCTGGACACCCTGCTGGCCCACGCGAGCCCCCGGCTGGCCATCGAGATCACCGAGCACGCGCAGGTCGGCGACTACGGGCTGCTCGGTGACGCGCTCGGCTCGCTCCGGCAGGCCGGGATCAGGCTCAGCGTCGACGACGCGGGCGCCGGGTTCGCCAGCCTGCAGCACATCCTGCGGCTGCGCCCGGACGTCATCAAGCTCGACATCAGCCTGGTCCGGGACATCGACACCGACGTGGTGAAGACCGCGCTCGCCCGGTGCCTGAACGACTTCGCCGGGCAGATCGGCGCGAGCCTGGTCGCCGAGGGCATCGAGACCGCGTCGGAGCTCGACCGGCTCACCGAAGTAGGAGTCATGTACGGCCAGGGCTATCACCTCGGGCGCCCGGGCGAGCTTCCGTGACCATCCGGTGAACCGCGAGCGTGCCCGGTGCCGTAGTCCCCGGTGATCACGCGCTCACGGAGGTGTCATGCCGCTCACCGGATCGCCGCTCACCGGGCTGCTCCACCGCGCCGGGCACGCCGCCGGGCCGCGCCGTCGCTGGATGCTCTGGACCGCGGGCGGCGTCACCGTCCTGGTCGCCCTCGGCGCCGCCGCGTACGCCCTGCCGCTGCCGTTCCTGAACACGCTGGTCGCCGACCGGATCCGCGCCCAGGTCGCCTGCCCCGGCACGCTCACCACGTCGCCGAAGATCATGGTCGACGACGATCACCTGCTAAGCCAGGCGGTCCGGGGCAGCCTCGACGAGATCCAGCTGACCGTGCCGGACGCGACGCTCTCCGGCGTGCCGCACGCCACCTTCACCGCCACCCTGCGCGACGTCAGCCAGCCGACCGACACGACCACGCACGTCGGATCGATGGAGGCGTCGATCGCCGTGGACTTCACCGACATGCCGTCGGCCGAGGGCTCGCCGGCGCCGACCTATCAGCGTTCGGACGACGGCGGGCTGCTGGTCGATGTGACCGTTCCGGCGGAGGCCTCCGACAACGTACGGGCGAAGCTCTTCCTGAAGATGCGGATCAGTGGGACGAGCGCCGAGGCGGTGCCGCAGGAGCTAGAGATCTTCGGTAAGAAGGTGGCGGCGGCGAAGGCGGCGTCCCTGACCGGGGGTGTCCGGAAGCAATCATTGCCCGCGCTGCCCGACGGGGTCACCTACCGGTCGATCACGCCACGCAAGGACGGGCTGCACGTGGTACTCGCCGGCTTCGGCACCGAGGGCCTGGACACGCTGCCCACCGAGGTCGGCGGCCGCGCGGTCACCTACTCCGCCGCCGACGGCCTGCTCGGCATCGCCACCGCGATCGAGGTCGAGCCGATCATCAACGTGCCGCTGACCATCCTCGCCGCGCCGAAGCTCGACGGGACCTCGCTGACGATGGTCCCGCAGGCGGTACACATCCTGGGGAAGGACCGGGACACCGACGACTTCCTGTCGACGATCGTGCTGTCCCAGATCGATCAGAAGGACCTGACCCGGGAGCTGCCCGCGCTGCCGTCAGGCGTCACCTACCGTTCGGTCACGGTCGACGAGGACGGCGTGCACGTGACGGTCGGCGGGACGACCGTGCAGCCGTTCTCGGTGCTGAAGCAGCCGGAGGGCCGGCCGACCACGTTCGGCGCCGAGGACGGCCTGCTCACCGCGGTGACCACGGGCTCCGGGAAGGACACCGAGATCGAGCTCGTCGCCCAGCCGAAGATCACCGGGAGCACGCTGGACATCTCACCCCAGGAGATCGAGATGTTCGGCACGCGTTTCCCGGCCGAGAACGTACTCAGCCAGGTGAAGACCCAGCAGACCAGCTACCCGCTGCAGGAGCTACCGGCGAACCTGACGTACCAGGGCGTCGACGTCACCTCCACCGGCCTGCTGATCCACCTGTCCGGCCAGGACGTGACCCTGACCAAGGGCGCCCTCACCGGCGGTTCGTGCTGAAAGATCGACAACTGATCAACCTCTTCACCCCTTGAGGGGTACGGTTTGAGGGGTACGGTGGTCGATGTGGAGCTCGCCGGAGTTCAACGGACGCTCAGCCCGGTGCTGAAGGCCAAGGCGCTGGACACCCGGCTGCCGTCCCCGATCCTCGGCGACGCGTACGCCGAGCAGACGATGCGCCGCCTCGACCCCGCCTACGACCACGGATTCCTCGGCGCGAACCAGCTCGGTCTCGCCGCCGTGGTGCGCGCGAAGGCCCTCGACGACTGGGCTCGCGCCTTCCTCACCGACCACCCCGGCGCGGTGGTGCTGAACCTGGGGTGCGGCCTCGACGCCCGGGTGCACCGCATCGATCCCCCACCCACGGTGACCTGGTTCGATCTGGACTTCCCGGCCGTCATCGAGCTGCGCCGCGAACTGCTGCCGTCACGTCCACACGACACACCGCTCGCCTCCGACGTCACCGACCTGACGTGGCTGGACACCGTCCCCCGCGATCGTCCGGCGCTGATGATCGCCGAGGGCCTGGTGCCATACCTGACCGAGCCCGCCGCCCAACGGTTGCTGACCACCATCGTCGACGAGTTCCCCCGCGGACAGCTCCTGTTCGACGTCGTCTCGGTCTCGGCCTGGCGTTCGTCCCGGTGGGACCCGGTCGGCCGCCGCTACAACGCCCGCTTCCACTGCGGCTTCGACGACCCCACCACGCCGGCCGCCTGGCATCCACGCCTGACATACGTCGACGAGGCCCCGATGAACGACTCCCCGCTACTGATGGCCAAGGCCCCACCGGGAATCCGCCGGATATACCGCGCCATGAACCTGATCCCCGGCTTCACCCGCTCCAGCCGCATCCTCCGCTTCCGCTTCTGACCGCATCACCCATCCCCTCGCGTGCCATCCCCTCGCGTGAACACGACCAACGCTGAGCCACCGCCCACTCCTGGCCTGAGCCGCCGCCCACTCCCGGCTGGCGGTGAGCGGCCCCTCACGATGTCCGAGACACCCCTGCGGGCCAGCTACAGGTCCTCAGCTGGGAACCAAGGGTGCCTCACGACCGTCGAGACACCCCTGAACTCCAGCCCGGAAGATCACGCCCGCGCGGTGTCGTCGTCATCCACTCGGCCAATCCGGTGGGTGCCGCGAAGATGGCGCAGGCCCTCCGGCGCTGGGGCTATCCGGTCCGCGTCGCTTCGGGCGATCCCGCGGTCGCCTACGTCGAGGCCTCGCGGACGGCGGGGACGATCTCGTTGGCCCAGCGGCCCAGTGAGAGGCCGTCCGGGGCGCCGCCGTCGGGTGCGAAGAGGATGAAGCCGGACGCGCCGTAGGTCAGCACCGCCCCGGTCAGCTCCTCGATCCACTGGTCGGCGGAACCGCCGATCCAGCGGTCGTCCCGGTCGCGGGTGGCGGGAAGCGGGCGCTCGGTGATGCGGCCCGGCACGTTGTAGACCGTACGGACGTCGCGCGGGTCCCGGCCCGCCGCGAGCGCCGCCGCATCCACGATCGGCCGGGACTGCCGGTACCGCTCGCTGCGCCAGTCGGCGGCGTGTCCCGGGATCCAGCCGTCGGCCACCCGGCCGGTCACCGCGAGCGACTTCGGCCCGTTCGAGCCCGTCCAGACCGGCAGCGCGTCCACCGGAGCGGGCTCGATCGCGTCCACCCGGTAGTGCCGCCCCTCGTGGGTGATCGGCGGGCCGCCGCCGGAGAGCGCCTTGACCAGGAGGATCGCCTCCTCGAAGGCGTCGACCGCGGCTGCCGGGGAGAGCGGTGGCACGCCCATCGCGGAGATCCGGTCCCAGCGGCCGCCCGCGCCGAGGCCGAGCAGGACACGGCCTCCGGAGAGCACCGACAGCGACGTCACGGTCCGGGCCAGCATCGGCGCGGGCCGCAGCGGCAGGTTGGTCACGTTGACGAAACCGGTCAGACGCTGGGTAATGCCAAGGACGAAACCGATGGCGGCGTACGCATCCAGGCGCCCACCCAGGTACGGATGGTCCGACACCGAGAGCACGTCGAGCCCGTCGCGGTCGGCCTGTCCGGCCAGGCGCACCAGCTCCGCCGTGTCGTCGATGCCACTGTGCGCACCGAACCCGTACACCACCTCAGTCATGGACGTCGTCATGCGCCCACTGTCCGTGGCCCGCCCGGGGCTAGGGAGGCCGTGGTAGGGCCACCCTCCGCGTCAGAGTTCGGCGAGCAGCTGCTCGACCCGGGTGCGGATGGCGTCGCGGATCGGGCGGACGGCCTCGATGCCCTGGCCGGCCGGGTCCTCGAGCGTCCAGTCCAGGTAGCGCTTGCCGGGGAGGTACGGGCAGGTGTCGCCGCAGCCCATGGTCACGATGACGTCGCTGACCTCGGCGGCGGCGTGGTCGAGCCTCTTGGGCTGCTCGGCGGTGATGTCGATGCCGGCCTCGGCCATCGCCTGGACCGCGACCGGGTTGATCCGGTCGGCGGGCGCGGACCCGGCCGAGCGGACCTCGACCCGGTCACCGGCGAGGTGCCGCAGCCAGCCGGCGGCCATCTGGGAGCGGCCGGCGTTGTGCACGCAGACGAACAGGACACTGGGTACGGCGGTCATGGGTTTCCTCGGAGACATCAGTTGACGACGGGACTGCGGCGCTCGATGAGGACGACGTCGCGCCAGGTGCCGTGGTGGCGCCCGACGCGCTCGCGGGTGCCGACGACACGGAACCCGCAGGCGGCGTGCAGGGCGAGGCTGGCCGCGTTCTCCGGGAAGACCCCGGATTGGATGGTCCAGATACCGGCGGCCTCGGTGGCGTCGATCAGCGCACCGAGCAGCGCCCGGCCGATCCCGTTGCCGCCGTGGCCGGGGTGCACGTAGACGGAGTGCTCGACGACTCCGGCGTACACGCAGCGATCGGAGACCTGGCTGCACGCGACCCAGCCGAGCACGTCGCCGCCGGTGCCGAGGGCGACGAAGCGGTGCCCGGGCAGCCGGGCTGCGGTGAACCGGTCCCAGGTGGGCGGCTCCGTCTCGAACGTGGCGTTACCGGTGGCGATCCCGAGCCGGTAGATCTCCAGCACCGGTACGGCGTGCTCGTCGGCCATCGGGGCGAGGGTGTAGCCGCTGGAGGGTTTCACGACGGGGCCATCTCCTGATCGGACGGTTCGACGGTGGACGGGACGACGGAGCGCGGGAACCACCAGGCGGCCGCCGCGACCGCGAGCACTCCCCCGATGATCTGCGCGGCGAGGAAGCCGGGCACGGAGGCGGGGGCTATCCCGGCGAACGTGTCGCTGAACATCCGGCCGACGGTGACGGCCGGGTTGGCGAAGCTGGTCGACGAGGTCCACCAGTCCCGGCGGGAGCTGCGGCACCGACGGCGGCGTCGGCGGGGTCGAGGAACTGGGAGAGCAGCGCGAGCTTGGCCGGGATGATCCAGTAGTAGACCCAGGTGCCGCGGCGCTGGCAGTCGACCAGTCCGGCCTCGCGCAGCTGGCGCAGGTGGTACGAGATCGTCGGGCCGGTCAGGTCGAACGCGTCGGTGATCTCGCAGACGCAGACCTCGCCGCCCCGGCGGGCCGCGATCAGCGACAGCACCCGCAGCCGGACCGGGTCGCCGAGGACCTTGAACGAGCGGGCCAGTTCGGCGGCGCCGTCCGGGCTGAGCGCCTCGCTGACGGTCGGCTCGCAGCAGCCCGCGGACTCCTCTTGCTTAGACACCTCTCTACGTTGACAGCTCTCTAGGCAGGGATGCAAGCTGCCTAGAGAGTCATCTAGATAAGCGGAGGTGTGCGATGTCCCGTGTCCAGCTCGCGCTGCGAGTCTCCGATCTGGAAGCGTCGGTCGCGTTCTACACGAAGCTGTTCGGTGCGGAGCCGGCCAAGCGCCGCCCCGGGTACGCGAACTTCGCGATCGCCGAGCCGCCGCTCAAGCTCGTGCTCCTCGAGGGTGAGCCTGGGCGGCCGACCGTGATGGATCACCTCGGCGTCGAGGTGGAGAGCTCCGCGCAGGTCGACGGGGCGACCACCCGGCTGACCGAATCCGGCCTGGTCACCCTGGTCGAGGGCGACACCGAGTGCTGCTACGCCCTGCAGGACAAGGTCTGGGTGCGCGGCCCCGGCAACGAGCCGTGGGAGGTCTACGTGGTCAAGGGCGACTCCGACGTCGGTGACCAGCCGATGCCCGACGAGGAAACCTGCTGCTCAGACTGACCGGCCAGGGAGAACCGACCCGCCGTTCCGCCCACGGTCCGGCGCGGGCTGTCGGCTGGTGCTGAGGGGTGCGCCGAGCGGCTCGATGCACCCCTCAGCACCAGCCAGGACCAGCGACCGCCGGGACCGATCATCAGGACACCGGCCGGGTCGAAACGGGCCCGCACCCGCTGACACCACGCATAGATCGATTCCGGTATCTTGCTGCCGTGTCGATCAGGATCGCAGAACGTTACCGTCTGGTAGGACAACTCGGTCAGGGCGGGATGGGCCGCGTCTGGGCCGCCCGCGACGAGCTGCTCGGCCGGGACGTTGCGGTCAAGGAACTCGTGCCACCACCGGGAATACCCGCCTCGGAGCGCGCTGACCTGCGGGAACGCGCCATCCGCGAGGCCCGGGCGATCGCCCGGCTCGACCACCCGAACGTGGTCCGCGTCTTCGACGTGGTGTTTTACGACAGCGACCCGTGGATCGTCATGGAGCTGGTCCCGTCCCGCTCCCTCTTCGACACCGTCCGTGACGAAGGCCCGATGCCCCCGGATCAGGTGGCCCGCATCGGCCTGGGTGTCCTGGCCGCCCTAGGCGCCGCCCACCGGGCCGGGCTGCTGCACCGCGACGTGAAACCCGGCAACGTCCTGCTGGCCGACGACGGCCGGGTGGTCCTGACCGACTTCGGACTGGCCACCGCCTCCGGCGACGCCGGGATGACCAGCACCGGGGTGATCCTCGGCTCCCCGCAGTACCTGGCCCCCGAACGCGCCCTGGACGGCGAGATGGGCCCGGCGACCGACCTGTGGTCTCTGGGTGCCACCCTGTACGCCGCCGTCGAGGGCCGGCCGCCGTACGTCCGGTCGTCCCCGATGGCCACCCTCGCCGCCCTGGCCACCGAACTCCCCGACCCACCGGAACGCGCCGGCGAACTGCGCCACGTCCTCGCCGCCCTGCTCCAGCGAGACCCGTCCCGCCGGGCCGACGCCGAAACCGCCCGGCGTCTCCTGGTCGCGGCCACCGCACCCGGCACCCCACCCCCGTCCGACCTACCGGTCTACGACGAGCCCACGTTCGCCTCCCCCAACGTTCGTTCCCTGGCACCACCCGCCAAGGCCGCCGCCCCCGCCGAGCCGGCGTCCGTGGCCGCCGCGCCGGCTGTTCCGCCGTCGACCGGCCCTTCCCGAGGCGATTCGACCGCCCGACGGCTGGTACTCGTCGGCGCCGGAGCCGCGGCGGCGCTGCTCATCGCGGTGGCGGTCGCCTACTCGCCGTGGGGAGAGCAGGACACGGCCTCCCCCGAGGAGCTGGCCGTGGCGTCGCAACCGGGTACCGCCGTCGCGGCGAGCACCCCGCCGCCCAGCCCGGCGACGTCCCCCTCCGGCATCTCCCGGCCTCGGTCCTCCGCGGGCGCCGTGGCACCGGGCCCGAGCACCCAGACCGAGAGCCGCAAGACGACCGCCGCCCCGACCGCGACCACGTCACCGAAGACCGAAGCCACTACCACCACCGGATCGCTGTTCCAGGGCGTCGGCCAGGACAACTGCCTGTACGCCCCCGCGGGCGGCGGTCAGATCGTGACCAAGGCGTGCGACAGAACGGACACCGGCCAGCTCTTCTCCCTCGCCTCGGACGGGACACTGCGGGCACGCGGCAAGTGCGCCGAGGTGGGCGGCACCTCCAACGGGTCCCTCGTGACGCTGGTGACGTGCACCGGCGACCAGACCCAGCAGTGGAGCTACAACGCCTCCCTGCAACTGGTCACCGCGGCGGGCGACAACTGCCTGGACATCCCGTACGGCAAAGACGCCGAAGACCTGGCGATGTGGGTCTGGGCGTGCGTCGACGAGGACAACCAGAAGTGGCGCCGACCCGAGTGAGCCCGCTCAGACGCGGAGCTGCGGGCCGGCATCCCTCCGAGGTATTTTCCGCTCCTCAGTTCGCGGGCCGGCCTCGCGGTATTGCGCTTGGCCGCCGCGACCCATCGTGATCAGCCAGCCGTGTCAGAGCCGACCCTGCCGGCCCTGGCCTGACATCCAGTCGCGCGTACCGAACGAGGCGCAGGAACGGGTGGCGACCTCGGCAGCCTCGTCGAGGGTGTCGGCGAACGTCGCGGCGGTCAGTGGCCATCGCCGGGCCACCCCGAGGGTGAGCGCGCCGTGCAATACGTCGCCGGCCCCGAGCGTGTCGACCACCGTGGTACAGGGCACGGCCTGCTCGACGAAGCCGTCGCCGGTCCATCGCAGCAGCGGATCGGCGCCGCGGCTGATGGCGATCCAACGAACCCCGTGGCCTTCGAGGAACCGCGCGATCTGATGCTCGGTGGTGACGCCCGGTGGGCGGAAGTCGGCAGAACAGACCACCACGTCGAGCAGCGGCAGCAGCTCAGGCGTGACCGGTTTCCAGCTGCCGGCGTCGATCAGGGTGGGTATGCCACGCCGCCGCGCCTCGCTCAGCACCGCGGTCGCCAACGCCGGATAGTGGCCGTCGACCTGTACTGCTTGGATGCCGCCCAAGAACGGCGACAAATCCGGAACTCCCAGCGTACGGGCGGCGCCGTTGGTGGAGACGACCGCCCGGTTCCCGGTGCCCGCGCTGACCACGATGCTGGAGACCGACGGTGCGCCGGCGTCGGCCGGAGTCAGGTCGACCAGGCGGACCTTGCGCTCGGCCAGATCGGCGTGGATTCCGGCCGCCAGGGGATGCCGCCCGACCGCCGTGAGCAGCACCGCCGAGCCACCGAGGTGGGTGACGGTCGCTGCGGCGTTGGTCGCCGGGCCGCCGGCCGCCACGGTCTGCGCCAGCGCGGTGACCTTCTCGTTGTCGGCCGGGTACTTCTCGACGAACTGGAGGATGTCCAGTGTGCAGAGCCCAGCAAGCAGGACCTCAGTCATCCAGGTACATCTCCTCGATGGAACCGCTCCGGGTTGACCTCGCCCGCGAACGCCGAACATGCCCGGCCCGGATAGACCCCCACGTCGGCGGCGTGCCTGGATCGGGACCCGCCAGGCCGGCTCAGGCATGGGCCGTGGCTGCCGATAGGGAGCGGTGGGTCTCGACGAGCTGTTGCGCGACGGCGGGCTGCACTGTGTCTACCAGCCGTTCGTCGATCTGGACAGCGACGGGGTACCCGCCTTTCTCGCCTTTGAGGCGTTGCTGCGCGGGCCCGCCGGGTCGGCCCTCTCCTCGCCGATGGCGCTGCTGGGCGCCGCCCGGGAGGCCGGGCGGCTCGCCGAGCTGGAGCGCGCCTCGCTGCGGGCCTCGCTCGCCGATGCCGCCGCGCTCTCCGGTGGACGGCCGGTCACGCTCTTCGTCAACCTCGAACCCAGCACCGTCACCCAGCGCCTGGACCTGGTGCTCGACGTGCTCGGCACCCGGGCGGACCACATCCAGGTGGTCGTCGAGATCACCGAGCGGGCCCTCGCCGCCGACCTGGCCGGGGTGCTCGCCGGGGCCGAGCGGCTGCGGGCGGCCGGGTGCGCGATCGCGCTGGACGACGTCGGCGTGCACCCCGAGTCGCTCGCGTTCATCCCGCTGCTCCGGCCGGAAGTGGTCAAGCTCGACCTCAAGTTGCTGCGTACCGTGAAGGATCCTGGAACCGTGCTCGTCGCCGGTGCGGTGCGCGCCTATGCCGAGGAGGCCGGCGCGGAGGTGGTCGCCGAGGGCATCGAGTCGGCGGAGGACCTGACCAGGGCGCTCGTGCTCGGCGCCACGCTCGGGCAGGGCTGGCTGTGGAGCCGGGGCGAACGCCGCTTCCCGCCGTCGACGTTCCGGCCCGAACGGTTCGCCGCCCGGCCGATCGGGGCGTCGCTGCGGGCCACGCCGTACGAGCTGATCGGATCGAACCGCCGGGTCCGCCGCGCACCGAAGCACCTGCTGGTCCCGGTCTCGAAGACGCTGGAGCTGATGGCGCTGGAGTCGAGTGTCCCGCCGGTGCTGCTGGCCGCCTTCGAACACGTCCGGTACCTCCGGCCGACCACCGTTCAGCGGTTCGCCCGGCTGGCCGAGCGGCTGCCGTTCGTCGCGGTGCTCGGCGTGGCGATGCCCGACCACCCGATACCCGGCGTCCGCGGCGGTGTCCTGAACGTCCGGGATCCGCTGGCGAGCGAGTGGACGGTGGTCGTGCTCGGCGCGCACACGGCTGCGGCGCTGATGGCCCGCGACCTGGGCGACACCCGCGCGGACCCGGATCGGCGGTTCGAGTTCGTGGTCAGCTACGACCGCGCTCTGGTGACCGCCGCGGCCCACTCGATGATCGGGCGGCTCGCGGTCACCGGGTAGCGCCGGGGACCTCGGCGACCGGGAGCGAGGGAATCTACGATCGAGGGGTGTTCCCCGATGAGCGCCGGAACGAGCGCGATCACCATCTCGACGAGCGTGAACGGCAGCTGGACGCCCGCGAGCGGCTGCTCGACGCCCGGGAGGAGTACCTCGCCGCGCTGGAGCAGGATGTCGCCGCCCGCCGGCACGCGCTCGCGGACCGGGAGGCCGCCGCCGAGCTGCGGGAACGCGGCGCCAACGAGCGTGACGCGATCGCCGACGGGCGGGAGGCACACGCGAATGCCCGGGAGCAGCTGCTGGACGAGCGGGACAGCCGGGACCGGGGTGACCTCGCGGAGCGGGCCGACCCGCTGGAGTCCGTCCGGGGAGCGTTCGCGAGGGAGGTCGCCCGACTGGACCGCAGCGACGCCTTCCTGGCACGCTCCCGTGACGCGGTCCAGCGCGCCCAGTCCCGGCTGGACGAGCTACGCGCCAGCCGCCGGCCGGAGTCCTAGCCCGTTTTCGGAGCCCGACCGGGGCTGCGACGTGGCCCAGAGCGCGCCTGGCAGCGTCCGCGAAGCACCCACATACAACCGGACGCTTCGCCCGCGCTTCCACCCGCACCGGAACGGGCGTGGGCCCGCTCCACCGGAATTGGAGCGGGCCCACAGGAAACCAACAGTAGAGGAATCGGGCCACCGTCCCCCTGACGCTTGTCACCCACTCTCCCGGTGACTGCCCGCCCGTATCGGCGCCCACCACACTGTCGATCCATGACCACCACGCAGTACATCACCGTCCGTGAGCCGTCCGATCTCGCCGCGGTCATCGCCGGCGCCGCGATGCATGAATACGACGAACCGGTGGACACCGCCGACGACGACGGGCCCGACGAGGACCTGGCCTGGGACTACTGGGACTGAACCGCCTCTACACCTGCGCCGCGATCGCGCCGTACGCGTCGATGAACGGCCCGCCGTCCGCGCGCCACCGCGTGATCGGCACCAGGCCCGGCTCGTCGAGGGGCAGCCCGAGGAAACAGGTCTCCAGCTCGGCCGGGCTGCGCACGATGTACGGCACGCCACCGCTCTGCTCCAGCCGTTTCGCGCCCGCCACCACCTCGGGTGTGGTGTTCGTGCCGTCCCAGAGCACCAGACGACTGCCCGGCACCGTCGCGCCGAACGTGCGGGACACCAGCGAGCGGACCACGTCCAGGTCCGGCTCGTACCCGAGAACTCCCATGAACATCACGGCGATCGGCTGCCGAAAGTCAAGGCTCTCGGCCGCAGCGGCCAGGATCAGCTCCGGGTCGTGGTAGTCGGCGTACACGAACGTGGTGCCGGGCGCGAGCTTCTCGGCGTGCGCCAGCACCAGCGGGTCGTTGTCGACATAGACGACGGTGGACGGCGGACCGGCCACCTCGTGCGTGTTCTGCATGGTCGGCAGGCCGGTGCCGATGTCGAGGAACTGGCGGATGCCCCGCTCCTCCGCCAGGTACCGCACCGCCCGGATGAGGAAGCCCCGCGACTCGCGCGCCATCACGGCGATCTCCGGGTAGACCTGCGCGACCGCGTCGCCGGCGGCCCGATCGGCGGCGAAGTTGTCCGTGCCGCCCATCCAGTAGTTCCAGATGCGCGCCGCGTGGGGCACGTCGGTATCCATGGATCTCTTTCTATGCGAGAGCCTGTCCGGGCACCATCATCCGATCGGTGCCGTGCCCGATGTACGCGATCAGCCGCCCGTCCGCGCCGACCTCGGCGGAAGAGGAACCATCTCAGTCGGCGGCGTGCGGGCAGTCGGCGAGGTGCAGGGGCCAGGTCTCGTGGCGCAGCGGGTCGACCCCGGCCCAGCGCAGGGCCGCGTGGTCGATGGGCAGCAGCGCGCTGAGGTCCGGGTCGCCACACTCGCCGGGGCAGCTGTGCGCCAGCTCCACCGCCGCCTGCCAGGCCATATCCTTGGCGATGACGATGTCCTGCACCCGCCGGAAGCGCCTCGCCCCGGCCAGCAGGCGGCGCTTGACCCGCTCGGTCAGCACCACGCTCCGGTACTCCTCGTCGAACTCCCGTTGCAGGTCGGCGTAGAGGCGGCAGGCCTTCTCCGCGGCGGCCGCGGCCAGCACGGCGATGCCCTCGGGCGGCGCGGACTCCGGGTCGTCCCGCCAGCGCCGCGCCTCCGCGAGCGTGACCGGTGCCGTCCTGCCCTGCTCGCGCAGGGCGGCGGCCAGCACGTGCCGCTTCACCGCGAACAACCCGCACACCGGCGCCGGGCACAGATACCGATCCGAGCCCGGCTCCGGCGGCGGCCGCTTACGTCTCGACATGACGACCTCCCACCGACATGGAGCAACGTGCCGGCAGCATGGCAAAACCAGGCGATCTTCACGCGGCGCCTGTGGATAAGACGGGCGCGGGGAGGCTGCGGGCCAGGACGGTGATCTCCCTCCCGGGTGTCATCCGCTCGGGCGAGGAAATCGCGATATCCGGCGAACCTCGGCCGGGAAAAATACCGTGTTCCCATGAGACTTTCAGCCACGATCACCTGTATTGCCGCGATCATTCTGGGTGCTGCGGCACCGGCGGAGGCGAGCGGTCCACCGGCCCTCGCCGGCGACCCGTACCACGGTGCATGCGGCCTCGACTCCTACGGCGTCAACACCACGGTGATCAGCGACAACGGCCACCTCCACATGACCGACCCGGCCAACGGCGGGGAGATCGGCGACGCCTATTTCTTCTATTCGCCGAGCTGCCACGGCTATTTCGTCACGAGCCTGACCCGGGGCAGCAAGTACTACACGAAATCGCTCGTCTGGTCGAGTGACAACACCGGCCCGGTCGCGGAATTCTCCTCGCTCTATCCCGGCAACGGCATCGCCTGGACCTACGTCCTCGGCAACATGGCCGGCCGCGCCGCCTGCGCGAAGATCGTCGTGACCAAGCCGTACGGCCAGCCGGTCACCACAGTGGACCTCGGCTGCACCACACCGGTCTGAGCGATGTGGTAGCTTGCCCGCTATCGGTCATGAGTGCCAGCGTCAAGCCCCGGCTCGCTGGTCGGCAACCCTCCTTTCGCGGGCGGGGTGCTCCGGGTGACGACCAGGCCCGGCGCGAGCGTGCCGGGCAAGCCGCGAGTCAGGACCTTCATGCTTCTCCGTACGGCCACCCCCGCCGATTCATCGAAGATCGCCGATCTCCACGCGGACAGTTGGCGGCGGCACTATCGCGGCGCCTACTCCGACACCTTCCTGGACGGTGACGTCGCCGCCGACCGCCGCACGGTCTGGTCGGCCCGGCTGGCCGCACCGACCGGATCGGTGACCATCGTCGCCGAACAGGGCGACCACCTGACCGGTTTCGTTCACCTGGTCATCGATCACGACCCGGTGTGGGGCAGCCTCGTCGACAACCTGCACGTCGCCCACGACCAGCACCGCAACGGCATCGGCACCGGCCTGCTGACCCGCGCCGCCGGGGCTGCGGGCGGCCCGATCCATCTGTGGGTCCTCCGGCAGAACACCGCCGCGCAACGGTTCTACCGCGCCGTCGGCGGGCAGGCCGGGGAGACCGCGCTCGTCGCCCCGCCCGGCGGCGACCCGGCCCGGCTCCACGGATCACCCGAGAAGCTCCGCATGTCCTGGCCCGACCCCGCGAGCCTCGTCGCCGTCACCGCAACCAAAGCCAACGACCGAACAGGATCAACCATCACGCCACGGATGGCACTTCAGCAACTCGGGACTGCGTCCACTTTCGCAAGGCGGACACCAGAGGGGAGTTCCTGAAACTCCGCCGTCTGATCAATGGCAGCCTTTTCAAGCGCAACCTTGATTCCCTCCGTGACACCCGGGCTGGTTGCCACCAGGAAATATGTCACGCGTTCCGGTCGATAGTCGGCACAGACTACCGCACCGCTTCTGGAAATCCATCGACCCTCACTGATATCGAGGAACTGGCGGCCATGGACATAGAACTTGTCGGCCGCTTGAAGGAATAGCCACAGCGTCTGCCCTTCACAGATATTCGCCGTGCCTTCCAGCGCTATCGACGGGGTCACCCTGGACCCGTTCTCGACGTTGTCGAATCCCCCGTCGGGTGCACACTCGACCAGGCCTTGCGCACTCATGGGCGAGGGCCCGGTCGACGACGATCCTGCCGTTGGAAGACTCGAAGACCCGCGACCCGATGCCGTCGCCGCATGGACGGCATGGACTGTCGCACCGCCCAGAACCAGGCACCCGAGTGCAATACCGGACAGTGCACCCAGGGTCTGCGCCCTACTCGATGCGGGTTTCCGGAGAATGTAGATCACGCTAGCCACGATAGCCAGAACGGATCCGAGAAAAACACCTGAAAGTCCGGCGATAGTCAGTTGAACAAGAGCGACCACCGCCGCGAAAACCGCGACCCAGAGGCTACCCTTGGCAATATCCACCCCGGACGCGAGATCCTGATTGTCGATTTTCCGATTCATCGGACGTGCAACCATCCATAGGTTATGGAACATCGCGTCAAAAGTAAAAGCAGCGATATCTTAGAGCGCGTTTTAGATGTGTGTCGCACGGCGTGTCCGCCGAGCAGTGAGGCATCGATCGATGCACTGGTATGGATCGAGTGCGCCGGTACCCTTCGGACCTGACGGATGCCCAGTGGGAGCTCATCGAGCCGATGCTGCCACTGCGGAAGTGGATGGGCCGCCCTGAGAAGCATCCACGCAGAGTGATGGTGGACGCGATCTTGTATGTGGTGCGGACCGGGTGTGCGTGGCGCTACCTGCCGGCGGATTTCCCGCCTTGGGAGACTGTGTATGGCCGGTTCCGGCAGTGGAACAGGCGCGGAGTCACCGAGAAGATCCTCACTGAACTACGCGAACAGGTGCGTATCGCTCAGGGTCGGACCCCGGAGCCGAGTGCGGGAATCATCGACTCTCAAAGCGTCAAGACCGCCGACACCGTCCCCAAAGCTACGCATGGTTATGACTCGGGTAAGAAGATCGGCGGGAGGAAGCGGTTCATCGTCACCGACACGGGCGGTCTACTGCTCGTGGTGTGTGTTGTCGCGGCGAGTGTGCAGGACCGTGACGGGGCGAAGGGCACGCTCTTGAGCCTGTACCACATGTTCAATGTCCGCTTTGTCCTCGCTGATGGCGGTTTTGCGGGCGCCTTGGTGGCCTGGTGTAGCGGCTTTTTGAAGCTGACCTTGGAGATCGTCCGCAAGCCGAAGGGGCA
>NZ_JBFAYF010000095.1:0-23589 GCF_040681165.1 Actinoplanes sp. NPDC051851 | reverse complement strand
CTGGTGCTCAGGGGTGTCTCAAGCGAAGCGAGACGCCCCTGAGCACCAGCCACAACCGGGACGCGCGTTGCGGCCGGGAGTGAGTGCGGACCTCGCGACGGCGGCTGGGAGTGCGCGGGTGGGTGTGGGGCGGAGAGGAGTGGTGGGTGATTCGGGGGGAGCGGGGGTGGCCTGATAGAGTTCGGGCCGCCGCTGAAGCAGGGCGGTGTACGGAAAGTTCTGGTCCCGTCGTCTAGCGGCCTAGGACGCCGCCCTCTCAAGGCGGTAGCGAGGGTTCGAATCCCTTCGGGACTACCAGATGAAAGCCCGCACCGATCACGGTGCGGGCTTTTTCGTTGGACGGCCTGCCGAGGGCGGTGGGCCGGGCTGGCGGGGTGGTCTGCCGCGGGCGGTGGTCTGCGGGGCTGGTGGGGCGGTCTGCCGAGGGCAGAAGGCGGGGACGGGCGGGTGGCGCCGCGGGGCGGAGATACTGCGAGGATGACCGATATCGCGGTGCGGCGGGTGGATTTCGGGTATTTCGTCCGGCCGGGGAGTGAGACGGCGGACGGGGTCGAGCGGGTCGAGCCGGTGCTGGGGTATCTCGTGGACCATCCGGACGGGGCGATCCTGGTCGACACCGGGATGGGGCGGGTTCCCGGTGTCGACGATCACTATCGGCCACACCGGATTCCGTTGCGGGCGGCGCTGCGGGCCGTGGGAGCCGCGGTGGAGGAGATCCGGCTCGTGGTCAACTGCCATCTGCACTTCGACCACTGCGGGGGCAACGCGGAGCTGGCCGGGGTGCCGGTCCTCGCCCAGCGGGCCGAGCTGGCCGTGGCGCGGGAGTCGCCGCAGTACGCCGCCGGGCTCTTCGACCACCCGGGGGCGGTGATCGAGGAGCTGGACGGGGATGCGGAGATCCGGCCGGGAGTGCTGATCGTGCCGACGGCCGGGCATACCGACGGGCACCAGTCGGTCGTGGTCGCCTCGGCCGACGGGACGGTGATCGTCGCGGGGCAGAGCCACGACCAAGCCGCCGGTTTCACCGGGGACGTGCTCGGGCGCCGGGCCGGGGTGGGCGCGCAGCCGGCGTGGCTCGGGCGGCTGCTGGACCTCGACCCGCGGCGGGTGCTCTTCGCTCACGACAACGCCGTCTGGGAGCCCTGACGACGGCGGGCGCTGTGTGGCGACGGCGGGCGCTGTGTGGCGACGGCGTGTGCTGTGTGGCGACGGCGTGTGCTGTGTGGCGACGGCCGGGTGGCGAGGGCGGCGGCGAGGTCGGTGACAGGTCGAAGTGCTCGGCGGTGGGCGTACCCGAAAAAAGGAAGCGCCCGGCAGAAAGCCGGGCGCTCGCAGAAAGAAGCGGCAGGGGAAGGGGTCAGAGGCCGGAGAGGCGCTGGCCGGCGCGGACGACGGCCATGGCGTGGCGCTCGCCGGGACGACGGCCGAGGCGTTCGATCGGACCGCTTATCGAAATCGAGGCGATCACGCGTCCCGTGCGGTCGCGGATCGGGGCGGAGACGCTCGCCACACCCGGCTCGCGTTCGGCGACGCTCTGGGCCCAGCCGCGGCGGCGGACCTCGGCCAGGGTGCGGCCGGTGAACTTGCAGCGCGGCAGGAGCGGCATCACGGCCTCGGGGGGCTCCCACGCGAGCAGGATCTGGGCGGCGGAACCGGCGACCATCGGGAGCACCGAACCGACCGGCACGGTGTCGCGAAGACCACTCGCGCGCTCGGCCGCGGCCACGCAGATGCGCTCGTCGGCACGGCGCAGGTAGAGCTGCGCACTCTCGCCCGTCGCGTCCCGCAATGCGGAAAGCAGGGGTTCGGCGGCGGTCAGGAGAACGTCGGGTGCGGCGTTCGCGAGCTCGCCCAGACGGGGGCCCGGGCGCCACCGGCCCTGGGTGTCGCGGACCAGCATCCGGTGTATCTCCAACGCCTGTGCCAGGCGATGTGCGGTTGCCCGCGGCAGCTTGGTGCGCTCGACGAGTTCGGCCAGGCTGGCGCCGTCGACACATGCGGCGAGAATGACGACCGCCTTGTCGAGAACGCCGACACCGCTCATACTGTGTCCCACAAGCCGAAACATACATTCCAGAATTTAGGATGTCCAGATGGTGGGAGTCACTCCCCAGAGCGGGAAACCCAGGACCCTGGCCGAGAAGGTCTGGGATGACCACGTGGTGCGCACGGCCGAGGGTGAGCCGGACCTGCTCTTCATCGACCTGCATCTGCTGCACGAGGTCACCAGTCCGCAGGCGTTCGACGGTCTCCGGATGGCCGGTCGCCCGGTCCGCCGGACCGACCTCACGCTTGCGACGGAGGACCACAACACGCCGACCGGGTACGCGGACCCCGCGTTCAACACCCGCCGTGGCGACCTGATGACCATCGCCGACACCGTCTCGCGGACGCAGATCGAGACGCTGCGGAAGAACTGCGCCGAGTTCGGCGTCGAGATCCGCCCGCTCGGTGACGTGAACCAGGGCATCGTGCACGTGATCGGCCCGCAGCTCGGGCTCACCCAGCCGGGCACCACGATCGTCTGCGGTGACTCGCACACCGCCACCCACGGCGCGTTCGGCGCGCTCGCCTTCGGCATCGGCACCAGTGAGGTCGAGCACGTGCTCGCCACCCAGACGCTGCCGCAGTCGAAGCCGAAGACGATGGCGGTCACGGTCGTCGGCGAGCTCGGCGAGGGCGTCACCGCGAAGGACCTGATCCTCGCGCTGATCACGCAGACCGGCACCGGCGGCGGCAACGGCCACATCGTGGAGTACCGCGGCGAGGCGATCCGCAAGCTCTCCATGGAGGGCCGGATGACCATCTGCAACATGTCGATCGAGTGGGGCGCCAAGGCCGGCATGATCGCGCCGGACGAGACCACGTTCGCGTACCTGGAGGGCCGCAAGCACGCCCCGCAGGGTGCCGAGTGGGACGCGGCGGTCGAGTACTGGCGGACCCTCCCCAGCGACGAGGGCGCCGAGTACGACACCGAGATCATCCTCGACGCGGCGCAGATCAGCCCGTTCATCACCTGGGGCACCAATCCGGGCCAGGGCGCCGCGCTCAACGGCGTGGTGCCGAGCCCCGGGGACTTCCTGGACGAGGTGGAGCGCGGTGCCGCCGAGCGCGCGCTGGCGTACATGGATCTCACCCCGGGCACCCCGTTCCGTGAGGTCCCGGTCGACGTGGTCTTCGTCGGCTCCTGCACCAACGGCCGGCTGGAGGACCTGCGGGCGGCCGCCGACGTGATCCGCGGGCACAAGGTGCACGAGGGCGTCCGGATGATGATCGTGCCCGGTTCCTACCTGGTGCGCGAGCAGGCCGAGGCGGAGGGCCTGGACAAGGTCTTCACCGAGGCCGGCGCCGAGTGGCGGTTCGCCGGCTGCTCGATGTGCCTCGGCATGAACCCGGACACGCTCTCACCCGGGCAGCGGGCGGCGTCCACCTCCAACCGTAACTTCGAGGGCCGGCAGGGCAAGGGCGGGCGTACCCACCTGGTCTCGCCGCAGGTCGCCGCCGCCACCGCCGTGGTCGGCCGGCTGGCCGCCCCCGCCGACCTCTGAGCAGGGGAGACCTGATCATGGACAAGTTCGTCAGCCACAGCGGCAAGGTCATGCCGCTGCGCCGTTCCGATGTGGACACCGACCAGATCATCCCGGCGGTGTACCTGAAGCGGGTCACCCGGACCGGCTTCGAGGACGGCCTCTTCAGCGCCTGGCGCGAGGACCCCTCCTTCGTGCTGCACAACCCGGCGCACGCCGGCGCCACCATCCTGGTGGCCGGCCCGAACTTCGGCACCGGCTCGTCCCGGCAGCACGCCGTCTGGGCGCTGCGCGACTGGGGCTTCAAGGCGGTCATCGCCTCCCGGTTCGGCGACATCTTCCGGGGTAACGCCCTGAAGGAGGGTCTGCTCCCGATCCAGCTGGACCAGAAGATCGTGGAGAGCCTCTGGGACCTGGCCGAGAGCGAGCCGGAGAAGGAGATCACCGTCGACCTGGACGGCCGCGTGGTCCGGGTGGACGACGCCGCCTACGGGTTCCCGATCGACGATTTCAGTCGCTGGCGCCTCATGGAGGGCCTCGACGACATCGGACTGACGCTGCGCCACGAGGACGCGATTACCGCGTACGAGAAGGGCCGCCCGGCTTTCAAACCGGTCGTAGTCCTTTAGCAGCGATCAGCAGCTGATTCTCGAATTCGCCCCTGCCGGGTCGCCCGGCAGGGGCGAATCCATTAGGACACAACGGTTTTTTGCCACGAATGTTTGTGTAACCAGGTCACAGGGCATACCGTGCGCGCAGAATGGCCTGCGACGGGCCAGTTCTCACGTCCGGGAGGAAACCGTGAACAAGGCCGAGCTCATTGACGCGCTCGCCGTCAAGCTGGGTGACAAGAAGACCGCCACCCTGGCGCTGGACACGTTCATCAGTGAGGTGCAGAACGCCGTCGCCAAGGGCGACAAGGTGTCACTCACCGGCTTCGGATCCTGGGAGAAGCGGGCTCGCAATGCGCGAACAGCGCGGAATCCGCGAACCGGCGAACCGGTGAAGGTGAAGAAGACCTCGGTCGCCGCATTCCGGCCGGGTAACACCTTCCGCGAGTTGGTCGCGAGCGGGAAGCCGGCCAAGACGGCGGCCCCCGCGAAGAAGACGACCGGGTCCGCCGCCGCCAAGAAGACCACGGCGACGGCGGCGAAGAAGACGGCGACGGCGACGAAGGCCGCTCCGGTCAAGACGACCGCGGCGGCGAAGAAGACGGCGACGACCACCAAGGCGGCGCCGGTGAAGAAGACGGCGGCGGCGACCAAGGCGGCGCCGGTCAAGAAGGCCGTGGCGGTCAAGAAGACCGCCCCGGCCAAGACGACGGCGAAGGCGGCTCCGGCGGCCAAGAAGACCGCGAAGGCGGCTCCGGCGGCCAAGAAGGCGAGTACGGGCCGTCGTTCCCGCTAGATCCTGCCCGCTAGATCCTGCCCGCTGGATCCTGCGACGAGAGGGCGTCCACCTTAGGGTGGACGCCCTCTCGTGTTCCGGCGCGGGGCCGCCCGGCCGTCCTACCGTCCGGGCATGGAACGCAGACCGCGGCCGCGTGGGCTGGTGACCCGCTCGGCCCTCGCCGCGGCACTCTTCGCGCTCGCCGTGCTGCCCGGCTGGACGCTGGGCGACTGGGCCGAGCGGCACACCGGCCGGCCGGTGCTGGACTGGCTGCTCACCTGCGGCTGGTCCGGGCTGGTGGTGGCCGGGTACGCCCCCTGGTGCTCGTACCGGGTCCGGGACGGGCTGGCCGGTGCCGTCCCGCTCTACGGCTGGTATCTCGCCGCGGTGCTCGCCTGGCGGGTGGCCCTGCTGCCGCTGCGGGACTGGGAGCCGCGCAAGGACGAGCTGTGGCGGGCCCGCTGGCTCACCGACGAGCTGCTCGGCTACTGGCGGGCCGACGTGCCGGTGCGGGCGGTCACTCCAGCCGGGACGACCCCAGCAGCCGGTCGCCGGACCAGGTGAGCAGCAGGCCCTCGCCCTTGCGGGTCTTCCAGGGCCCCGGGTCCTCTTCGTCGTGAAGGGCCGCGAGCAGGGCGGGCATCACCCTGCCCTGGCTGCACGCCACCACCCGCCGCTGCTCGCGCAGCTCCAGGAGGCGCCGGTGGGCCGCCGCGATCCGTTCCGGTGTGCCCGGCTCGGCGAGCGCGCCGTCCTGGACGATCGGCAGGCCCAGCGGCTCCAGGGTCTGGGTACAGCGCAGCGGGGTGGCCGCGACCACCCGGCGGGGCCGGAAGCCCGCGAGCATGGCCGCGATCCGCTTCGCCTGCCGGTGCCCCTTCGGGTCGATCGGGCGCAGCGTGTCCGGGCCGGACCAGGCCGACCGTTCACCCGCGTGCGCGTGCCGGACCAGCGCGATCACCGCGGTGACCGGGGGCAGCGCGGCCACGTGGTCGAGCAGCCGGCGCTCGTCCGGATAGCTCAGTCGCGCGGCGGCCTCGGCGAGCGGCAGCCAGGCGATCCGGTCCACCTCGCCGGTGTCGAGTACCGGGCCCTCGGCGGCGGCCCGCATCAGCCAGTACCGGACGGTCTTCGGCCGGCTCCCGACGGCGTACGCCACCTCGGGCAGCCGGAACTCGACGAGTCCCTCGGTGCCGGTCTCCTCACGAACCTCGCGGACGGCGGCGGCCAGCGCGGGCTCACCGGAGGTGAGGGTGCCCTTGGGCAGGCTCCAGTCGTCGTACCGCGGGCGGTGCACCAGGCAGAACTCGGTGCCGTACGCGCCCGGACGGTAGAGCACCCCACCCGCGGCGTGGATCGGTTCGGGCATCAGCTCTTCTTGCCGATGACCCGGCGCAGCAGGGCCTCCTGCAGGTGGATCTGGGGACTGCCAGGCGTGCCGTTGTTGCGGTGCCAGACGCCGTCACCGTCCAGGTCCCAGCCCTCGGTGCCGTCGGACATCGAGATGTCCAGGACGTTGCGCATCTCCTCGCGGGCCGAGCCCAGGGTGACCCGGACCAGGGCCTCCACCCGGCGGTCGAGGTTGCGGTGCATCAGGTCGGCGGAGCCCATCCAGTACTCCGCGTCGTCGCCGGCGCCGAACCGGAACACCCGGGAGTGCTCCAGGAACCGGCCGACGATCGAGCGCACCCGGATGTTGTCGGAGAGGCCGGGGACGCCGGGCCGCAGCGCGCACATCCCGCGGATCACCAGATCGATCTTCACGCCGTCCTGGGAGGCACGGTAGAGCGCGTCCGTGGTCTCCTCGTCGACCAGCGAGTTCACCTTGAACTGGACCAGGGCCTCGCCGCCGGCGCGGGCGATCTTCGCCTGCTCCTCGACCCTTTCCAGCAGCCCTTTGCGTACGCCGTGCGGCGCCACCAGAAGCCGCCGGTACGTGGTCTGCCGGCTGTACCCGGTCAGCACGTTGAACAGGTCGGTGACGTCCGCGCCCACCTCGGGGTCGGCGGTCAGCATGCCGAAGTCCTCGTAGAGCCGGGCGGTCTTCGGGTGGTAGTTGCCGGTGCCGATGTGGCAGTACCGCCGGATCTGGTTGCCCTCCTGCCGGACCACCAGCGACGTCTTGCAGTGCGTCTTGAGGCCGACCAGGCCGTAGACCACGTGGCAGCCGGCCCGCTCCAGGGTCCGCGCCCAGGCGATGTTGGCCACCTCGTCGAAGCGCGCCTTCACCTCGACCAGCACCACCACCTGCTTACCGGCGGCGGCCGCGTCGACCAGCGCGTCCACGATGGGCGAGTCGCCCGAGGTGCGGTACAGCGTCTGCTTGATGGCGAGCACGTTCGGGTCGGCGGCGGCCTGCTCGATGAAGCGCTGCACGCTCGTGGAGAACGAGTGGTACGGGTGGTGGACCAGGATGTCCGACTCGCGCAGCCGGTTGAAGACGCTGCGCGGCACCTCGCCGTCGGCCAGGTGCGGGTGGGTGGCCGGCACGAACGGCCGGTCCTTGAGGTCGTCCCGGTCGCAGTCGCCGAAGACCTGCCAGAGCGACGAGAGGTCGAGCAGCCCGGGCACCCGGAGCACGTCGTGGCTGTCCATGTCGAGCTCGCGGACGAGCAGGTCGAGCACGTGGTCGCTGATCGAGGCGGCCACCTCGAGCCGGACCGGCGGGCCGAACCGGCGCTGCGCCAGCTCCCGCTCCAGGGCCTGCAGCAGGTCCTCGTCGCGGTCCTCGTCGACCTCCAGCTCGGCGTTGCGGGTCACCCGGAACAGGTGCGTCTCCAGGATCTGCATGCCGGGGAAGAGCTGGTCGAGGTGGTTCGCGATCAGGTCCTCGATCGGCAGGAAGCGCACGCCGCGGCTGTCGTTCTGCACGGTCACGAAGCGGGGCACGTTGTTCGGCACCTTGACCCGGGCGAACAGCTCGGGGTTGTCGCCGTCCGGGTAGCGCAGCGCCACCGCGAGGTTCAAGGACCTGCTGGAGATGTACGGGAACGGGTGCGCCGGGTCGACCGCGAGAGGCGTGAGCACCGGGAAGACCTTCTCGCGGAAGTAGGTCCGCAGCCGGCCCTGCTCCGGGGCCTCCAGCTCGCCCCAGGCGACCAGCTCGATGCTCTCGGCGGCGAGCTTGGGCCGGACCTCGTCGGCGAAGCAGACCGCGTGCCGGGTGATCAGGTCGGCGGCCTTCTCGTTGATCATCTCGATCTGCTGGCGCAGCGGCAGGCGGTCGCCGCCCCGCATCGGCAGGCCCGCGCTGAGCCGCCGCTTCAGCCCGGCGACCCGGACCATGTAGAACTCGTCCAGGTTGCTGGCGAAGATGGCGAGGAACTTGGCCCGCTCCAGCAGCGGGGTGCCCGGGTCCTCGGCCAGGGCCAGCACCCGGGCGTTGAAGTCGAGCCAGGAGAGCTCCCGGTTGAGGAAACGGTCCTCGGGCAGCAGATACCCGTCCGCCTCGGCCTCGGGCTCGGTCGCTTCCGTCTCCACGATCGTTTCCATCTCGGGTTCGGCGGTGAGCTCGGGGAACTCCCGGGGGAGATAGCGGCCGTTCGGGCCACGCCGTCGGGGATCGGGGGTCCGGGGCGGGGTCTGCATGGGTCCATCATTGCCGTTCGCGGCGGAACGTGAAACGAACGACCGGGTGATCAACTCAGGCGATTCCGGGAATCCTCACCCGGTGTACGGTCCCGTCCGGATCGGCGTCGATCCCGACCCGCTGGCCGAGACGTAACAGGCGCAACCCGGACCGATCGAACGCCTCGGTGCCGAAGGCCAGCTCAGAGCCGTCGTCGAGGAGCAGAGTGCCGGTCCGGGAGGCGGTGTCGAAGGTCGCGATGGTGCCCTGCATGCCGCTGACGCTACCCCGCACAGGCGGACTGTGTGCACGCTGTGGTGAGTCCGAGATCACTGAGTAACCGCCGGGTGCGCCCGCCGGCCCCGAGCGCCAGGACGGAGTCCAGGTCGGCGGCGGTGTCGACGTCCTGGCGGAGGCCCGGCCGGCCCGCGCCGATCGGGGTCGCGCCGGAGGCGGCGTGCGCGGCCGCGGAGTGCGGGCCGAAGCGCGGGTCGAGCGGCACCCGGGGCGGCGCGGCCAGCAGCACGGTCCCGGTGCCGGCCGCGTCGGGCACGAAGCTGCGGCCGGTGACCTCGGCGAGCACGGCGTCCAGGTGCTCGGGGAGCAGCGCGGGCAGGTCACCGGTGAGCACCACCCGGTACGTGTCCAGCCCGGCCATCTCGTCGGCACCGAAGCGCAGGGCCGCGTTGAGGCCGCCACCGGGGTCCGGCGCGGGCACGGCGCCGATCTCGCGTACGGCCGCGGACACCACCGGGTCGTCGGTCACCACCACGAGCCGGGCCACCGCGGCGGCGCCGAGCACCGCGGCGGCGGTGTCGCGCACCATGGCGAGCGCCAGCTCCGGGTGCCGGTCGGCGGGCACCGCCCCGCGCAGCCGGGTCTTGGCCGTGCCGAGACGCTTGACCGGGATCACGGCCGTCCACTTCCGCACCACCACACATGCAGTGTGCCAGCGATCTCGGCTCATACCCCTACCTGGTACGCGGCCTGAGGAGCGGGCATGATTTCGTCGCAGGTGAAAGGTGATCGAGGACGGGGGAAGCCGTGGGGCAGCACAGGCTGACTTTCTGGCAGCGTTTCGCGGTGATGCTGGTGATCCCCGTCATGACCGCCTGGACCGAGCGCACCTGGCTGCACCGGGAGAACCTCCCGCCGAACGGGCCGGTGATCCTGGTACCCAACCACGTCTCGCACTTCGACCCGCTCGTCGTCGCGCACTACCTCTACAAGTCCGGCCGGTGGCCCCGCTTCCTCGGCAAGGCCAGCCTCTGGCGGGTACCGGTCATCGGGCCGCTGTTACGACAGACACTGCAGATCCCGGTCGAACGGGGCAGCGTCGAGGCGGTCAAGTCGTTGGACGCGTTGGTGAGGGCGCTGGACGAGGGCGGCGCCGTGGTGATCTACCCGGAGGGCACGACGACCCGGCACCCCGACCTGTGGCCGATGCGCGGCAAGACCGGCGCGGCCCGGCTCGCGCTGCTCACCGGGGCTCCGGTGGTGCCCATCGCGACCTGGGGGCCGCAGCAGGTCTTCGATCCGCGTACCGAGAAACTGAAGTGGCGACGGGCCTCGGTGACGGTGACCACGGGCCGGCCGGTCGACCTGAGCCGGTGGTCCGGGGTGCAACCGACCCGGGCGGTGCTCGAGGAGATGACCGAGGCGATCATGCTGGACGTCCGGGACCTGCTCGCCACGATCCGTGACGGCGAGCCGCCGGCACTCTACGAACGGCCCGCACGACGGGCCTCGACCTCGGAGGACGCGTCATGAAGGCGGCCGTCATCGGATCCGGTTCCTGGGGCACGGCGGTCGCCAAGGTGCTCGGCGACGCCGGGGCGGAGGTGACCATGTGGGCGCGGCGCGAGGCGGTCGCCGCCGAGATCCGCGACCAGGGCACCAACAAGGGCTCGCTGCCCACCGCGACGCTGTCGAAGCGGGTCACCGGCACCACCGACCTCGCCGAGGCGGTGGCCGGCGCCGAGATGATCGCGCTCGCCGTCCCCTCGCAGACCCTGCGCGGCAACCTCGCCGACTGGGCGCCGGCCTTCCCCGCCGGCGCCACGCTGATCTCGCTGATGAAGGGGATCGAGCTCGGCACGCTCAAGCGGATGAGCGAGGTGATCGTCGAGACCGCGCACGTGGCGCCGGACCGGGTGGTGGTCGTCTCCGGGCCGAACCTGGCGCCCGAGATCGCCGCCGAGCAGCCGACCGCGACCGTGGTGGCCTGCTCCGACGAGGGGCGCGCCAAGCACGTGCAGCACGCGCTCGCGACGCCGTACTTCCGGCCGTACACCAGCGACGACGTGGTCGGCTGCGAACTCGGCGGCGCGGTCAAGAACGTGATCGCCCTCGCGTACGGGATGGCGGTCGCGATCGGACTGGGCGACAACACCCGGGCCTCGCTGATCACTCGCGGTCTGGCCGAGACGTCCCGGCTCGGGGTCGCGCTCGGCGCCGATCCGCTCACCTTCGCCGGTCTCGCCGGACTCGGCGACCTGGTCGCCTCCTGCTCCTCGCCGCTCGCCCGGAACCGCACCTTCGGCGAGCACCTCGGCCGCGGCGAGAGCCTGGACCAGGCGCAGGCCGCCACCCGGCAGACCGCCGAGGGCGTGAAGAGCTGTCTCTCCATCCGCGACCTGGCCCGCGTGCACGGCGTCGAGATGCCGATCGTCGAGCAGGTCGAGCGGGTCTGCCACGAGGGCGTCGACCCGCGGGTCGCGGTCAAGCTGCTGATGACCCGGGAGATGAAGCCGGAATGACCTCTCCTTCTGCGGACTCTCCTCTCGCGGACGGGACGCGGGCCGCGCACGCCGGTCTGCCCGAGCCGGTCGTCGGCGAGCCCTTCCTGCCGGGGCCGGTCTTCGCCGCGCCGTACCACCTCGATCCGGTCACCGGGCCGGGCGAGAACGGGTACGCCCGCGCCGAGCAGCCCACCCGCCGCCACCTGGAGGAGGCGATCGGGAGCCTCGAAGGGGGCAGGGCGCTGGTGTTCGCCTCCGGTCAGGCGGCCGTCACGGCCGCGATCCTGTCGGTGGTCCGGGCCGGCGACCGGGTCGCTCTTCCCGGCGACGGCTATTTCCCGGTACGCGCCTTCGCCCGCGACCAGCTGGCCGCTCTGGGCGTCTCCTCGGTGCTGGTGCCGACCGCGGGGCCGTACCCGGACCTGTCCGGCCTGCGGCTGCTGCTGCTCGAGACGCCCGCGAACCCGGGCCTCGACGTCGCCGACATCCGTGCGCTGGCCGGCGCCGCGCACGCCGCGGGCGCGCTGCTCGCCGTCGACAACACCGCGGCCACCCCGCTCGGCCAGAACCCGCTCGCCCTCGGCGCGGACCTGGTCGTCGCCTCCGGCACCAAGGCCCTGACCGGCCACTCCGACCTGCTGCTCGGGTACGTCGCCACGAACGACCCGGCACTGTTCGACGCGCTCTCGGCGTGGCGGACGATCACCGGCGGGGTACCCGGCGCCTTCGACTGCTGGCTGGCCCACCGCTCGATCGCCACACTCGACCTGCGCCTGGCCCGGCAGACCGCGAACGCCGCCGCGGTGGCCGAGCTGCTGTCGTCCCGCGCCGACGTGGACGGGGTCCGCTGGCCCGGCCTGCCGTCGGACCCGTCGTACCCGGTGGCGAGCCGGCAGATGCGCCGCATCCCGGGGATCGTCGCGTTCGACCTGGGCAGCGCCGAACGGGTGGCCCGCTTCCTGACCACGAGCCGGCTGGTCTTCGCGGCGACGTCCTTCGGCGGCGTGCACACCACGGCCGACCGGCGGGCCCAGTTCGGCGACGACACCCCGCCGGGCTTCGTCCGCTTCTCCTGTGGCATCGAGGACACCGCCGACCTGATCGCCGACCTCACCGCGGCCCTGGACGCGTCCCTGCTCCCGCCGTCGTCCGCGCCCTCGCCTTCGTCCTCGTCCTCGCCGTCGCCGGAGTCGTCGCGGTGACGGCCTGGACCAGCTTCAGCGGGGACGAGGTCGCGGCCCTGACCCGGGGTGAGAGCTTCTTCGTGGCACCGGGCGAGCGGGACTGCCCGTCCTGCGGCGAGCACCGCCTGCGCGCCTACTTCACCGCTCCGGAGAACGCCCGCCGCCCCACGCTGGTCAGCTACGTGTGGTGCTCCGCCTGCGACAAGTTCGTCGGCACCCGCGCCAAGCACCCCGACGGCCTGGTCTTCTCCGACCCGCTGGCCGTCCTCCCGGCCACCGAGCGCCGCGACCTGGAGCGCACCCTGACCGGCTTCCTCTCCCACCTCGACCACCTCTGGGACACCGGCGCCCTCCCCCAGACCTTCGCCGCCTGACCCACCCGATCGTCCTCCGCGGCCTTCGTGCCCACTCCGAGCCGTAGCGCGCCTGCGGGTTCTGGCTGGTGCTCCGGGGTGTCTCGCTCCGCTTGAGAGACACCCCGGAGCACCAGCCAGAACCGTGACGCGCGCCGGGGCCGTGCCCACCCACGGCTGTGGCGTGCCGGGCGTGGGCGGGGTCAGTTGTGGCGGGGTCAGTTGTGGGTGGAGACGAAGTCGTGAAGCCAGTCGGTGGGGATCGTGGGGCCGGTGGCGGTGCCGATGCGGCGGAGGGCCTCGCCGGGGCTGATGCCGAGCAGGACCAGGATCATGGCGGCCAGCATCGTGGTGCGGCCCTGGCCCGCGGCGGACTGGGTGACCACGAAGCGGCCGGCCCGGACCTCCCGGGCGAGCCGGGTGGCCAGCGCGATCACGTCGGTGGCCTCGGTACGGCGGCCCTTGCCGGTGGTGCCGACCGTGGGGAACGGGATCAGCTCCAGCCCGGCCTCGCCGCCGGTATCGGCCTCCCCGCCCGTGCCGCCCGTGCCGCCGGTGCCGCCCGTGCTGCCGGTACCGCCCGTGCTGCCGGTACCGCCCGTGCTGCCGGTACCGCCCGTGCTGCCGGTACCGGCCGGGCCGTCGACGCCGGGCGCGGTGCCGGTGTCCGCGTCGGGGGCCGGCGCGTTGGACTCGGGGGCGGCGCCGTCTCCGGCCGCGGCGCCGGGCGAGCCGGCGGACGTGGGCGCGGCGGCGGGGGTGGACGGAGTGGACGGTGCCGGGGGAGCGGGCGGCGTGGGTGCGCAGACCAGGATCTGTACGCCGGCGCGGGCCAGGGCGGTCAGCTCATGGGGTGCCCACGGCTCGGCCTCGTGTGCCATCGTCGCCAACTGCCCTGGTCCAGGGCCCGCGATCACGTGGAGTGCTGGTGACATCTACTGTTCGTCTCCCCTGCCTCGGCCCCGTCCGCCGCATCGGCAAATCTGGCTTACGCAGAGTAGGGTCACCCCCGGCATGCCCGCTAGCGAGAGGCGCAGAGAAGAGTGACGACCCCCCGGAAGACCCGCGTCGCGATCGTGTTCGGCGGTCGCAGCACTGAGCACGCCATTTCCTGCGTGAGTGCGGGGGCCATCCTCGGTGCCCTGGACCCGGACCAGTACGAGGCGGTGCCGGTCGGAATCACCCGGGAGGGGCGCTGGGTCCTCGCCGGTACGGATCCCTCCTCGCTGGCGATCGCGGGTCAGACGCTGCCGGAGATCACCGCGGCCTCGGGTAACGCGGTGGTGCTGGCGGCCGACCCGACGGCGACCGAGCTGATCGTCCGTGACCCGGCCGAGGGCGTCTCCGAGCTGGCCGGGGTGGATGTGGTCTTCCCGGTGCTGCACGGGGCGTACGGCGAGGACGGCACCATCCAGGGCATGCTGGAGATGGCCGGGATCCCGTACGTGGGCGCCAACGTCTTCGCCTCCGCGGCCGCGATGGACAAGGAGTTCACCAAGAAGCTGGCGATCGCCGAGGGCATCCCGGTCGGGCCGTACGTGGTTCTCCGGGCCGGTGCCGAGTTCGCCGAGGCGGACAAGGAGCGGCTGGGCCTGCCGGTCTTCGTGAAGCCCTCGCGGGCCGGGTCGTCACACGGCATCACCAAGGTCAAGGACTGGGCGGACCTGGACGCGGCGATCGCCACGGCCCGGCAGGTCGACCCGAAGGTGCTGGTCGAAGCCGCGATCGTGGGCCGCGAGGTGGAGTGCGGCGTGCTGGAGGGCGAGGCCGGTGGCTCCCCCGAGTCGTCGCTGCTCGCCGAGATCCACGTCGACGAGTCCGCCGAGTGGTACGACTTCGAGACCAAGTACCTGGTCGGCAGCCCGTACACGATCCCGGCGGGTCTGCCGGACGAGGTCACCAGGCAGGTGCGGGAGTACGCCCTGCGGACCTTCACCGCGCTGGACTGCGCGGGCCTGGCCCGGGTCGACTTCTTCGTGACGGCCGACCACCGGGTCTACCTCAACGAGATCAACACCATGCCGGGCATGACGTCGACCTCGATGTTCCCGCAGATGTGGGCGGCCACCGGGCTGGAGTACCCGAAGGTCGTGGACCGGCTGATCCGTACCGCCCTGCGCCGCGGGACCGGCCTGCACTAGCCCGCGTTCCGGAACCCGGGCTGGAGCCCGGGTCCGGGGTCAGCCGATGGTGCAGCCGCTCGGCAGGCCCTCGGTGATCGACTTGTCGGTCTCGACGACGACGTCGGAGAACTCGTTGGCCCACTGGGCGCGGTTGTCGTAGTCGGCCGGGACGACCACCCGCACCGGAACCTCGCGGTCCATCGTGGTGAAGGTCGTCCCGTCGGCGGCGTCCTGGGCATACCAGCAGACGCGGTTCATCAGCAGCAGCTCGGTGTCGAGCGGGACGCAGCCGTCGGTCGCGTCCTGGTCCAGGGTCTCGCACATCACCGGCGCGGTCACGCCGCACGCGACGGTGATGGCCGGCTCGCCGTACGCCGCGTTCTGCTCCGGGCCGGCGCTGACCTTGCGGGCCGGGAGGTTCCGGACCTGGGTCGGCAACTGCGAGGTGACCGCGAGGCAGACCGTGCTCGTCTCCGCGGAGAGCTTCGTGGCGGGCATCTCGACCGCCGTACTCGGAACGGTGATCGGCGAACTGCTCGCGGCAGTCGGCTTTTCGTCCGTTTCTTCCGGATTAATATGGAGAAATGCGACGATGCCGACGGCCAGTGCGAGGGGAACCGCCACGGCGGTCGCCCAGATGGCGGCGATCCGGGTGGTGCGGTCCGGTACCGGCTGCGGTTCGGTTCTCGGCTCGTCGACGTCGACCATGCTCAGAGGTTTACCACGGAGCAGGTGAGCGTCCGCGTGATGCCCGGTACGTACTGGACCTTGCTCACAATCAGGCCGCCGAGCTCGTCCACGGTGTGTGCCTCGGAGAGGACGACGACGTCGTACGGCCCGGTGACCGCGTCGACGCGGACGACCCCCGGTATCTTCTCGATCGCGGCGGCCACGTCACGGGCCTTCCCGACCTCCGTTTGAATGAGGATGTATGCCTGGACCACGATCGACTCCTATCCGTCACCGTCGGTGATCCCCGGTCGTGAAACTACCGTACGAAGCGGCCCGGCAGCGGGACGCCACCATCGAAGGACTTTGACGTGAGCATCGCAGAGGCCGGGGAATTCGGACTCATAGGCCGCATAGTCTCCCGGCTCGGGGCCGGATCGGCCACCCTGCTCGGCCCCGGCGACGACGCCGCGGTGATCCGCGCGGCCGACAGCCGGGTGGTCGCCTCCACCGACGTACTGGTCGAGGGGCGGCACTTCCGGCGTGACTGGTGCGGCCCGGCCGACGTGGGTCACCGGGCCGCGGCCGCCAACCTGGCCGACATCGCGGCGATGGGGGCCCGGCCGACCGCGCTGCTGGTCGCCCTCTGCGCCCCCGCGGGCCTGGAGATCGCGTGGGCCGAAGGGCTCGCCGACGGGCTGAGCGCGGAGGCGGCGCTGGTCGGAGCCGGGGTGGTGGGTGGGGACACCTCGTCCAGCCCGACGCTGACCATCGCGGTCACCGCCCTCGGCGATCTCGAGGGCCGCGACCCGGTCCGCCGCGACGGCGCCAGGCCCGGCGACCTTCTCGCCCTCTCCGGCCGGATCGGGTACGGCGCGGCGGGCTACACCGTGCTCTCCCGGGGATTCCGTACGCCGAAGGTGCTGGTCGACGCGTACCGTCGGCCGGAGGTCCCGTACGCGTCCGGCCCGATCGCGGCGGGGCTCGGTGCGACCTCGATGATCGACATCTCGGACGGGCTGATCCAGGACCTCGGGCACGTCGCGGCGGCCAGCGTGGTCGGCATCGACATCGAGCGGGAGGCGTTCGAGGTGCCCGGTCAGATGCGGGACGCGGCGAAGGCGCTCGGGGTGGACCCGTACCAGTGGATCCTGGCCGGCGGCGACGACCACCCCCTCGCCGCGACGTTCCCGGCCGGGACCGAGCTGCCCGCGGGCTGGCGCGTGATCGGCCGGGTCGTGGACGGCTCCGGTGTGACCGTGGACGGGAAGCCGTGGACCGGTGGGACGGGCTGGGACCACTTCCGCTGAGGAACCCGCACTACCCTTGCCCGGTGGCACCGATCAAGATCAAGTTGGTGGGGTTCGACGAGCCCCTGGTTCAGGAGCTGGTCGCGGCGAACATGCGCGACCTCTCCGAGCGGTACGGCGGTAGCGGGGACGACACCCCGATCCGGGCGGCGGACTTCCTCCCGCCGTCCGGTGCGTTCTTCGTGGCCGAGGGGCCGGACGGCCGCCTGCTGGCCAGCGCCGGCTGGCGGCGGCACGGCGACGACGCCGAGCTGAAGCGGATGTTCACGCTGGCCGAGGCGCGCGGACAGGGCGTCGCCCGGCGGATGCTCGCGACGATCGAGGAGTCGGCGCGGGCGGCCGGGTGCAACCGGGTCATCCTGGAGACCGGCGACCGGCAGCCCGAGGCGATCGCGCTCTACGAGTCCGCCGGGTATACGCGGATCGACGACTTCGGCTACTACGCCGGTTACGACGACGTGCTCTCCTACGCGAAAGACCTGTGACACCCCACTCCCGCACCCGTGTGTGAACCTCGGCGGGGAACACGAGCGGGAACTCGAGCGGGGAACACGAGCGGGAACTCGAGCGGGAAAGACGAGCGGGAACTCGAGCGGGAACTCGAGCGGGAAAGACGAGCGGGAACTCGAGCGGGAAAGACGAGAAGCCGCTGAGCCCGAAGGCTCAGCGGCTTCTCGGATGCCGCAGTCGCGAACTAGGCGCGGACGACCTTGCCGGCCTTGATGCACGAGGTGCAGACCTGAAGCTTCTTGGTGGTCCCGCCGCCGGCCGGGGTGCGCACCGACTGGATGTTCGGGTTCCAGCGGCGGTTGGTCCGCCGGTGCGAGAAGGACACGTTGTGGCCGAAGCCCGGTCCCTTGCCACAGACGTCGCACACGCTAGCCACGGGATACTCCTGGGTTTGATACGAAACTGAAGGGCGCCCAGGGTTGGTACTGCCCAGGCAACTCGACGAGCCTACCCGATGCCCGGGGCGCGCGGCCAATCGCCCCCGGTCAGGGTGCGTACCGGGCGATTGTCAGGGGTGGTTAGTACGATTTTCGCGTGCTGGAGACCCTCGATGCCGCCGCCGTGCACCGCTGGTGCGACGGTGGACTGGAGGCGCTGCGGGCACATCAGCGCGAGATCGACGAGCTGAACGTCTACCCGGTGCCCGACGGCGACACCGGCACCAACCTCGTCCTCACCCTGACCGCCGCCCGCGAGGCCCTGGAGGAACCGGACGCCCTCGATGCCGCGCCACAGGTGAGCGGGGCGCCGGAGCCCGGTGGCCCGGGGCTCGATGCGCCTGGGCTCGGTGCGCCTGGGCTCGGTGCACCTGGGCTCGATGCGCCTGGGGTGGGTGCGCCTGGGGTGGGTGCAGCCGGTTCGGGGACGGTGGGTGCCACGGCGGGGGCGGGTTCCGCAGGGGTGGCTTCCCCGGGGACGGTGGGGGTCGGGCCGGGGGCTGCTTCCGCGGGGGCGGGGGGTGCGGCTGCTTCCGTGGGGGAGAGCGGCCGGGTCATGCGGCGGATGGCCCGTGGGGCGCTGCTCGGGGCCCGGGGCAACTCCGGTGTGATCGTCTCGCAGATCCTGCGGGGGATGGCCGACTCGTTCGCGACCGCGGTGGCGGTGCGGGGGCCCGAGCTGGCCCGCGCGTTCCGGACGGCGTCCGAGGCGGCCTATGCGGCGGTCGCCACGCCGGTGGAGGGCACGGTCCTGTCGGTGGTCGCGGCGGCGGCCGAGGGTGCGGCCCGGATCGCGTCGGACGACCTGGTGGCGGTCGCGCGGGCCGCGGCGAGTGCGGCCTCGGAGGCGCTGGCGCGTACGCCGCAGCAGCTTCCGGTGCTGGCCCTGGCGGGCGTGGTGGACGCGGGCGGCCGTGGCCTCTGCGTGCTCCTGGACGCCCTGGTCGCCGCGCTGACCGAGTCCGACGCCATCGACCCGGACAGTCCATCACTGGAAAACACGTTAAATGACGAAAAATCGGTCACGAAGAGCGGCGATGCCAGCGCGGTGGGCGTAAGCGTGCCGGGCACGGGTGTGGGCACGGTGGGCACGGGCGTGGGCGCGGGCGCGATGGGTGTGGGCACGGGCGTGGGCACGGGTGTGGGCGTGGTGGGCACGGGCGTGGGCGTGGTGGGCACGGGCGTGGGCACGGGCCATCAGGCGGAGCAGGGGGACTGTTCCGGGGACGGGCGCGGCTATGGGTTCGAGGTGCAGTATCTGCTGGATGCGGAGCCCGAGGCGGTGGCGGAGCTGCGAGCGGTCCTCGGAGGGCTGGGGGAGTCGCTGGTGATCGTGGGGACCGGGGACGGGGCGCCGCCGACCTGGAACGTTCACGTGCATGTGCCGGTCACGGAGATCGGGGCGGCGGTGGAGGCGGGAGTCGGCGCCGGGAGGGCGTACCGGATAAGCGTCACCCAGCTGGAGGCGAGACGGCCGGAGAGCGGCGCGCGGGGTGCCGTCGTGGTGGCCTCGGGGGACGGGCTGACCGCGCTCTTCGAGACCGAGGGGGCGACCGTCGTCGACCGGAACCCGTCGACCGCCGAGATCCTCGCCGCGATCCGGGCCTCCGGCGCCGGTGACGTGGTGCTGCTGCCGAACGACGCCAACACGCAGACCGTGGCGATCGCCGCGGCGCGGGAGGCGGAGGCCGAGGGGATCAGGGTCAGCGTGGTGCCGACCCGGTCGCCGGTGCAGGCGCTCGCGGCGCTGGCCGTGCGGGACCGGCAGCGGCCGTTCTCTGACGACGTGATCGCGATGGCCGAGGCCGCCGGGGCGTGCCGCTACGGCGAGGTCTGCACCGCGCAGCGGGACGCCCTGACCGTGGCCGGGCCGTGCCGGGCGGGTGATCTGCTCGGTCTGGTCGACGGCGAGGTGCACGTGATCGGCGCCGACCTGGCCGAGGTGAGCCACCGGCTGCTCGACCGGATGCTCGGTGGCGGCGGTGAACTGGTCACCCTGGTGCTCGGCGCGGACGCCCCGCCGGACCTGGAGGGGGCCCTCCGCGGCCACGTACACCGGACCTGGCCCTTCATCGAGCTGCAGTGCTACGCCGGCGGGCAACCGCGGTACCACCTTCTGGCAGGAGTCGAATGACCACGACCGACACACCGTTGGACAGGGTGCTCGGGGCGAAGACCGGGAAAGCCCTGGCGGAGCACCTCGATCTGCACACCGCGGGCGACCTGATCTACCACTTCCCCCGGCGCTACGACGAGCGCGGCGAGCACACCGACCTGCGGCAGCTGGAGGTCGGCGAGCAGGTCACCGTGCTGGCTCAGGTGCAGGGGATCGGACTGAAACCGTTCCGGGCGCGCAAGGGCAACATGCTCGAGGTGACCATCGGTGACGGCTCCGGGGCATCGCTGACCTGCACCTTCTTCAACCAGGCGTGGCGGGAGCGGGAGCTGACCCGGGGGCGGTGGGGGCTGTTCGCCGGCAAGGTCACCGAGTTCCGCGGCAAGCGCCAGCTGAACGGCCCGGCCTATCAGCTGCTCAAGGCGGACGCGACGCAGGACGAGGCGGCCGAGGAGATCGAGGAGTTCGCCGGTGCGCTGATCCCGGTCTATCCGGCCGCCGAGAAGGTGCCGACCTGGGTGATCGCCACGTGCGTCCGTACGCTGCTCGATACCTTCCAGCCGCCGGACGACCCGATGCCCGCCGAGGTCCGGGCCACGCGGAACCTGGTCGGCATCGGCACCGCGCTGCGCGAGATCCACCGGCCCAGCTCGGAGGCGGCGCTCTACGCGGCCAAGCACCGGCTCAAGTGGGACGAGGCGTTCGCGGTCCAGCTGACCCTGGCCCAGCGCCGGGCCCGGGCCGCGGCCTCGCCCGGCACCGCCCGCCCGCGCCGTGACGACGGGATGCTGGCGGCGTTCGACGCCGGTCTGCCGTACGAGCTGACCGAGGGCCAGCGGACGGTGGGCGAGGAGATCGCCGCCGACCTGGGCCGCTCGCACCCGATGCACCGGCTGCTGCAGGGCGAGGTCGGCTCCGGCAAGACCCTGGTCTCGGTACGCGCGATGCTCCAGGTGGTGGACGCGGGCGGCCAGGCCGCGCTGCTCGCGCCGACCGAGGTGCTCGCCACCCAGCACTTCCGCGGCATCGGCGCGCAGCTCGGCGCCCTGGGCCGGGCCGGCGAGCTGGACGGCGACCCGTCCGGGACCCGGCTGACCCTGGTGACCGGCTCGCTCGGCGCCGTGGCCCGCCGGGCGGCGCTCGCCGAGCTCGCCGACGGTCGCGCCGGCATCGTGGTGGGCACGCACGCCCTGCTGTACGAGGGTGTCGAGTTCCGGGACCTCGGGCTGGTGGTCGTCGACGAGCAGCACCGGTTCGGGGTGGAGCAGCGGGACGCCCTGCGTGCCAAGGCGGCCCGTCCGCCGCACGTGCTGGTGATGACCGCGACGCCGATCCCCCGGACGGTCGCGATGACCGTCTACGGCGACCTGGAGACCTCGGTCCTGTCCCAGCTGCCCCGGGGGCGTTCGCCGATCGCGTCGCACGTGGTCCCGGCGCTGGAGAAGCCGGCCTATCTGGAGCGTGCCTGGGTACGCGTCCGCGAGGAGGTCAGGGCCGGGCACCAGGCGTACATCGTCTGCCCGCGGATCGGGGAGGGGCCGGAGTCCTCGTTCGACGACGGTGACGCCCCGCCGCCGGAGACCGAGTCCGCCCGGCGCCCGCCGCTCGCGGTGACCGAGGTGCTCCCGATCCTGCGGGAGAACTACCTGGCCGGTCTCCGGATCGGGATGCTGCACGGGAAGATGCCGGCCGACGAGAAGGATGCCGTGATGCGCAGCTTCTCCGCCGGTGACCTGGATGTCCTGGTCGCGACCACGGTGATCGAGGTCGGGGTGGACGTGCCGAACTCCACCGTCATGATCATTATGGACGCGGACCGGTTCGGGGTGTCCCAGTTGCACCAGTTGCGCGGCCGGGTGGGCCGCGGCTCCGCGCCCGGCGTCTGTCTGCTGCACACCGAGGCGGTGGAGGGCTCGGCGGCCCGTGAACGGCTGGACGCGGTGGCCTCCACGACGGACGGCTTCAAGCTCTCCGAGATCGACCTGGAGCAGCGCCGGGAGGGCGACGTCCTGGGCGCCTCCCAGTCCGGCAAGCACTCCCACCTGAGACTTCTCTCCCTGGTACGCGACGAGAAGCTGATCAAGGAGGCCCGGGTGGAGGCGTCCGGGCTGGTCGGCGACGATCCCGACCTGTCCCGGTACCCCGCACTGGCCGCCTCGGTGGCCGCCCTGGTCGACGAGGACCGCGCGGAGTACCTGGAGAAGGGCTAGCCCGGGCTCCGAAACACGGGCCGGGCAACGCAAAGGGCGCGTCCCCCGGCGGAGGACGCGCCCTTCACGGCGTACGGGAGAAATCAGGCCTTGAAGTTGACCTTGCGGCGACGGGCCATGAAGAACAGGCCGGCACCGACGATCAGCAGCAGGGCGGCGCCACCGGCGATCGAGGAGGCGGCCGCGCCGGTCAGGGCCAGCTCACCGCCGTCATCGTCGCTGTCGGTCGAGGTGGTGACCGGGGTGGGGCTCTCCGAGGTGGAGGCGGACGTGGAGGTGGAGGCGGACGCGCTCGCCGACGGCGACGCCGAGGCGCTGGCCGACGGGGTGACGCTGACGCTGGTGCTCGGCTCCGGGTTCGAGCACTCGCCCAGGACGACGTCGACGGTCAGCTCGGCCAGGCGCGAGCCCGGGAACTTCACCGACGCGGTGGCGGCCTCGGCGGCCTTGAAGGAGACCGACTCGGAGGCGCCGGACGCGATGCTCACGGTCTTGGTCTCACCGTTGTAGGTGACCTCGGCCGAGACGGTGCCGTTGCTCTCCGGGTTGTTCACCGTGATGGTGGTGCTGGTGCAGTCGTTCGTGGCGGCGGCCGACGGGGCGCAGTTCTCCGGGAGCGCCCAGTTGATCGTCGTGGTCTCCAGTTTCTTGGCGGAGACCGTGATGGCGCCGCTGTCGGCCGGGACGATCAGGTCCCGGCTCTCGCCCTTGGGCACCGAGACGACCTGGGTCTTCTCGCCGTACTTGACGGTGAAGTCGACCGCGACGCCGCTCAGCTGACCGTTGTTCGCCAGGTTCAGCGTGACGGTGCCGTCACAGCTCGCCGAGTACTGCACCGCGGGCTGCACGCAGTCGCTGGTGCCGCCGTTGAAGTAGGCGATCTTCTTGTCGTTGTAGCGGGCGCCACCCTCGACGAGAGTCTCGATGATGTCCTTCTGGCCACCGATGAAGAGGTCGGCCTGCGTGTTGCAGTCCGGCAGCGCGACCTTGAAGGTCTGGCTCTTGTTGTCGAGGCTCAGGGTCTCGGTCTGGCTCGCGAAGAGGTACTGCGGGACCGCGAACTTCGGCTGCGGGGCCAGGTAGGTCACCAGGGTGACCTCCTGCGGCTTACAGGCGGTCTTCATGGTCGTCTGGATCTCGGCGAAACCACCGTCGAGCTTGAACGAGGTGGCCTGGAAGTTCTTCGCCGTACAGGCCGGCAGGGTCGCCGCGCTGGCCGGACCGGCGGAGGTGGTGACGGCCACGGTGCCGGCGCCGATGAGGGCGCTGACCAGCACTGCGGCGGCGCGAATGAGTCGCGCTCGCTTCATTGGTGCTCCTGGAACGAGGGGAAAGGGAAAGACGAAGGCGCGCCCGCCCCCGGGGGGGGGGGCGCCCCCCCGGGGGGGGGAATAAATCGGGGGTACAGTGGAGTGGGGGGGGGGGGGGGCGAAAAAAAGTCCCCCCCCCCCA
>NZ_JBFAYF010000094.1:0-24363 GCF_040681165.1 Actinoplanes sp. NPDC051851 | reverse complement strand
CTGGTGCTCAGGGGTGCCTGACGCGGAGCGAGGCACCCCTGAGCACCAGCCAGGACCCGGCGCGCGTCACCCGGCCGCGAGGCCCGCGCGTCACCCGGCCGCGAGGCCGTCGTTGGGTAACGCGACGGCGGAACGGGGAGGAAATGCGATCGCCCCGCCGGTGGACCGGCGGGGCGAGGCTACAGAGCCGTACGGGAGTAGCGCCTCAGCGCTGGTCCAGCGGGACGAAGTCACGGACCGCGGCGCCGGTGTAGATCTGCCGCGGACGGCCGATCTTGTTGGCCGGGTCGTGCATCATCTCCTGCCACTGCGCGATCCAGCCGGGGAGACGGCCGATCGCGAAGAGGACCGTGAACATCTTCGTGGGGAAGCCCATGGCCTTGTAGATCAGGCCGGTGTAGAAGTCCACGTTCGGGTAGAGCTTGCGGGAGATGAAGTAGTCGTCGGAGAGCGCGATCTCCTCGAGCTTGAACGCGATCTCGAGCAGCGGGTCCGGGTTCTCCAGCGTCGCCAGCATCTCCTGGGCGGCCTTCTTGACGATGGCGGCACGCGGGTCGTAGTTCTTGTAGACCCGGTGGCCGAAGCCCATGAGCTTGACGCCCTTTTCCTTGTTCTTCACCTTGGTGACGAACGCGTTGACGTCCCCGCCGTCCTTGCGGATCTGCTCGAGCATCTCCAGGACCGCGGCGTTGGCGCCACCGTGCAGCGGGCCGGAGAGGGCGTTGATGCCGCCCGCGACCGATGCGTACAGGTTGGCCTGGGCCGAGCCGATCAGGCGGACCGTCGACGTGGAGCAGTTCTGCTCGTGGTCGGCGTGCAGCACGAACAGCATGTCGAGGATCTTGGCGACCTTGGGGTCGACGTCGTAGTTGACGGTCGGCAGGCCGAAGGTCAGTCGCAGGAAGTTCTCGACGTAGTCCAGGGAGTTGTCCGGGTACGGCAGCGGGTGGCCGATGGACTTCTTGTACGCGTACGCCGCGATCGTCGGCAGCTTCGCCATCAGGCGGATCGCGGAGAGGTCGACCTGCTCGTCGTCGAGCGGGTCCAGCCCGTCCTGGTAGAACGTGGAGAGCGCGGTGACCGCCGAGGAGAGCACGGCCATCGGATGCGCGTCACGCGGGAAGCCGGAGAAGAAGGTACGCATCTCCTCCTGCAGCAGCGTGTGCACCCGGATGTTGTCCGCGAAGGCGCGGAGCTGCGCGGCGTTGGGCAGCTCGTTCTTCATCAGAAGGTACGAGACCTCAAGGAAGGACGACTTCTCGGCCAGCTGGTCGATCGGGTAGCCCCGGTAGCGCAGAATGCCCGCGTCACCGTCGATGTACGTGATCGCCGAGGTGGTGGACGCGGTGTTGACGAAACCCTGGTCCAGGGTGACGTAGCCGGTCTCCTTCAGCAGAGCACTGACGTCGATGCCGCCCGGCCCGTCGACGGCCTCACGTACCGCCATCGACAATTGGCCACCGGGGTGGTCGAGCTTGACATCCGTCATGTATTTCCCTCACTTCACCGGCAGATGTCCCAAAGATTTTGCCGTTCACCGTAAACCCTCAACCTGAATGGGTCATCAGGTAGCCACCCGTTGAGGCATTGGTCACCAGTCCGTACGGTCCGTTGCACCATCGATGAATATCGGTATATTGCGAGTTCGTTACGGGGAGCGGAGGTCGGGCCATGCCTGTCCCTGATCAGCCACCCGTCGTGGTGGGCGTCGACGGAACCGCGGCCGGCCTGGCCGCCGTGCGCCTGGCAGCCCGGGAATCGATCTCCCGGGGCACCGTTCTCTCCGTGATCCACGCTTTCACCTGGCCCGGCGGCACCGATCTGGCCCCGGCCCGGCGCGCCGCCTCGCGCATTCTCGGCGAGGCAGTCGCCACCGCCCAGCGTTCCACACCCGGCGTCGGCGTGCGGGGTCAACTGGAGGATGGACCGGCCGGTGCCGTGCTGCGGCGATGGAGCCGCCGGGCGGCGCTGCTGGTGGTCGGTGCGGACGAGCTGGCCGCGACCGGGCGGCTGCCACCGGGGTCCACCCTGCTGGAGACCGCGTCGCAGGCCTGGTGCCCGGTGATCGTGGCGCGCGGGACGCGGCCGGCGACCGGGCGGGTAATCGCCGCGGTGGACGGCTCGGCGCCCTCGGTGCTGGCGCGCGGCTTCGCCGAGGCCGAGGCGGCGCGCCGCGGCGTTCCCCTGGACGTGGTCGAGGTGACCGGCGGCGACCCGGGCCCGGTCCTGGTCACCGCCTCGCGCACCGCCGGGCTGATCGTCCTCGGTCCACGCGGCGCCGGCGGAGCGGTCCGGTTCGGATCAGTGGCCCACGAGCTGCTGCTCCGGGGTGGATGCCCGACGGTCTTCGTGCACGGGCTCTGCCTCTTCCGCTAAACCGGGCATCAGTCACCGCGCCCGTTGCTACGGTGAGCGAAACAGGCGCTAAACGGGAGGAACAGCCCGGTGCGGTCCCTGCTCCCACCCGTGATCGCCCGCCGGCTCTGGCAGATCCTCGCCGGTTACGGGCTGATCGTCACGGTGATCTACGCCGTGCTCTCGTCGTCCACCGTCGCGACGGCCGGTTTCCTGTCGCTCGGTGTCCTGACCGTCGCCGCCTGCTTCTCCGGGCCGCGCACCTGGGGCGCCGAGCCGCCGGCCGCCTGGCTGCTGATCGGCAGTGCCGCCTCGCTCTTCCTGGTCGGCCTGCTGATCCGGCCCGTGGTCACCGACTACGCGATGCCGTGGCCGCTGCTCGCCGACCTCTGCACGTTCAGCGGGTACGTGCTGATCGGCAGCTTCTTCATCGTCATGCTGCGGCGCCGGGAGAGCACCGAGCGGCACGCCGTACTCGACGGCCTGATCGCCATGCTCTCCACCGGCCTCACCGTGGTGCTGCTGCTGGCCCTGCCGGCGGCCGCGATCACCGGCCGCTCCCCGGTCGTCTCGATCGTCCAGGCCTGCTACCCGATCTGCGACGTGGTCCTGGCGATGCTGGTGGTGAACCTCGCCTTCACCACCCGGACCTGGCCGGTCAGCATGGTCGCGCTGCTCACCGTGATGGTCGGGATGTTCACCGGCGACACCCTGTACGCCATCGCCGGGGTGGGCGGCAAGATCTACGCCTCGCCGCTGCTGGACCTGCCGTACCTGGTGGCGTACACGGCGCTGGGCATCTCGGCGATCCATCCGTCGGTGGTGGAGATCAGCCGGGCCGCCCGGCCCCCGGTGCAGGCCTGGTCGGGATGGCGGATGGCGCTGCTGATCCCGGCGATGATGACCCCGTTCCTGCTGATGCTGAGCCACTCCGCCGAGCCGTTCCGGCACCGTGTCCTGCTCGCCGCGATCGGCAGCGTGATGGTGGTGCTGCTGGTGCTGCGGGCGGTCTCCGCGGTGCAGGCCCAGGTCGAGGCGCAGTTGCACTCCGAGCATCAGGCCAGCCACGACCCGCTCACCTCGCTGCCGAACCGGCAGGCCATCTCCGGCGCGATCGAGCAGGTGGTCCTCTCGGTCGACCCGCTCGGCCCGGACCGGGTCTGGGTGTACATGCTCGACCTGGACGGCTTCAAGTGGGTCAACGACTCCTGGGGGCACGACACCGGCGATCAGTTGGTGATCGAGGTGGGGCGGCGGCTGCGCGCCGCGGTCCCGGACGAGATCCCGGTCGCCCGCGTCGGTGGCGACGAGTTCCTTCTCGCGTACGTCGGTGACAAGGCGGGAGCCCTGCGCCTGGTCGACGACATCCGGGGCTGCTTCGCCCGTCCGCTCCCGGTCCGGGACACCGAGGTGGTGATCAGTGCGTCGATCGGCATCGCGCACTCCAGTGGCGACGCGGTCCGCTCCGCGGTCACCGCCGAGGCCCTGATGCGCGACGCCGACACCGCCATGTACCGGGCCAAGAGCGAGGGCCCGGGCCGGTCCACCATCTTCGACACCTCGATGCACGACCAGGTCCGCGAGCGGATCGAGCTGGAGGTGATGCTCCGCCAGGCGCTCGCCGAGGACCAGCTGCACGTGGCCTACCAGCCCATCGTCCGGCTGGAGACCGGGGTGCCGGTCGGCGCCGAGGCGCTGGTCCGCTGGATGCACCCGGAGCGCGGCGCGATCCCGCCGATGACCTTCATCCCGATCGCCGAGGACGCCGGCCTGATCGGCCAGATCGGCACCTGGGTGCGGAACGAGGCCCTCCGCCAGCTCGGTGAGTGGCGCCGGGCGGGCATCGTCTCCGAGGCGTTCTACCTCTCGATCAACGTCTCGCCCCGCCAGCTCAGCGAGCCCGAGCTGCCGCTGATCGTCTCCGGCGAGATGCTCAAGTACGGCGTGCCGCCCGCCTCCGTGGCGCTGGAGATGACCGAGTCGGTGATGGTGGACGGGTCCAGTGTCACCGCCCGGGTCCTCTTCGAACTGCGCGAACTCGGCGTGAAGCTGCTGGTCGACGACTTCGGCACCGGGTTCTCCGCGCTCGGCTACCTGCGCCGCTTCCCGGTCACCGGCGTCAAGATCGACCGCTCGTTCGTCACCGGGCTCGGGGTCAACGTGGAGGACGACGAGATCGTCCGCGCCGTGGTCGCGATGAGCCACGCGCTGGGCCTGAGCGTGATCGCCGAGGGCGTCGAGACCACGGTGCAGCGCGAGGCGCTCCACCAGGTCGGCGTGGTCAACGGGCAGGGCTGGCTCTGGGGCAAGGCCGAGACCGCCGAGGTCTTCGCCGAACAGTGGCATCTCGAGGCGGAGCCGCCGGACATCCCGCTGCCGGTCTCCTCGGTCACCCACGGGCGTCACCACCGGCCGGGAGAACCCGGTTAGGGAACCCGTACGGCCCGGCGGATCATCTCATAGAGCGCGTACTTCGGCGCCCGGTGATCGGCCGTCAGCTCCTCGAACTCGTCCCGGCGCGGCGGGTGCCGGTTGACCACCGGCGTCGCCAGCCGGGCGAACGCGTCCCGGTAGAAGTCCCCTGCGGCGTCCCGGAGGCCGGCGGATGATTCCGGGGTCACGTCCACACGCATGACTACAAACCTGTCAGCACCACTGGTGTGACGGAGGCGACTCCGGCATTATTCGCTGACGAAACCCACGGAGGGGACATGCTGGTTCTCCTGCTGATCACGCTCGCCACCGGGCTCACCGCCGCGTTGTTCGCCGCCACGCATCCGTAGCAGACAGACTGGGCGGATGCGCTTCGCCACGTGGAACGTCAACTCGGTCAAGGCCCGCCTCCCCCGGCTGCTGGAGTGGCTGGAGGACTCGGCTCCCGACGTCCTCATGCTGCAGGAGACCAAGGTCGCCGACGGGGGCTTCCCCGCTGACGAGGTCGGCGCTCTGGGGTACGCGACCGCGGCGTACGGTCAAGGACGTTGGAACGGGGTGGCTCTGCTCTCCCGTGTCGGTCTCGGTGAGGTGCGCCGCGGCTTCCCCGGTGAGCCCGGATATCCGGGCCCCGAGGCGCGTGCCATCACCGCCACCTGCGCCGGCGTGCGTTTCACCTCGGTGTACGTGCCGAACGGCCGGACTCCCGACGACCCGCACTACGTCTACAAGCTGGAGTGGCTGCGCGCCCTGCGGACGGCCGTCGCCGAGCAGGTGGAGGCCGGTCCGGTCGTGCTGGCCGGCGACTTCAACGTGGCGCCGGCCGATGCCGACGTCTGGGACCCGGCGGTCTTCGCCGGCTCGACCCACGTCACCCCGCCGGAACGGGAGGCGATCGCCGCGATCCGTGACCTGGGGCTCACCGACGTGCCGGCCCGGGCCATGAAGGGGGATCATCCGTTCACCTATTGGGACTATCGTGCCGGAATGTTCCACCAGAACAAGGGCATGCGGATCGATCACGTGTACGTCACCCCCGACCTGGCCGGAAGCATCGAGGACGCGGTCGTCGACCGGGAGGCGCGCAAGGGCAAGGGCCCCTCGGATCACGCCCCGGTCGTCGTCGACCTGAACCGCTGAACCGGGCGATCCGCCCATCGACCCCTTAGGCTGGAAGCGTCCAGGGAGAAGACGGGAGCGTCTATGATCTCGCGTGCCCCGGCCGCGAGCCTGCTGGAGGCGGCGTTCGACGCCGCCACCGAAGCCATGCTGCTCTGTACGACCGCGGACGACACCGTCCTGCTGGCCAACACCGCGGCCCGGGCGCTGGTGCCCGGACTGCCGATCGGCGGCGCCCTCACCGCGGCGCCGATCCCCGAGCTCGCCGCCGCCGTGGCCGGGCGGACCGGAGCCTTCCGCACGTCTCGGGTGCAGGGCATCCGGCGGGAACTCGACGAGGACCACTACGCGTGGTATCTCGGCAGTCCCGAGCGTGACCACACCGCGTTCCTGGCCGAGGCCGGCCGGCGGCTCTCCGCCTCGCTGAACCTGCGGCGAGTGTCCCGGGCGACCGTCGAGCTGGCCGCCACCCACCTGGCCGACGCCGCCGTGGTGATCCTCCCGGCCCGGCACCGCCGGCACGCCTGGACCCGGCTCATCCCGCGGCACGCCGCCGAGGAGGGCACCCTCGCCGAACACCGGATCGGCGACGTGCCGGGCCTGGCCGAGGCACTCGGCGGCTTCCCCCCGGTGCCGAGCCGCTGGCTGGACGCGCACCAGATCCCGGGCTGGCTCTTCCCGGCGGCGCTCGGCCCGATGGGCGCGCTGCTGGTCATCCCGCTGCCCGGCAGCGCCGAACCGGCCGGGGCGCTGATCCTGGCCCGGTCCGGCGAGCGGGCCGTCTTCGAACCGGACGACGAGGTGCTCGCCCGGATCTTCGCGGCCCGCGCCGGAGCCGCGATCTCGGCCGCCGCGCTCTACCGCGAACAGGCCGACACCGCCGCGATCCTGCAGGCCGACCTGCTGCCGCCGGAGCTGCCCCGGGTGGACGGGTTCGAGCTGGCCGGGTCGTACCAGTCGGCACGCGACGCGATCCGGGTCGGCGGCGACTTCTACGACGCTTTCGGCCCGACCGAGCAGAGCCCGGACACGGTGATCGCGCTCGGCGACGTCTGCGGCACCGGGCCCGAGGCGGCCGTGCTGACCGGCAAGGTACGCCAGACGCTGCGCGCGCTGCGGCTGGTCGGCGCCGGTCCCGAGGCCATGCTGCGGGTACTCAACCAGGCCCTGCTGGAGTCGCCGCGCCAGCACCGCTTCGTCACGCTGGTGGTCGGCTCGGTGAGCCGCGCCGACCACGGCCGGGTCCGGCTGCGCCTGGCCAGCGGCGGGCATCCCGCGCCGCTGATCCTGCGCGCCGACGGCACCGTCGAGGAGGTGGCGACCCGGGGCACGCTGATCGGCGCGGTCCGGGAGACCGTGGTCCACCCGGCCGGCGCCGAACTGGCCCCCGGCGAGATCTGCCTGCTCTACAGCGACGGGCTCACCGAGGCGCGCGGCGGACCGGCCGGCGACGAGCAGTACGGCGAGACCCGGCTCCGGCAGGCCCTCGCGAGCTGCGCCGGGATACCCGTCGAGGCGGTCCTGGAACGGATCCGCCAGCTGGTCTCGGACTGGGTGCACGGCGGCGTCCGGGACGACATCGCCATGCTCGCCGTCCGTGCCCCGACTCGTACGCCCCTGAGGCGGGTATACCTCCGCTCATGATCGAGGTGACGACTGCCGGCGACGAGTACCTGGCCCTCGTCGGCGACGGCGACGACCACGGCGCCATCGAGATCGCGCTGGGCATGCTGGACGACGGCGTACCCCCACAGCGGGTGATGGTCGACCTGATCGGCGGCACCCAGGCCCGGGTCGGTGAGCTCTGGGCCGCCAACGAGTGGTCGATCGCCCGGGAACACGCCGCCACCGCCGTCAACGAACGCGTCCTGGCCGCGGTCGCCGGGCACCAGCCGGTCCGGCTGCCCACCCGCGGCCGGACCACGCTGGCCTGCGTGGACGGCGAGTGGCACGGCCTGCCGGCCCGGATCCTCGGCGAGCTCCTGCGCCTCGACGGCTGGCGCGTGGACTTCCTCGGCGCCAGCGTCCCCGGTCCGCATCTGATCACCCACCTGCACCAGACCGGCCCGGACGCGGTCGCCCTCAGCTGCATGATCCCGACGCGCCTCCCCCGCGCGCACGCCGCGATCACCGCCTGCCGGGCCGCGGGTGTACCGGTCATCGCGGGCGGCCGCGGCTTCGGCCCGGGCAGCCGCTGGGCCGCGAAGCTGGGCGCCGACGCGTGGGCGTCCACCGGCGAGGAGGCGGTCACCCGCCTGGCGAACGACTGGCCGCCGCCCCCACAGCCCGACTTCCCGGACCCGTATCCCGGCACTCCGCTCGGCGCCCATCCCGGCACCCCGCTCGGGGCCCATCCCGGCACCCCACTCGGCGCGTTTCCCGGCACCCACCTCACCGCCCACCCCGGCACCCAGCTCGGCGACGAGGAGTACACCCATCTGGCCCGCAGCCGCCCTCAGCTGATCGAGACCGCGATGCGGCACCTCGCCGCCGCCTATCCCGCGGCACACCACTACGGCCAGCACGAGCGCGACTCGACGGCGGAGGACTTCGGCCACATCGCGGACTTCCTGGCGGCGGCGCTCTACGTCGGCGAGCCGAGCATCTTCCTCGACTTCACCGAGTGGACGGCGGGGGTGCTGACCGCCCGCGCAGTACCGGTCTCGGCGCTGCGCGCGGGCCTGCGGGTGATCCGCGACCAGCTGATCGACTTCCCCACGGCAACCGCCATCCTGGACGCCGCCCAGGCCCACCTGCACCAGCTCAACCCCGCTTGATCACCAGGTGGGGCGGTGCGAGTCCACCGCGGCACTCCGCCGCCGGCCGTCTGCTCTCGCCGCCCTGAAGTCTCCGATCGTGCATGCGGGCCGCCCCGCCGCTCCTGACGGTCCACTCCGGCCGCCCGCCATGACCTGACGCGAACTCCGGCGGGCGGACAAAGAAGGCGTCTCAGGCAGGCGGGCCAGCGCGGGCAGGCAGGCCAGCGCGGGCAGGCAGGTCAGCGCGGGCAGGCAGGTCAGCGCGGGCAGGCAGGTCAGCGCGGGCAGGCGGGCCAGCGCGGGCAGGCAGGCGAGGCGGGCGGATGGGCGACGAGGTGCGGGCGGGTGCGGGCGGGTGCGGGCCGGACGGCGACTGGCCCGGCACCGCGTGAACGGGGCCGGGCCAGTCGTCGGTGTGCGAGGAAACGCGTACGGGAATGGTGGGTGGAACAGCGAAAGGGGTCAGCCGACCTGGACGTAGACGTCGTCGAGCTGGCCGTGGTACATGTCGCTGGTCTCGCCGAAGTTCGGGCCGCCGATGCGCAGGGGCATGTCGTTGTCGATCGAGAGGGTCGACGGGATGGCGGCCCTGGTGCCCGCGACGCCGTCAACCGAGACGGCCAGGCCGGTGCCGCTGCGCTCGCAGACGATCTTGTGCCAGGCGCCGTCGGTGACCGTGCGGGTCGAGGTGGCGCTGAACGTCTGGGCGGAGCCCTTGCCGGCGACGATGCACTGGGCGCGGCCGGACTTGCCGGTCAGCTGCAGCTTCCACAGGCTGTCGGTGCCCGCGGTGCCCTTCTGCATGATGTTCGCCTTGCCACGGACCTGGGCCGGCGTGACGCGGACGCTCGCCGCCCAGCGGAAGGTGTTGGTGCCCGGGTCGAGGTTGGCGTTGTCGGCCGCCTCCATGATGGCGCGAGCACAGATCCCGGTGGTGGTGCTCGGGCAGAGGGCCGGGAAGGACGCGTACCGGCCGGCGCCCTCGGTGGTGATCGCGACGGTGCCGTTGTCGGCGCCGCGGATCGTCAGAACGCCGCCCTTGCCGGAGAGGTCGTTGACCCGGCCGTCGGTCGCGCCGCCGTCGAAGTTGTAGCGGGCGACCAGGGCGGGCTCCGGGCCCTCGGCGGGGGCGGCGACCGCGGGGGCGGCCAGCGCCGGGATGGTCAAGAACACGAGTGCGGAGAGCCTCAGCATCTTCATGAGAGAAAAGATGCCTGATTCAACCGGTTTCGTGTGAAACACGCCCTGGAATGTAGATCGTTCGGTTTACCCCGGTTCGGATCAGAGCAGGCCGGCGGCCTCGGCCATCAGGCAGACCGCGACGAGGCGGAGCAGCGGGAAATCCGCCGTCATCCAGGCCGTCGCCGTGGTCGGGGCGAAGCCGGGCTCGGGCAACGGGCGCCGCATCCGGGTCGCCGCGGCGGCCATGCTCTTGGCGTACGCGGAGAGACCCCCGACATCGCAGGAGCGACCCGCGTCACGCAGCGCATCGCGCACCGCCGCCGCGTGCTGGTCGATCGTGGCGAGCAGGGCGGGCTCGGCGAACGCGGCCGTGAGGCCGTCGACACCCACGCGAGCCATCATCTCGTCGAGGTACGCGGCGTCGGAGTCGGCGACGGTAGCGGCGGCGATCGGGGCGAAGGCGAGGTTCTCGTTCGTCATGGCGAGAACGCTAGAGGGCGCCGCCCGGACACGACAGAGGCGTGACCGAACGGCACCACAGGCGCACCGACCTGCAACTTTTCTAGAGCGGCAGCGCGTCCATCGCCTTGAAGATCCGCTTGTCGGATACCGGATACGCCGTTCCGAGTGACTGGGCGAAGTAGTTGATCCGCAGCTCCTCGATCATCCAGCGGATCTCCCGCAGCCCCTCCTCGGCAGGGCCGCCCCGCGCCGCCTCGGCCCGCAGCCCGCGGTACTCCGACTCGATCTCGTGGATCTGGGTGGTGAGCTGCCGGTCCCGGCCCGTCCCGCCGCCCAGCCGGTCGAGGCGGTGCACCACGCCCTTCAGGTAGCGCGGCAGATGATGCAGCTGCCGCCAGCCCGTCTCGGTCACGAAACCGGCGTGCACCAGGCCCTTGAGCTGCTGGCGGACGTCCGCGAGCGCCGGGAGCAGCGCCGGGTCCCGGAGCTGCTTGATCCGCTGCTCCACGTCGTACGCCGTGGAGAGCACGGCCTGGACCTGGGTGACCACGTTGGCCACCGCGTCGACGAGGTCCTGCCGCACCGTGTCGCGCAGCGACGCGAACTCGATCGACGACCAGACCGGGCCGCCGGCGTCGAGGACCAGCTTGTCGACGGCCGCCCCGGCACAGTCGTCGAGCAGGTCGGCGATCGACCGATACGGATTAGCCCGGGAGAGCTCCAGCTTGGCCCGGTTGTCGAGCCGTCCCTGCAGGAAGCGGGCGGCCGGCGGCAGCGTCAGGAGCAGCAGCCGCCGGGTGCCGGCCCGCATCGCGATCCGCTGCTCGGCCTGGGTCTCGAAGACCCGGACGGCCACGCTCTCGCCCTCGTCGGCCAGCGCCGGCCAGACGTTGACCTCGTAGCCGCCGCGGATCTGGGCGACCCGGGGCGGCAGCACGCCGAAGTCGTTGGTGGTGATGCCGCGGCGCTCCAGGTCGCCGGCCGCCCGCGAGATGGTGGCCTGCACCTTCGGCGCGAGCTCGCGGCGCAGCACCTCGAGGTCGCGGCCCTCGGCGACCACCTCGCCGGCCTCGTTGACGATCCGGAAGTTCATCCGCAGGTGCTCGGGGACCTGGTCGGGGCGCCAGGCGTCGCGCGGCACGATGGTCCCGGTCAGGCGGCGCAGCTCGTTCCCGATCGCGTCGGGCAGCGGGCCCTGCCGGACCTTCACCCGGTCGAGGACCGCTTCCGCCCAGTCCGGCACCGGGACGAACGCGGTGCGCAGCTGCTTGGGCAGGGCCCGGATCAGGGCGATCACCACGTCCTTGCGGAAGCCCGGAATCGACCATCCGAAATCATCCGCGTCAATCTTGTTGATCAGCTCTAGAGGCACCCGGACCGTGACGCCGTCGGCATGGTTGTTCGGCTCGAAGTGATAGAAGAGCGGCATCTTGACGCCGCGGTTGATCCACGCGTCCGGGAAGGCGTTCGGATCGACCGTGTCCCGCCCGGCGTTGACCAGATCCTCGCGGGTGAAGGTCAGCAGTTCCGGAGTCTCCCGGCGGGCCCGTTTCCACCAGCCGTCGAAATGCCGCGCGGAGACCACCTCGGCCGGGATCCGCGCGTCGTACAGCGAATACACCGCCTCGTCGTCGACCGCGATGTCCCGCCGCCGCGCCCGGTTCTCGATCTCCGAGATCTGCTTGAGCAGACGGTTGTTCGCCGCGAAGAACGGGTGATGGGTCTCCCAGTCGCCCTCGACCAGCGCGTGCCGGATGAACAGGTCGCGCGCGGCGACCGGGTCGACCTTGCCGTACCCCACTCTGCGTCGCGGCACGATCGGCAGCCCGTACAGCGTGACCTTCTCGAAGGCCATCACGGCGCCCATCTTGGCGTCCCAGTGCGGCTCGCTGTACGAGCTCTTGACCAGGTGCGGAGCGAGTTTCTCGGCCCATTCGGGCTCGATCCGGGCATTCACCCGCGCCCAGAGCCGGCTCGTCTCGACCAGCTCGGCGGACATCACCCAGCGTGGCTGCCGCTTGAACAGCGCCGACCCCGGGAAGATCCCGAACTTGGCTCCACGAGCGCCGATGTACTCCCGTTTCTCCTGGTCCTTCATGCCGATGTGGCTGAGAAGACCCGCGAGCAGGGCGGTGTGCACCGGTTGCGGCGCGACTCCCGCTTCCCAGTCCTCCTTCACCGAGAGATTGAGGGTACGGGCCACCTGCCGCAACTGCGCGTACACGTCCTGCCATTCGCGTACCCGCAGATAGTTGAGGAACTCGGCCCGGCAGAGGCGGCGGAACTGATTCCCGGAGAGCTCCTGCTGTTTCTCCCGCAGATACTTCCAGAGGTTCAGGAAGGTGAAGAAGTCCGATTCCTTGTCGGTGAAACGGGCGTGTTTCTCGTCCGCCTGCTGCTGCCTGTCGGCGGGCCGCTCGCGCGGGTCCTGGATCGACAGCGCGCCCGCGATCACCATGACCTCGGCGGTGCACTCCTGCCGGTCCGCCTCGATCACCATCCGGGCCAGCCGCGGATCGACCGGGAGCTGGGCCAGCTGGCGGCCGAGCGGGGTGAGCCTACGGTCGGTGAGCGCGCCCAGCTCCTCCAGGAGCTTGACGCCGTCGGTGATGTTCCGCTTGTCCGGCGGGTCGATGAACGGGAACTTCGCCAGGTCACCGAGACCGAGATTGGTCATCTGCAGGATGACGCTGGCCAGGTTGGTACGCAGGATCTCCGGCTCAGTGAACTCGGTCCGCTGCTCGAAGTCCTCCTCCGAGTAGAGCCGGATGCAGATGCCGTCCGAGGTACGCCCGCAACGGCCCTTGCGCTGGTTGGCGCTGGCCTGCGAGACCGGCTCGATCGGCAGCCGCTGCACCTTCAGCCGGTGCGAGTAACGGCTGATCCGCGCGGTGCCCGGGTCGATCACGTACCGGATGCCGGGAACCGTCAGCGACGTCTCGGCGACGTTGGTCGCCAGCACGACCCGCCGCCCGGTGTGCCGTTCGAAGACCCGGTGCTGCTCGGCGGCGGAGAGCCGGCCGTAGAGCGGGACCACCTCGGTGTGCCGCAGGTCCCGCTTGTTCAGCGCGTCGGCGGTGTCCCGGATCTCCCGCTCGCCGGAGAGGAAGACCAGGATGTCGCCCTCGCGGGGCAGCTCGTCGATGGCGGCCGCGATGCCGTCGACCTGGTCCTGCGGCTCCTCGGTGTCGTCCTCGGTCACCGTCACCAGCGGGCGGTAGCGGACCTCGACCGGGTACGTCCGCCCGGAGACCTCGATGACCGGCGCGGGCTTGCCGTCCGCGTCCGCGAAGTGCTCGGCGAAGCGCTGCGTCTCGATCGTCGCCGACGTGATGATCAGCTTGAGGTCGGGGCGCTTGGGCAGCAGCTCCCGCAGGTAGCCCAGGATGAAGTCGATGTTGAGGCTGCGCTCGTGCGCCTCGTCGATGATCAGCGTGTCGTAGCGCCGCAGCATCCGGTCGTTCTGGATCTCGGCCAGCAGGATGCCGTCGGTCATCACCTTGACCAGCGTCTCCTCGCTGACCTGGTCGGTGAAGCGCACCTTGTAGCCGACCGTCGACCCGAGCGGGCGGTCCAGCTCCTCGGCGATGCGCTCGGCGACGGTCCGCGCCGCGATCCGCCGGGGCTGGGTGTGCCCGATCTGCCCGCGGACGCCGCGGCCCAGCTCCAGGCAGATCTTGGGAAGCTGGGTGGTCTTGCCGGAGCCGGTCTCGCCGGCCACCACGACCACCTGGTGATCGCGGATCGCGGCGGCGATGTCATCCTTGCGGGCGCTGACCGGCAGGCCCTCCGGGTACCGGATCGGGGGCACGGCGGCGAGCCGGGTCTCGAGGCGCAGCTCGGCCCGCTCGACCTCGGCGGCGATCTCCTCGAGGGCGGCGGTACGGGCGTCGTCGTCCCGGATCCGCCGGGTGCCGTCGAGACGGCGCCGCAGCCGGTGTTCATCGCGGGGCAGGAGCTGAGAGACCCGGTCACGGAGAGCGTTCCCGTGCACCGGTGCGGAAGGCGATATCGACATGGCGGCCCAAGGATAGGCGGAACGCGCCGGAAACGCCTGGTGATTAACGCCGCCCCCGTGTCCCCGGAGTGGCCTGGATCGGTATCCCGGATGACGGGATACGCATAACCGAATCGAGGTCGAGGGTGATCGTTGTCGCAGAGGACCACGACGACATCCGGTACGTGCTCAAACGCTCCCTGGAGCGGGCCGGGCACCGGGTCGTGGTGACGTCGGACGGCGCGGCGGCGCTGGAGGCGGTCCGGGAGCATCGCCCGGACCTGGTGGTCACCGACGTCGACATGCCCCGGATGACCGGTCTCGATCTGTGCCGGGCGATCCGCGCGGACGACGCTCTCCGGCACATCCCGGTGGTGGTGGCGAGCGGCTCACTGCTGCCCGGCGACGAGCAGGCCAGCGCGGCCGGCGCGTCGGCCACGCTGCTCAAGCCGTTCCTGCCGGCCCAGTTGCTGGCCGTGGTGGCGGGTCTGCTGCCGCCGGCGGAGGTCTCGTCCGGGGACGTGACGGTCCCGTCCGGGGACGCTCAGTCCTGATGCTGATGGTCGGGGACGGGGGCGCGCAGCCGGGCTGCGGCCGGATCGTGGGCGGACGGGTCGGCTGCCGGTAGCGCGGAGACGCCGGGCAGGCGGCTGTCCAGGATCGCGGCACGCTCGGCGAGGGCACGCTCCAGGGCGGCGCGGACGTCGGCGTCCTCCTCCCCTGCCGGTTCCGGCGGGATCTTCGATCCGGGCGGTATGTGCGGTGTCATCTCCGGTTCCTTTCCTGTCTCGGTCTGTCCTGTCTCGGTCTGTCCTGTCCCGGTCTCCGTCGCGGTCGGGACGGTGAAGAAGAAGCGGGTGCCGCCGCCCGGGTTGTCGGCGACGCCGATCCGGCCGCCGTGCCGCTCCACGATCCGGCGGCAGATGGCCAGGCCGAGCCCGGTCCCCGCGTAGGCGGCGGCGCCCTCGGCCCGCTGGAACTGCTCGAAGACGCGGGACTTGTCGGCGTCCGGGATACCGATCCCGGCGTCGGCCACCTCGATCCGGGACCACCCCGGACGGTCGTCCGGCTCCGCGCGGATGTCAGCACGCGGGACCGACCCGGGCCGGACGTACTTGAAAGCGTTTCCGATCAGATTGTCGAGCACGTGCCGGAGCATCGCCGGATCGGCCCGGAGCACCGGCAGGGGCCCGATCGTGAACTCGGCGCCGGCCGCCGCGGCACGGTCCTGCAGCACCTCGCGGACCAGCGGCTCCAGCTCCACGTCGGCGATCCGCAACGGCGCGTCCCGGGCGGTGCTGTACGCCAGCAGCGTTTCGATCAGCGCGTCCATCCGGTCCACCGCCACGATGATCCGGTCCAGCGAGCCGCGCGCCTCCGCGTCCTCCTCCACATCCTCCCGGGCGAGCTCGGCGTGTCCGCGAGCGATCGCCAGCGGGGCCTTCAGGTCGTGCGCCACCACACCCGCGAAGATGGAGAGGTCGGTCTCGTACCGTCGCAGCTCGGTGATGTCCCGGAAGACCGCGACCGCGCCGCGCTGCCCGCCGCTCGGGTCGAGGGGCCGCCCGTCCACGCTGATCAGCATCCCCTCCGGGTGCGACGCGTTGCGGACCAGGATCTCCACGCCGTTGGTGACCTCGCCGCGCAGCCCCTGGACCAGCGGGGTCTCGTCCGGCGGGAACGGGGTACGCCCGTCCGGCCGGTAGAGGCCGAACCGCCGCTGCCAGTCCTCCGGGCCGCCGTCCAGCCGCGTGCCGAGGATCGCGTCCGCCGCCGGGTTGTGCAACATGATCCGGCCGTTCTCGTCGCAGACGCTCACCCCGTCGCCGATGCTCGACATGATCGCTCCGAGCAGGCCGGCCTGCCGGCGGCTCTGCTCCTCGGCGGAGCGCAGGTCGGCGGTGGCCTCCTCGACGGCCCGCTCCGCCCGCGCCCGGCGCCCGGCCAGCAGATAGACCAGCCAGGCCAGCAGCGCGGTGAGCGTCACGCCGCTGCCGAAGACGGTGGCCGGCAGCGCGCCGCCCGCTCCGGGCAGCCGGTGCGAATCCGCCCCGAGCTCCAGGCGCCACTCCCGGTCCGCGACCCGGACCGGATCGTTCCAGTGCAGGTCGGCGTCGCCGGGCACCCGCAACTGGGCGAGCGGCACCTCGTCGCCGTCGCTGTCGGTGGCGATCAGGGCGGCGTCGAGCTGGCGCTGGCTGGCCGTGGCGAGCACGCCGGCGAGGAAATCGGTGCCGCGCAGGCCGAGCACCACCCAGCCGCGGAACTCCGGGTTGTTCGCGCGGGTCCAGATCGGCGCCGCGAAGACGAACGACTGCTGCCGCCTGGCCTCCGGCCGCTTGCGGTCCATCAGCAGGACGTACGTGTCGGAGGCCGCGGTCCGTCCGGTGTTGCGGGACACCTTGAGCGCGGCCACCAGTTCCGGCACCGTGTTCAGGTCGACGCCGATCCTGCTCGATCCCCCGGCGTCCAGGATCCGGGTGAAGATCGGGAAGTAGTGCTCGCTCTCCCCGGCGTCCGGATTCAGCGCCAGGGCGGCGGCGCCGCGACTCCGCCAGGTCCGCTGGGCCGCGGCGACGCCGTCGGTGGTGACCGGGACGACGTACGCCACGGCGGCCGCCCCGATCAGGCCGGCGTCGCCCAGCGGAGCGCTGGCCTTGTCGAAGTCCTCCCAGGTCAGCGTCTCCCCGGCGGCGATGCCGGCGGCCAGCGTCGCGAGCAGGGTCTGGTACCGGGCGGTCTCGGTCTCCACCGCGGAGAGCGCCATGGTGGCCCGTTGCTCCATCACGCGCTGGGCGCCGTTCTGCTGGGCGTGCCACAGTCCGGCGGTGACCAGCACGGTGGCGACGAGCCCGATGAGCACGACGAGGGCGGCCGCCGGCACACCGACGTACCGGCGCGGCCCAGCCCCCGTGGACTCTCGACCCCCCACCCCAGGAAGGGTAGGCCCGGTTTCACCTGATTTGCTGGCCTTTTCGCGTTATCTCACTTCCAGGTGTCGTACGAATACAGGTCGTAGCTCGCCATCAGGCCGGTGACCTTGGTGTAGTACTTCGGGTCGGTGGCGTAGCCCGCCTTCCAGACCTGCCAGATGAACTGGTTCGCGTCCCTGGTGTAGGCGAACGCCGGGGCGTACCGCTTGTTGACCCGCAGGAAGCTGCCGTGGTCACGGAACGAGTGGGACATGCTCGCGTACGTCCGGAACGCGTCCGAGGCCGGGAAGCAGGTGCCGGCCTTGTCGCACTCGGTGGTCTTGTAGACGTGGCAGCCGTTGGCGATCGCGCCGTACGAGCCGCTCTGGCACTTGATGCCGAAGTAGTTCCGGTCGACCGAGGCGAGGCCGCTCTTCCCCCAGCCGGACTCCAGGATCGCCTGCGCGATGGTGACCGAGGCGGGCACACCGTACTGGCGCCAGCCCTGCTGAGCACCGGGAACCGCCGCGGCGAGGAACTGATCGGGCGTCATCGCCGGGGCGGGCGTGGCCGGAACGGCGGGCGTGCTCGGCGTCGTGGGGCAGGTCTTCAGGGCGTTCGAGACGACGTACGCGTGCGAGATGTACCGCCCGTCGGTCAGCCGGTCCCACTGCGCCGTGGTCCGCACGGTGCCGCTGACCTTGGGCCCCTGAACGGCGCACGACAGCGCGAGCGAGGCCCCGTTGGCGACCTTGCGGGCCACGGCACCCTGCGTCGACGGCGTGGCCCGCACGTTGACGGACCCGTCCGCGCTGCGCACCCGCCCGGCGACGTACGTGGTGCTCTTCTTCGCCGGCGCGGGCTTCGCCTTCACCCTGGCGGCGGCTTGGCTCGCCGTACCGCACTCCGGGATCCGCCCCACCGCCGACAGGTAGCCGTGCGACACGTACTCCCCGGTGGCGAGCCGGTCCCACACCGCAGTGGTGCGCAGCTTGCCCCGCACGGTCTGCCCGGTGACCGCGCAGCTCACCGAGACCCGCTCACCGTCGTACAGAGTCCCGACCACCGGCGCCGCCAGCGAGGGCGCCGACCGCACCTTGAGCTGGCTGTTCACGTCCACGATCGCCGAAACCCCGGCCGCGAGCGCCGGCGTCGCCACCGTGCCCAGCCCGGCCCCGGCGGCGAGCACCAGCAGCGTGCCGGTGAGCAGTCGTCGGGAGCTGTGCCTCATCAAGTAGTTCCCCCTCGTTCCGGTCAGCGTCCGTACGAAGATCCGGCCCTCCCGTTGCACCCTCGCACCCGTTCGGTTGCGCCTCCGTTGCCCTCCTCCCGACCCGACCCGCCCGCACCCCCAACCCACACCGCCCAACCCACACCGCCCCCAACCCACACCGCCCCCAACCCACACCGCCCGCTCCCGCGGCCCCGACCCGACCCGCCTGCACCCCCGACCCGACCCGCCTGCGCCCCGACCCACCCCGCCTGCGCCGTCTGCGCCGCCTGCGCCCCCGGCCCGCCCCGCCCGCGCCGCCACCCCACGCCCGTCCGCCGGGCGTATTCGCGCTGTTCGCTTGCCCGCGTGGCCCGTGGGTCCCGGTCCGCCGGGCGGCGCTTTTACCGGTGTGCCGGGCGGCGCTTTACCGGTGTGCCGGGCGATGCGATCGGGAACACCTGAACGTGGCGCTTGAGAACCCGTGGGATCGGGAAAGGCGTGTGCCACGACGGGGTGCTCCACGAGCGGGCGCCCGGCAGGACAGGCCTCAGTAGGACAGGGGGACGGCGATGACGGCAGTCGCGTCACGGGGTTTGCGCACCAGGACATCCACTCGCAGTTCGTGGCATGCGATCACCCCCCTACTGGTCGCGATACTCGCCGCCGCCACCGCGTACGCGATTTGGTGGATCTTCATCCGTACGAGCCTCGGCCAATCGATCGACAGCGCCTCGATGCACGGCGGGGACGTCCACCACCCCCAGATCACTCAGGTCCTCAGCCGCGCCCTCAACGCCACCCAACTCGCCGCCCTCGCCGTCGTCTGTGTCCTCGCCGCCATAGTCGGCGCCCTCCGCCGCCGTTTCGACCTCTCCGCCGGTGCCTTCTTCCTGGTGGCCACCGCCAACATCGCCGTACAGCAGTTCAAGTCCCACCTCGACCGCCCCGACCTGGACGGCTTCGCCATGCCGAACTCCTTCCCCAGTGGCCACACAGCAGCCGCCGCCTCGGTCGCGTTCGTCCTGGTGATGGTCTTTCCTCAGGCACTGCGCGGCACGGTCGCCCTGATCGGCGCCGCCTACGTCACGCTGGTCGCCATCGCCACGGTCTGGGCCGCCTGGCACCGTCCCAGCGACACCATCGCCGCATTGATGATCGTCCTCGCCTGCGGCTCCGTCGTAGCCTGGGTGACACGGCTCAGTCGCGCCGGCGTCCACCCACCGGTCCCGGCTCCGGCCCGCCTGACCATCGTGCCGCTCGCCCTCACCGCCGCCATCGCCACCGCCGTAGCCGTCATCGGCCTCGCCGCCGTCGCGGTCTCCGAACGCGTCCTCCCTGATTTCGTCTCCGGCCGATACGCATTCCTGACCGGCGTCGCCGGCATCGTCGCCGCCGTCGCCACCACCTTTTCCATCTGGGTCCGCCTCATCGCCGGCGACCCTCAGGGAGGCAAGTCATGACCACACCCACCGACCCCACACCCCGCCATGCGGTCGCCTCCACCGAGCCCGCAGCCTTCCCCGCGGAGCCGCCCGCCCAGCCGGAGACCATCGCCCCACCAAAGACGGTCGCCCCGCCAGAGACGGTCGCCCACCCGGAGACGCCGGCCGACGACCCGGCGGCCGCCGGTCCTGCGACGACGGGTGCCGTGCCGCCCGGCCCGTCCGGTCTGTCGCCAAGGTTCCCGTCCCAGACCGGTGGCGCCACCGGGCACACCGGTCCCACGGTGGTGGTCGGCACGTACCCCGAATACGCCCTCGCCCAGCAGGCGGTCGACCACCTCTCGGACAACAAGTTCCCCGTGGAGCACACCTCGATCATCGGCACCGACCTGCGCCTGGGCGAAACGGTCCTGGGCCGCCTGACCACCGGCCGCGCGGCTGGTGCGGGCGCTGCCAGTGGCGCCTGGTTCGGCCTCTTCATCGGCGTCCTCTTCGGACTCTTCAGCAACTCCAACTGGTTCTCGGTCATCCTCACCACCGTCCTCATCGGTGCCGTGTGGGGCGCCATCTTCGGCGCCATCGCCCACGCCGCCACGGGCGGCCGCCGCGACTTCACCTCCCGTAGCTCCCTCCAAGCCGCGCAGTACGCCGTCCTCGCCGACGCCGAGGTCGCCGACGAAGCCCGCACGCTCCTCGTCCAGTTGAACTGGCGAGCCAGCGGAGCCGAGTGACACCCGAGGCCACGGCGCGCCTCCTCCACGAGGCGCGCCAGGCTCTCCGGGCGGCGGAGGGGCAGGCCCACTCAGCCCGGCACCCGGGGCGCGGCCACTCGGGCCGTGCTCAGCACCCCGGGCCGCCGCCCACCTGCCAGACCACCGACTGCTCCTGGCGATATCGCGCGGCGAGGTCGAACGGCGCCCCGGTCAACGTCTTGCGACGCTCCAGCTCGGCCCAATACTCCGGATCCAGGTAGATCGCCGGGTTCCACAACGACTGCGTCTGATCCTCGACCCGGCCCAGGTAGAGCAGCGCATCCGCCAGGTCACCGAATGGGATCCCACAGATCCCCGGAAAGTAGGAGAACTCGCCGCTGTCCGTGGTGGCCAGCCAACTGCCCTCGGCCGGCAGCACCACACGGCGGGCGTGCCCGGCCAGGCGGTCGTGGCCGCCGTCCAGAATCACGTAGGGCCGGTGGCCTGTCTGCTCCTCGATGAGCTGAACGGCACCGCCACCGCTCGCACCCGGCGGCGCGTGCATCGCGTGCACACTCCCGCAGAGGATTAGGGCCCGGCGGCCCTTCGCGATCACCTGGTCCCGCACGACACCGGCCATGTGCCCGTCGCGGTCGGCGCCCTCCACCTCCTCCCTGGTCACCGTCGCCCAGTCGATGGGCGGATCGCCGAGCAGCACCCGCAGCCGCTCGCCTGCCTGCAGCGTCCAGTTGACCGCGCGGACGGTGCGATAGACCTGCTCATACATCGGGGCGTCCCAGGTGGAGACCGGGGACTGGGTCGTGTCGCGCCAGATCAGCCGCAGATCTCGGTCCTCGACCGCGGTCCCGGACACGAAACGGTCGGCGGTCGGCTGGTAGAGCGCGTTGCCGAACTCCACCACGATGTCGTCGACCACGGCGGGCAACCGGGGGTCGAAGAGCAGCGTCTGCAGCGCGTCATGGTGCTCCTGCTGACCGTGCACCTCGCCGATGGCGACCACCCGGCGGGTGCGGAACGCCGCGACCACGGCATCGGCCAGTCCGGTGCCTCCACCCCCGCTCGCGTTCACGGTCTCGATCACGACATGGCTGTCTCCCCCTGCCCTGCCACCGACGCTCGCGGCTCCGGCGGCGCTCGCGCCGGCCGCCGGGGCGCTCCCGAAGGCGGCGCCGGCAACGGTCGCCGCTCCGACCATCAGCCCGCGGCGGGTCAATCTCTGCTCAGTCATGGCCGGATTTCTACGCTCCGAGCGGTGACACGGGCCTAACAACACCTGTTATGCCGTTGTTAGGCCCGCACGGGCATTCTGGTCCTCATGAATCGCCGGAGTGTCCGCCGTCGCCTGACAGTGCTCTATGTGGCACTGTTCCTGGCCTCCGGCGTCTTGCTGCTGGCCCTGGTCAACCTGATCGCTCTCAGCGACATCAGGCACACCGTCCCGGCCGGGGGAAGCATCCCGTCCTTCGCTCAGGAATACCCGGTCATCCGAGTCCGGCAGTTGCTCGCCGGCTCGGTGCTCGCGCTCGGCGTGATGGCCCCGATCTCGCTCTGGCTCGGCCACGTCGCGGCGGGCCGGGTGCTCCGCCCGTTACGGTCCATCACCGCCGCGGCCAGGCGCATCTCGGTGGAGAACCTGGACGAGCGCCTCGCCGTCGACTCTCCGGAGGATGAGGTGAAGGAGCTCGCCGACACCATCGACGGCCTCCTGGAGCGGTTGGAGGGCTCCTTCGCGGCCCAGCGCCGGTTCATCGCCGACGTCTCACACGAGTTGCGAACCCCGATGGCCACGGCCCGTGCCGCCCTGGACGTCGCGATCGCCAAGCCCGGCATCGTGCCATGGCAGACCCTGGTGCTGGCCGACAAGGTCAGCACCCAGATCAACCACATCGACCGGCTCCTCGACGGGCTGCTCCTCCTGGCCCGGGCACAGCACACCTACCTACCGGACCGCGAGCCGGTCAGTCTCGACAGGCTCGTCCAGGAAGCGCTGAAGGCCCGCTCCGCGCAGTTCATCGAGCGCGGCCTCAGTCTCGTGACCGACCTCCCGACGGTCGTCATCAGAGGCAGCCGTACTCTGCTCGCCGGCCTGGTCGGCAATCTCGTCAGCAACGCCGCCACCCACACGGAGCGCCACGGCTGGGTCCTCCTCGCCCTGACCACGAGCGACGACACGGTACGCCTGGTGGTGGAGTCGAGCGGTCCGGTCCTCGATCCGGAACGGGTCGCCGACCTGGTCCAGCCCTTCCAACGGGTCGGCGCCGAGCGCACCGGCCGCGGTTCCGGCCTGGGCCTGGCCATCGCCGCAGCGGTGGCCACCGCGCACGGCGGCCGACTGACCCTGACCGCGCCTCCCCAGGGCGGCCTGCGAACCGAGGTCACCTTCCCCCACGCGCTCTGTTCCCCCGACGACGTGCCGGCACCTCCCGAACGCGTGCCCGGCCCCGGCAACATCGCCGGCCCCGCCTCGTGGCACAGACCCGCCCCCGGCCCACCCGTCACCATCTCTGCCGCCGCAGTGCCCGAGACCGCCACCACGACGGACACCATGGCAACGGACGCCACCACGTCAGGCACTGCCTCCACATCAGGTACCACCACATCGGGCGCCGACACCACAGGAACCTCTGCGGTCCACAGCGAGGATCGGATCGCGGACCAGGGGCAGGCCGTACTCGAACGCCGGGCACCAACCGAGGGGAAGGCCGCACTACGGGACCCGGGCGGGGAAGCGGCCCCGGACGGAGAACCGAATACGCACGGGAAACCCGAGAGCGAACGAGCAACTACGAGCAACGAGCAACTGCGAGCGAACGGGGAACCGCGAGCGAACGGGGAACCGCGATGAGGAGGCTGCGGCGATGAGAGTGCTCGTGGTCGAGGATGCCCACACACTGGCGGAGATCATCGCCGAGGGGCTGCGGGATCAGGGGATGGCGGTCGACATCGCGTTCGACGGGCGGGAGGCGGCGGGAAAGATCAACGGGAACGCCTACGACGTCGTGGTGCTGGACCGGGATCTGCCGGGGATCCACGGGGACGCGCTGTGCCGGATCGTCAGCGAACGTGGTGAGCGGGCGATGGTACTGATGCTGACGGCGGCCGGGGCGCCCGAGGACAGGGTCAGCGGGTTGACCGCGGGGGCGGACGACTACCTGGCGAAACCGTTCCACTTTCCGGAACTGGTGCTACGGATCCAGGCGCTGGCCCGGCGACGGCCCGGGGCCCGGTCCCGGACGCTGCGGGCGGCGGGGATCGAGCTGGATCCGATCCTGCGGACGGTACGCCGGGACGGGCGGCGACTGGATCTGTCGGTCAAGGAGTTCGCCTTGCTGGAGGCTCTGCTGCACGCGGCGCCCAGCCCGCTCAGCGCCGAGAGTCTGCTGGAGACCGCCTGGGATGAGAACGCCGATCCGTTCACCAACACGGTCGCGGTCACCATGGGACGGCTGCGCCGCAAGCTCGGCACGCCACAGGTGATCGTCACCAGCCCGGGCGTCGGCTACCGCATCGCCGCCGGCACCGTCACCCCCGACGGCTGAGACCGCACCGCGCCGAACGTCACGGGCAGGCCGAACGTCACGGGCCGACCGAACGTCACGGGCAGGCCGAACGTCGATGGCCGGGTAGGGCAGGCGTGCCTCGTGTGACGAGAGCGGGTCAGATCTCGTTGGCGAGCTGGGCGCGCAGCTTGCTCAGGGCCTTGGTGAGCAGGCGGGAGACGTGCATCTGGGAGATGCCGATCTGGTCGGCGATCTGGGATTGGGTGAGGTTGCCGT
>NZ_JBFAYF010000093.1:0-24842 GCF_040681165.1 Actinoplanes sp. NPDC051851 | reverse complement strand
GGGCGTACGGCGGAGGGAAGTTCCACCAGGTGACGGGCGAGGTGGCGGCGGACCCGGGCTACCAGGGTGCGTACGCGGCCTGCACCGCCTGACGTTCGGTATTGACACTCGTCCATAACAGTACTTAGCTTGCCGTGCTCGTGCCCGCGAAACGGGGAGGACGCATGCGGGCTACCGCTGGATTCCGGGCGCTGCCGGTCGTGCTCGCCCTGCTCGTGATGGCCGGTAGCGGCCAGACCATGCCCCGGACGGCCGTGGCCGGGACGGTCGCCGACGGCCCTCCGGTGGTGCTGCCGCGGGTCGAGTGCGCGGCCCTCGCCGGGCAGGACCTGTCGGGGACGCCGGACGCTCCGGCGGTCGTCGGGTCCGCGGCCGTGGCCACCTCGCCGGACGGCTCCGAGGCCTGCGAGGTCACCGGAACCGTGGCGCCGCAGATCCAGTTCGACGTGTTCCTGCCGACCACGACGTGGCGGCAGCGGTATCTGCAGCTCGGGTGCGCGTCGCTCTGCGGGAGCATCGACTTCTACGCGGACGCGGCGGACGGGTGCACGCCGCTGACCCGGGGCGACTTCGTCCTGGCCACCACGAACCAGGGGCACGTCGGCGTCGCCGGCTTCGACGCCACGTTCGGCGCCGATCCGCAGTTGCGGGTCGATTTCGGCTACCGGGCCGACCACGTCGTCGCGCTCGTCGCCAAGCGGCTCATCGCGATCTATTACGGACAGGGTCCGCGCTACTCCTACTTCGACGGCTGCTCGCAGGGCGGCCACGAGGGGCTGACCGAGGCGCAGCGTTACCCGGACGACTTCGACGGCATCGTCGCCGGCGCCCCCGCGTCGCTGCTCACCTCGCTCGTCGTCTGGTCCGCGGGCTGGCACGCCACGGCGAACACCGACGCGCGGGGCCGTCCGATTCTGACCGCCGCCAAGCTTCCCGCGCTGCACGCCGCCGTCCTGCGCGAGTGCGACGCCCGGGACGGCCTGGCCGACGGCCAGATCGACGACCCGCGTGCCTGCGCGTTCGATCCGGCGAGCCTGCGCTGCCCGGCGGAGACCGACACCCCGAACTGCCTGACCCAGGATCAAATCATTGCCGTACGCCACCTGTACGACGGTCCTCGCGACGAGCACGGCCGGTTGATGTACCCGGGCGGCGAGCCGGCCGGCTCGGAGGCGAACTGGGCCCGCTGGGTCACCCCGACCGCCACCGGCGACCCCGCCGTGGCCGAGGGCAACGCGACGAACGCGCTGCGGTACCTCGCCTACCCGTCCGCCCGGCCGGCGATGACCCTCGCCGACCTGCGCTACGACGCGGCGACGTTCCGGGAGATCTACCAGCGGGCCGGCATCTACGACGCGACCGACCCCGACCTGACGGCCTTCCGCGCCTCGGGCGGCAAGCTCCTGCTCTGGCACGGCTGGGCGGACCAGGCGATCTCCCCGTACGGGACGATCGCCTACCACCACGCCCTCACCGAACGCATGGGCGGCACGGACGCCACCGAGCGGTTCGCCCGCCTGTTCATGCTGCCGGGCGTCGCCCACTGCGGCGGCGGCCAGGGCCCGGACGCGATCGACGCGCTCACCCCCACCCTCGCCTGGGTCGAGAACGGCATCGCCCCCGACCACCTCATCGCCACGAGGTACCAGGACGACGGCACCGTCACCCGAACCCGCCCGGTCTACCCGTACCCGGCCGTCGCCCGCTACACCGGCACCGGCAGCACCGACGACGCCGCGAACTTCACCCCGGCCCCGCCGCCCACCCGTTACCACGACGACATCCCCTGGCTCGGCTCCTTCCGCTCCGGCTACGAGCAGACCTGCACCTGGCACGACGGCCACTGGACCTGCACCCGGGCATAGCGCGCCTGCGGCCTACCGGTCACCGGCGTGAACACGCCGGAGTAGCGCTGCCGAACAGGTGGAAGCGGGGGCGTGACCGATGATGGTCACGCCCCCGCCGCTGTTCCCGGTGGATCTGTCAGGCGGTGGCCGGGAGGTGGTAGCCGGTGGCCAGCCACTCGCGCAGGGACTGGACCTCGGGGGTCAGGTCGCGGACGCGGGACGGGTCGCGCGGGGTGGTGAACTCGTCGGCGAACTCGGTGTAGTACTGGAGCATGTTGCCGAACTCGTCGGCGCCCGGGAAGCCGAAGGCGCGGAACTGGTCGTGGGTGACCGGGCGGTACTCGACCGGCTCGCCCAGGGTGTCGGAGAGGGCCTCGGCGATCTCCTTTCCGGTCAGGACGTCGCCGGCGATGCTCACCGTGCGGCCGATGTACTCGTCGCCGCGACGGAAGATCGAGAGCGCGACCCGGCCGATGTCGGCGGCGGCGATGCCGGCCAGCGGGGCGTCGCCCATCGGGATGGTCAGGACCAGGCCGCCCTCGGCGTCACGTGCCGGGGCGAGCGCGCCGGCCAGGTTCTCGTAGTAGAACGTGGTGCGCAGGAACGTGGTCGGCACCCCGGCCTCGCGGAAGAACTCGTCGGCCTCGGCCTTGGCGTCGAAGTGCGGCACCTTGTAGCGGCCCAGCAGCGTGGGCATCCGCGGGTCGTCGAGCGGGATCAGCTCGCGGGTGTCCTCCAGGGTCGACCAGACGACGTGGGAGACGCCGGCCTTCTGCACCGCTGCGATCAGATTGCGGACGTACGCCTGTTCCTTCGCCGGATCCATGTGTGTCCAGAAGTCGGTGACCAGGTACGCGCCGTCCGCACCCGCGAACGCCTCGGCCAGGCCGTCGGGACTGGAGTAGTCACCGGCGACCACGTCGGCGCCGAGCGCGGCCAGTTCCCGGGCCTTCGCCGAGTTCACGTCGCGGGTCAGCGCCCGTACCGTGAAGTCGCCGCCGGCCAGGATGGCCCGCACCACACCGCTGCCCTGCGCACCGGTGGCGCCGACAACCGCGATCGTCTTGTTCGCCATCAGAACCACTCCTCGGGTTTTCCGGTCCCTTGTGGACCGCTGACCCGCACAACCACGGCCCCCGGAGAGTTATTTCAAAACTTAAATACCTGTGCCGGGCGTCACCCCGCCGAGCCGGAAGCGCCGGTCAGCAGGGTGGCGATCCGGTCGGCGACGGTCATCGCGGTGTTGACCTCCGTCGTGGTCCGGCCCCGGGTGGTCGCCACGGCGATCGCGATGTCCCGGCCGGGCAGGTAGGTCTGCACGGCGGCGTAGCCGGCGAACGACGGGTTCTGGCGGATCCAGCCGTCCTCGACGGTGACGCCGAACCCGAAGTGGTTCTCCCGGGTGTGATGGACGCAGATCGCCGCCGGGCAGGTCGCGGTCGGACCGCCCAGGCCGACGGTGCCCGGGTCGAGCTGGATGCGCCGGGACCCCGGGGAGAGCAGCCGGCCGGTGCCGACCGCCCGCGCGGAGACCGCCAGGTCGCAGATGTCCGACGTCAGGATCGCGCCGGGCGCGGTGGTCCAGGACGGGCTCCAGTACGTCGAGTCCTCGTACCGCCCGCGCTCGATGGTGTAGCCGTGCAGGACCGGCTGCGGGATGACCGCGTCGTCCCGGCTCACGGTCTCGGTGAGGCCGAGCGGGGTCAGTACCCGCTCGCGCAGCAACCTCGCGACGGGCGTCCCGGTGACCCTGGCGAGGATCTCGCCGAGGATGACGAAGTTGGCGTGCGAGTAGCTCCAGTTGGTCCCGGGGTCGTACCAGAGGGGGCGTTTCATCGCGAGATCGATCACCTCGCGGGGAGTCCAGTGCCGGAACGGGTCGGCGTAGAACCGGGCGATGAACGGGTCGTAGGTCACGTAGTCCGGGTAGCCGGAGGTGCTGGCGCCCAGCATCCGGAGCGTGACCTCGCCGGCCCGGGGCAGCGTGGGCATCCATCGCGCGATCGGCTCGTCGAGGGAGACCACCCCCTCCTCCACCAACTGCAACAACACGATGTCCAGGTACGCGATACCGACCGCCCCGACCCGGAAGTGCATGCCGGTGGTGGCCGGGACGCCGGTCATCGACTCGCCCACCGCGGCGGTCACCACCTCCCGGCCGCCGGCACTCACCCGGACCAGGGCCGCGCCGAGGTCGAGCTCCCGCCGCGCCGTCCGGGCGATGTCGACGATCCGCGCGGCGACACCGCCGGGCCGGGCGGTCGGGAGGCAGCCGGCGGTCCGCGCGCCCGTGGCGATCGCGGCGCCCGCGGTGGCACCGGAACCGCCGGAGGCCAGCACGGCGGCCGTCACCATGGACAGCAGGAAGCGTCGCATTTGTCCATTCTTGGGGACCGCACCCCGGAGCGTGACCACAATGCTGAAAAGACGCCCGGGCCCCGGGACGTCGTCGCCGATCGGATACCGGGGAAGCGCGATGATGCATTGGATCGCGGGCGGGGTGCCGGAATGGATCACCCTGCTCGTACTGGTGATCGGGCTGCCGTCGCTCATGCTGGTGCTCGAGTCGCAGGTGCACCGGTGGGTGCCGGACTGGCGGCTCGGAAAGTACAACGACGCGACCGGGATCATGCTCTCCAGCGCCGCGGTGGTGTACTCCGTGGCGATGGGCATGTGCGTGGTGACCCTCTGGGAGAGCCGCAACGACGCCCGCGCGGCCACCGAGGCCGAGGCGGTCAACCTGGCCGGGCTGGCCGAGGGCGCGCGGGTCTGCGACGCGCCGGTGCCGGCGGAGATCGACGCGGGCGTGGTGGCGTACCAGCGCGACGTGATCGCGAACTGGTCGAACCGGGTGCACAGCAGGACGACGCCGGCGGTCGGTACGGATCTGCACGCACTGGGGACCGTCATCGGCTCGATCACCCCGCGGACCGAGGCGCAGCGGGCCTTCGTCGAGGACGCCGTACGGCGGCTGACCCGGGCGACCGAACTGCGGGCCACGGCCGTCCGGGTGGCCCACGAGGAGCAGCTGCCGAACGTCCTCTGGATCTCGGTGATCACCGGCTCGCTCGTGGTGCTCTCGCTCTGCGTGACCTGCGGTATCCGGGACGGGCTGCTGCGGCGGGTGCTGGTGGCCGGGGTGGCCGCGACGATCGGGGTGAACATGTTCCTCGCGCTGGAGCTGAACTACCCGTTCGAGGGCACCATCCGAATCGGCCCGGACAGCTATCAGGAGGTCGTCGACCAGCTGGAGTCCGGTCGCTGAACCGCCCGAGCGGTTACCCCAAAACGGGAAAACCATCCCTTTTCTTGCCTAGGCTTTTGACGACCGCCCCTCCCCGCACCGCGAGGTCATGGCCTTGAGCGTCAGCCAGTTGTCCCGGCCGCAGACGGCCGTCGTACCCGAACCGGGCCGTAACCATCCGCTCGGCGCCACCCCGGACGACGACGGCGTGAACGTCGCCTTCTTCTCCGAGCACGCCACCGGGGCCGAGTTGCTGATCTTCGAGCGGGCCGGCGACGCCGAGCCGGCCCGGACGATCACCCTGGACCCGGACGTCAACCGCACCTTCACCGTCTGGCACGTCTATCTGCGCGGCCTCCGGGCGCCCGCGTTCTACGCCCTGCGGGTCACCGGCCCCGAGGGCGGCGGTGCCCGGTTCGACGCCGGCAAGGTGCTCGCCGACCCGTACGCCCGGGGGCTGGACCGCAGTCGCTGGGACCGGGCCGCCGCGTGCGCCCCCGGCGACACCACCGGCACCTCGCTGCGCTGCGCGGTGATCGACGAACGTGACTACGACTGGGCCGGCGACCAGCCGCTGAACCGGCCGATGGCGGAGATGGTCGTCTACGAGATGCACGTCGGCGGCTTCACCCGCTCCCCCGGCTCCGGGGTGTCGCGGCCCGGCACCTTCGCCGCGGTGACCGAGAAGATCCCGTACCTCACCGCGCTGGGCGTCACGGCCGTGGAGTTGCTGCCGGTCTTCGACTTCGACACGGCCACGAACGACTACTGGGGTTACAGCACGGCCGGATACTTCGCGCCGCACGCCGGATACTGCCTGGAGCCCGCCGCGGGCGCGCACGTCCGGGAGTTCCGGGACATGGTCAAGGCGCTGCACCGGGCCGGTATCGAGGTCATCCTCGACGTGGTCTTCAACCACACCGACGAGGGCGACCAGCGGGGACCGCTGTTCTGCTGGGCCGGTCTCGACAACGCCAACTACTACTACCTGAGGCGCGACGACCCGCGGTACTACGACGACTACTCGGGCTGCGGCAACACGCTGATGGCCAACCATCCGATCGTCACCAAGATGATCGTCGAGTGCCTGGAGTACTGGGTCCGGGAGATGCACGTCGACGGCTTCCGGTTCGACGAGGCCGCGGTCCTGACCCGCGGACCGGGCGGGGCGATCCTCGACGAGCCACCCGTGGTCTGGCAGATCGAGCTCTCCGACACGCTGGCCACCACGAAGATCATCGCGGAGGCCTGGGACGCCGCCGGGGCGTACGAGGTCGGCGACTACCCCGGATACCGGTGGGCCGAGTGGAACGGGCGGTTCCGGGACACCGTCCGGCGGTTCGTCCGCGGCGATCCGGGGCTGCTCGGCGAGATGGCCGAGCGCCTGGGGGGCAGCGCCGACCTGTACCAGGCGCGCGGGCACCGGCCGGTCAACGGCGTCAACTTCGTCACCTGCCACGACGGCTTCACCCTGGCCGACCTGGTCGCGTACGACCGCAAGCACAACGAGGCGAACGGCGAGGGCGACCGGGACGGCAACGACGAGAACCTGAGCTGGAACTGCGGCGCCGAGGGCCCCACCGCCGACCCGGGCATCCGGGCGCTGCGGCTGCGGCAGACGAAGAACTTCGCGGCCCTGCTGCTGCTCTCCCGCGGCGTTCCGATGATCACGGCCGGGGACGAGGCCGGGCGCAGCCAGCAGGGCAACAACAACGCGTACTGCCAGGACAATCCGGTCAGCTGGTTCGACTGGGCGCTGCCGGGCGAGAACGCGGGCCTGCTGCGCTTCTGGACCGGGCTGATCGCGCTGCGCCGCGGCAACCGGGTGCTGTGCCGGGACGCGTTCTACACCGAGCACGACGTGACCTGGCACGGCACCGAGCTGGCGCCGCCGGACTGGGACGACCCGCTGGGCCGCGCCTTCGCCTGCACGCTCCGCGGCATCGGCGGCGAGCCCGACCTGCACCTGATGATGAACATGCACTCCGCACCGCTGGAGTTCCAGCTCGACCCGGAGCGCCGCTGGGCGCGGGTCGTCGACACCGCACTCGACTCACCGGCCGACATCGCCGAGCCGGGCGCCGGGCAGCCCGTCACCACCGCCGGCTACCTGGTCACCGCGCACAGCGTCGTGCTGCTGCAGTCCCTCTCTGGAGAAACGCCATGAGCCCTGCCACCGATCCGGGCACCCGGGTCAACCAGATCGACTTCACCTTCTCCGACATGGTCGCCGGGTACGTCACCGGCTACGACCCGGGCACCGACCTCCTCGGGCTGCGCACCTCCGACGGGCGGCCGTTCGCCGCCCGCCTCACCGCGAACACCGTGGCGGAGATGCTGCGCAACCTCGGCGAGGCGTACGTCGACGCGGGTGCCCAGCTGCGCGGCCTGCTGCAGCCCGGCCGGTTCGTGCACGTCTACGGCGTGTTCTACCCCGGCGAGGCGAACGGCACCGCGTTCGAGGCCAAACACGTCCTGCTGTTCGGCAAGGAGGCCGACGAGTACCGGTTCGAGTCGCCGGACTGGTGGCAGCGCCAGGTCCGCGCGATCGGCGACTTCTACCTGCAGGCGGAGTTCGGCGGCGCCGCCCCGGGCACCGGATACGACTACCACGGTTACCGCACGGATCTCTCGATGCTCGGCACCAAGACCACGTCGGTCCGGCAGGAGACCGACACCATCTCCCGGATGGTGTACGGGCTGGCCACCGCGTACCTGCTCACCGGCGGGCAGGGCTACCTGGACTCGGCGGTCGCCGGCGCGGACTACCTGATCGAGCACTTCTGCGCGGTGGACCGCAGCCAGCAGATCGCCTACTGGTACCACGCCATCGACATCGCCCCGGACGGCGGCGAGCGCAAGATCCTGGCGTCCGAGTTCGGCGACGACTTCAACGCGATCCCCTGCTACGAGCAGGTCTACGCGATCGCCGGGATCACCCAGGTGTACCGGGTGACCGGCGACCCCCGGCTGCGCGAGGTCGTCGACCTGACGATCAACCTGTTCGAGAAGTACTTCCGGGACCGCGACCGGGGCGGGTACTACTCGCACGTCGATCCGGTGACCTTCGATCCGCGCAGCCCGGCGCTGGACGCGGACGGCCGTACCAACGCCGACCGCAAGAACTGGAACTCGGTGGGTGACCACATCCCGGCGTACCTGATCAATCTCTTCCTGGCCACCGGCGAGCAACGCTACGCGGACCTGCTCGAGGAGTGCTGCGACACGGTGGTGAGGTACTTCCCCGACTACGACGCCAGCCCGTTCGTCCAGGAGAAGTTCTTCGGCGACTGGCGCAAGGACCAGGCCTACGGCCAGCAGCAGAACCGGGCCATCGTCGGGCACAACCTGAAGATCGCCTGGAACCTGATGCGGATGAACAACCTGCGGCCCAAGGACGCGTACGTCGCGATGGCCACCCGGATCGCCGACCTGATGCCCGCCGTCGGCGCCGATCCGCAGCGGGGCGGCTGGTACGACATGGTCGAGCGGGCCATCGTGCCGGGCGAGAGCTTCCACCGGTTGGTGTGGCACGACCGGAAGGCCTGGTGGCAACAGGAGCAGGGCATCCTCGCGTACCTGATCCTGGACGGCGTGCTGCGCCGGCCCGAGTACGCCAAGCAGGCCCGGGAGGGCGCCGCCTTCTACAACGCGTGGATGCTCGACACCGGCGCCGGCGGCGTCTACTTCAACGTGCTGGCCAACGGCGTCCCGTTCGAGCTGGGCGGGGAGCGCAGCAAGGGCTCGCACTCGATGGGCATGTACCACAGCGCCGAGCTCGGCTACCTGGCCGCCGTGTACGGCAACCTGCTGCGCCGGGACCAGCCGCTGGACCTCTGGTTCCAGCCCCGGCCCGGCACCTTCGGCTCGGTCCTGCGGGTCGCCCCCGACCTGCTGCCGCCGGGCCGGGCACAGATCACCCAGGTGTGGATCAACGGCCACGACCATCACGACTTCGACCCCGGCGGGCTGACGGTCGCCCTGCCGCACAGCGACCTCCCGCAGACCGTACGGGTCCGGATGACCCCGGTCGGCCTGGCGTTCAGCGCGGACCTGCTCGGCACCGACGGCGGCCGCGCCGACATCGCGCTCGCCGGCACCCTGGGGCTGGACGGCCTGCCGGCCCTGCACGCCCGGCTCGACGAGGCCCAGGCGGCCGGCTGCACCACGATGGTGCTGGACGTCCACGACCTGCGGCACCTCGAACCCGCGGCGGTCCGCGACCTGGCCCTCACCCGGCAGCACGCCGGCTACGCGCTCACCGTCGTCAACGCCGCCGGTCAGGTCGCCGACCAGCTCGGGGAGAGCGAACTCCTCGGCGAGCTGGTCGGCGCCGGAGCCACCGGAGGCCGGTCATGACCAAGGTGCTGTTCGCGGTCTCCGAGTGGGGCTACTGGGGCGAGGAACTGGTCGGGCCCCTCGAAGCCTGTGACCAGGCCGGGTACGAGGTCGAGTTCGTCACCCCGACCGGCGCCCGGCCCACCCCGCTGTCGGTCAGCATGGACCCCGGGTACGTCGACCCGCCGCAGGGTAGGTCGGTGACCAGCCCCGAGATGGCCGCGAAGACCCGGGCGCTGCACGAATCAGACCGGCTCGACAAGCCGCACGACCTCGGCGGTTGGGTGCCGGCCCGGCCGTACCCGAGCTCCCCGGCCTTTCTCCGGGACTGCGAGGAGTACTACCGCCGCGTCGAGCGGGTCGTCGACGCGGACCTGCGGGCGTACGGCGCGCTGGTGATCGTGGGTGGCAGCGGCGCCATGGTCGACCTGGCCAACAACCAGCGACTGCACGAGCTGATCCTCGGCTTCGTCCGGCTGGACCGGCCGGTCGCGGCGGTCTGCTACGGCGTCGCGGCGCTGGCCTTCGCCCGGGATCCGCTGCGCAAGCTCAGCATCCTGCGCGGGCGGCGGGTCACCGGGCACCCGATCGACTACGACTACCACGACGGCACCGGGTTCGAGGGCCCGAAGGCGCCGGCCGGGGTCGATTTCGGGCCGCCGTTCTACCCGCTGGAGTTCATCCTGCGCGACGCGGTGGGGCCGGACGGCGAGTTCATCGGCAACGTCGGGCACGCCGAGTCGGTGATCGTGGACCACCCGTTCATCACCGCCCGCTCCACCGAGTCCTCGGTCGGCTGTGGGCGCGCGCTGGTCGACGTGCTCGATCACGGCGTACGGCGGTACGGCTGGTGAGCGGGCCGCTGTCCGGGCACCGGATCGCCGTCCTGGTGGAGAGCGACTTCTACGAGCACGAGATCTGGTACTACGCGTACCGGTTCCCCGAGGAGGGCGCCGAGCTGCACTTCCTCAGCCGGCTCTGGGGGCAGGAGTCGCTCACCTTCACCGGTCACGAGTACAAGGCCCCGTTCGTCTGCACGGAGTCCTTCGAGGGCACCGACGACGACGCGCTGCGCACCTACTCGGCGATCATCGTGCCCTCGGCCATGGTCAGCGACCGGCTGCGGTACAGCGAGGACCTGAGCAAGCTGCCGCCCGCGACCGATTTCGTCCGCCGGGCCTTCGCCGAGCCCCGGATCGTCAAAGGCATCATCTGTCACGGGCTGTGGCTGCTCGCCCGGGTGCCGGAACTGGTCCGCGGACGCCGCCTGACCTGCCATCCGAACCTGTACGGCGACGCGCTCAACATGGGCGCCCGGTACGTCGACGAGGACGTGGTCGTCGACGGTGACCTGGTCACCGGGCGTACCGGAGCGCAGGCGGGGATCTTCGCCCGGACCGTCATCGAGCAGGTCCGGCAGCGGGCCGCCGTACCGGTGGGTGCCCGGTGACCGCGACCGCCGACCGGACCGGGACCCGGCTCGTCACCGGGCACCGGCGGCTCCTCGAACAGCTGCGCGCCGACGGGGTACGCCACCTGTTCGGCAACCCCGGCTCCAGCGAGGAGGGCCTGCTCGACGAGATCGCCCGCTTCCCGGAGATCGACTACGTGCTGGGCCTGCAGGAGGCCGCGGTGGTGTGCACCGCCGACGGGTACGCCCAGGCCACCGGCCGGCCCGCCGTGGTGCTCCTGCACAGCGGCGTGGGCCTGGGCAACGCCGTCGGCAGTCTCTACCACGCGCTGCACCGGCAGACGCCGATGCTGGTGCTGGCCGGTGAGGCGGGAGTCGCGTACGACGCCCTCGAGGCGCACATGTCGGTGAACCTGGTCGACGTCGCCCGGCCGGTCACCAAGTACGCCGCCCGGGTCACCCATCCCGGCAGCCTGCTCCGGATGATCCGCCGTGGGCTCAAGGTGGCCGCCACGCCGCCCCGCGGTCCGGTCTTCCTCGCCCTGCCGCAGGACGTCCTCGACCGGCTCGCCGACGAACCGGTGGTACCGACCGCCGTACCCGACACCAGGGTCGTGCCGGAGCCGGCCGCGATCCAGGCCGCGGCCCGCCTGTTCGCCGCGGCGCAGGCGCCGGTGATCCTCGCCGGTGACGGCGTCGCCGCGTCCGGCGGTGTCGCGGAGCTCGTCCGGTTCGCCGAGACCTGGGGCGCGACGGTGCACGGCGCGATGGCCTCCGAACTGGTCATGCCGTGGACCCATCCGCTCTGGGGCGGCCTGACCGGGCACATGTTCGGCACCGACAGCGCCGCGCTGGTCGCCCGGGCCGACGCGGTGCTGATCTGCGGCACCTACGTCTTCCCGGACGTCTTCCCGGCCCTCGGCGAGGTGTTCCGGCCCGGCGCGCCCGTCGTGCACGTCGACCTGGACCCGTACGCCATCGCGAAGAACCATCCGGTCACCGCCGGGCTGCTCGGCGACCCGCGGCTGACCCTGCGGGCGCTGACCGGCGCGCTCGACGAGGCGATGACCGGGCCGCAGCGGCAGGCCGCGGCCGAACGGGTCCGCCGGCACGGCGCCCGCAGCACCGCCGCCCGGGACCAGGCCCGCACCGGCGACCTGGCGCGCTCCGGCACGGCGCCGCTGGGCATGGCCGCCGTCGCCGCCTGCCTGGCCGACCTGCTGCCGGACGACGCGATCATCTTCGACGAGGCGCTGACGAACTCGCCCGCACTGACCCGGTGGCTGCCACCGGACCGCCCGGGTCACTTCTTCCAGACCCCCGGCGGCACGCTCGGCGTCGGCATCCCGGGCGCCATCGGCGCCAAACTCGCCCACCCCGGCCGTACGGTGGTGGGCTTCACCGGCGACGGCGGCGGCATGTACACCTGCCAGGCCCTGTGGACCGCCGCGCACCACCGGATCGCGGCGAAGATCGTGGTCTGCCACAACGGCGGGTACCAGCTGCTCAAGGAGAACCTGGCCCGTTACCGCCGGGACAACGACGAGGAGCCGGACGCCGATTTCCCGGCCTTCTTCGACGTACGGGATCCCCGGGTCGACTACGTGGCCCTCGCGACCGCGATGGGCGTACCCGCGGCCCGCGTCCAGCACGCCGCCGACCTCCCCGCCACCCTGCAGACCATGCTCGACCACGACGGCCCCTACCTGGTGGAGGCCGCCCTCGCATAGCCACGCCCGCCCGGGCGGTCACGCACTCCCGGCGCAACGAGCCCCGGCTGGCAGCGAGGGGTATCTCACGGGCGCCGAGACACCCCTGAGCACCAGCCACCAGCCCCCGGCAGCGAAGGGTGCCTCACGGGCGCCGAGACGCCCCTGAGCACTCCAGCGGGGACCCGTTGGGCACTACTGTCCGGTGTTCTGCCGCGCTTCGTGAGCGGCGTGACGTCTCGTCGCGCGCAGCGCGGTGCGGCGGGTGCGCGGTCGTGGGCGTACCGGAGAAGGTCTGTCAGCGTCCGTGGGGGCCGATGATCCAGTGCTCGATGGCGACGAGACGGTGCAGGTAGCGCGGATCCGCGAAGTCCCGCAGGTCCTCCTCGGCCCGGGCGAACTCGGGGCTGGCGAGCGCGCGGGTGAGGGCGTCCGCGTCCTCGAACCAGAGCTGGTGGGCGCCGTCGAGCACCGCCTCGCCGAGCTGGTAGGCGCCGTCGCGGGTGTATCCCTGCAGGTAGCGCCGGAGACCCGGGACGCGGCCCGTCAGGGTGGCGTGGGCGCCCAGCCCCCGCTCCCGGAACGCGGCGAGGCCCGAGCCCGGCGCGCGCTTCACGAGCAGGATCAGTTTGACGCCGCCGTCCGGGCCGGGGACCACCTCGTGGGCGTCGGTGTCGAGCACGATCGTCTGCCAGAACGCGGCCCAGGTCGGCTCGTCCTGACGGGCCCGCAGGAACTCCGGTGTCTGCAGCGACGCGACCTGCTCCCGCTCGCCGGTCAGCCAGATCTCGGCCGCGCCGCGCCACGGCGGCCGCGTCTCCTCCGGGCCCATCGGCTCGACGTCGTCCACCAGGTACCGGCGGATCTGCGGGATCTTGGCGGCGTACTCGACGGCATGCACGTCACGCCAGTAGTGCTGGAAGTCCGGGACGGTCATGCCCGGCCGTGGTCCGGCGAGGATCAGCTGGTGGATCATGGCTGATCTCCGGTACGCAGGCTCCGGGTCAGTGGGTCGTCGGCGCCGAAGACCCGGACCGCGAACGTGTACGGCGTCCCGCCGTCGTGACCGCGCAACGTCAGATCGGCGCCCGCCGCCACCAGGATCCGCGCGCACTCCGCGTACCCGTGCCAGATCGCGTCGTGCAACGGCGCGTACCCGTTGGTCCACCCCTGGACGTTCAGGTTCACCCCGGGCCAGGCGGAGATCAGCCGGGTGAGGTCCGCGTGGCCGTTGTAGACCGCCTTGTGCAGCGGCACCGCGCCGAAGGTCGGCTCGATCGCGTTGACGTCGGCACCGGCCCGCAGCAGCGCCGCGGCGATCCCGGTGTGCCCGTCCCGCGCGGCCACCAGCAGTGCGGTGTGCCCGTCGTCGAAGCCGTTCAGGATCGGGTACCGCTCGTCGACGGCCACGCCCGCGTCCAGCAGCCGGTCCACCTCGGCGGCGTCGCCGGCCGTCACCGCGGCCATCAGGCGATGCCCGGCGACGCGCTGCTCGTCCCGGTGCTGCCGGTCGTCGACGTACCGCCCGGCCAGCCTCAGGCGATCCACGCCGACGGTGTTCACGCCGAGCTCGAAGTCCAGGTGCCGGCGCATCGAGAAGCCGTAGTGGGTGCTGAGGTTCACCCCGGCGTCGTGGTCCAGCAGGTAGCGGGTGATCTCCGGCTCCTTGAACCAGAGGGCGTCCATCAGCGGGGTGTGCCCGGTGGTGGCCGCGACCGCGTCGACGAACGCGCCCGCCTCGACCAGCATCCGCGCCACCTCGAGGTCGCCGCCCTGGCACGCCTTGTGCAGCGCGGTGGCCCCACCCCCGGGTTCTGCGGTGAGCACGTCGGCGCCGGCGTCGATCAGCAGGCGTACGCACTCCCGGTCACCCCGGCCGGCCGCCATCATCAGCACGGTGAGGCCGTCGCGGGGCGATCGCGCACACGGGTCGGCGCCCCGGTCCAGCAGCCGGTGGACCGCCGGCGCGTCACCCTCGTCCACCGCGGCGACCAGGTCGTCGGTGAGTGTCACGGACGCGGTCATGGACATAGGTCCACCCTCTCTGGCGTGGTTCCGCATTCCCCGCACGCCAGTCTGGGTCGCTTTCCACGACCCCGGACCGGGTTCACGGATTTCCGTTCCGGAGCGAGCCCGGGTAGTCACGGACGCTCCGGACGTTCCCGGCACCGGCGACCAGCCCGATGTAGCCCACCGGTCGCGTTCCGCCGACGGGCGGCAGGAGATGCCGGGCGAAGGCGTTGACGCTATTTTCCGCAGCCCCGGCCGGCGCCACCGCCGCGGCGGTACCGGTCTCACGGTGGGGCGAGCACAGTGGGGCGAGCACGGCTCCGAGGAGCGGGCGCGGGGTGGATACCGCGGGCGCGGTATCCACCCCGGGGCTGTCGCCGCCGGTAATGCGGATGCGGTACGTGCGGATGAGCTGCCGGGTTGACGACGTGGGCCTGCGCCGACGGGAGTCTGGAGCGCGTAGATACGAAGCCCCGAACATCGAGGAGAAGCGTCGCGATGGCTACCTTTCTGGCACGGGTCGGCGCGTTCAGCGCGCGGCACCGGGCTCTCGTCTTCGTCGTCTGGGGGCTGATGCTGGCCGCGGTCGCCTACGGGACCGTGACCGGCCTGAAGTTCAACGACGGCGGGTTCAGCCTCGCCGATACCGAGTCCGGCCGGGCCCTGCAGGTCATGCAGACGACGTTCCCGGCCACGAGCACCGACGACACCGCGGGCACCCTGCAGCTGGTGCTGACCGCCCCGGACGGCGAGAAGATCACGAGTACGGCCGACAGGAAGCTGGTCGCCGCGGTGATCAGTGAGGCGAAGGGCGTCGAGCACGTCGTCGCGGTCAGCGACCCGTTCGCCGCCGACCGGCCGTACGTCTCCGCGGACGGCACGACCGCGGTGGCCACCGTGTCGCTGACCGGGCTGACCGACGACACCGACACCGAGCCGATCTACGACGACGTCCTCGCCGTCGCCCAGCACGCCCGGGACGCCGGGCTGAGCGCCGAGGTCGGTGGCACCATCGCCGACGCGACGCCGGAGCAGAGCCCGGCCGAGGGCATCGGCGCGCTGATCGCGTTCGTCATCCTGATCGTCACGTTCGGGTCGCTGATCGCGGCCGGCGCCAACATGATCGGCGCGCTGCTCGGGCTCGCCGTCGGGCTGCTCGGCGTGTTCGCGGCGTCGGCGTGGCACCCGATCGGCTCGACCACGCCGACCCTGGCCGGGATGATCGGGCTCGCCGTCGGCATCGACTACGGGCTGTTCATCTTCGCCCGGTTCCGCACCGAGCTGCGCGAGGGCCGTACCGTCGAGGAGGCCATCGCCCGCGCCATCGGCACCGCCGGCTCCGCGGTGGTCTTCGCCGGAGCCACCGTCATCATCGCCCTGGTCGGCCTCTCCGTGGTGCGCATCCCGTTCATCACCGAGATGGGCGTCGCCGCCGCGATCACCGTGGCCACCACCGTGCTGATGGCGCTGACCTTCCTGCCCGCCCTGATGCGCTGCATGGGCTACCGGGTGCTCTCCCGCCGCGAACGCCGCCTGCTGCGCCAGGGTGTCCCGCTGGCCGAGCAGGCCGCCCGGCACGCGAAGCGCCGCTCGTTCCTGTCCGGCTGGGTACGCACCGTCGTCAAGGCGCCGCTGCCGATCGCCGTGGTCGCGATCGCCGGGCTGCTCGCGCTCTCGATGCCGACGTTCCAGCTGAAGACCGCGCTCAGCACCCCGGGCGGCGAGGACCCGGCGAGCACCCAGCGCGCCGCGTACGACGTGATCGCCGGCAAGTTCGGTGCGGGCAGCCAGGGACCGCTGATCGTGCTGGTCGAGGGCGTCGGCGTGGCCGGCGAGCTCACGGCCGTCACCACGGTGCTCGACGGCCTGGCGGACGTCGCCTCGGTCACCCCGGCCGGCGTGAGCGCCGACGGGACCACGGCGATGATCCAGGTCGTACCGGAAAGCGGTCCTGTCGACGATGCCACCCGGGATCTGGTCCGTGACATCCGCGACCACTCGGGCGACGTCACCGGGGTGAGCCTGGCGGTGACCGGTGCCACCGCGGTCGACATCGACACCAACACCAAGCTCAGCAAGGCGCTGATCGTCTACCTGATCCTGGTGGCCGGCCTCTCGATGGTGCTGCTGGTGATCCTGTTCCGCTCGCTGCTGGTCCCGCTGGTCGGCACGCTCGGATTCCTGCTCTCGCTGGGCACCGCGTTCGGCCTGACCGTCGGCGTCTTCCAGAAGGGCTGGGCCGACGCGCTGATCCCGGCGCCGGCCGGCAACCCGATCCTGAGCCTGCTGCCGATCCTGATCGTCGGCATCCTGTTCGGGCTGGCCATGGACTACCAGGTCTTCCTGGTCTCCCGGATGCACGAGGCGCACAGCCGGGGCCTGAGCACCACCGACGCGATCGTCGACGGCTTCAAGCGGACCGCCGTGGTGGTGGTCGCCGCCGCATTGATCATGGTGTCGGTCTTCGCCGGGTTCGCCAGCTCGGTGTCGCCGTTCGTCGCCGCGATCGGGTTCGCCCTCGCGGTCGGCGTGCTCACCGACGCGTTCATCGTCCGCATGATCATCGTCCCGGCGGTGCTGCGACTGCTCGGCGACGCCGCCTGGTGGATGCCCCGCCGGCTCGACCGGGTCCTGCCGGACATCGACGCCGAGGGCCGCTCCCTGGACCACGACCGGGACGCGACCGACGGGCACCGGGACGCGGAGCTCACCCCGGTCGCCTGAGGGGTGGACCATCCCGCCGGGACGGACGCGGATCCGCGTCCGTCCCGGCACCGACGTACGGAGAATGATCACGTGACGATCCGGGTGCTTCTCGCCGACGACCAGGCGCTGCTGCGCGCGACCTTCCGGCTGCTGCTCGACGCCGAACCCGACATCGAGGTGGTGGGCGAGGCCGCGACCGGTGCGGAGGCGGTGACGCTGGCCCGCGCGCTCCGTGCCGACCTGGTCCTGATGGACATCCGGATGCCGGACGTGGACGGCATCGAGGCGACCCGGCGGATCAGCGGTGACGACGCCCTGGCCGGGGTCCGGGTGCTGATCCTGACCACCTTCGAGACCGACGAGTTCGTGGTCTCGGCGCTGCGGGCCGGCGCGAGTGGCTTCCTCGGCAAGGGAGTCGACCCCGAAGAGCTCCTTGCCGCCGTACGCACGGTCGCGGCCGGAGAGTCCCTGCTCTCGCCGCTGGCCACGACCGCGCTGATCGGCCGCTTCCTCGCCCAGGCGGCACCGCCGTCGCCGATCGCCGCCGAGGTGCACGCCCGGCCACGGGACGACCTGACGGTCCGGGAACGGGAGATCACCGCCCTGGTCGGCGCCGGACTCTCCAATCAGGAGATCGCCGACCGGCTGACGATCAGCACCGCGACCGCGAAGACCCACGTGAACCGGGCGATGATGAAGACCGGTTCCCGGGACCGCGCGCAGCTGGTCGTCTTCGCGTACGAGACCGGCCTCGTCGCCCCGCGATCGGCCATCTGAGGTGCGCCCGTCCTACCCTCGGGACGCGCTGCTGGCGCTGCTGGTCGTGCTGGTCTTCATGGCCGAGGTGGCGTGGGGTGGGGGCGACGGGCTGCGCGCCCCCACCATGTGGCAGCTGACCTGCCTGGTCGCCGGATCGGGCGCGCTGATCTGGCGGCGGCGGGTGCCGCGGGCGGTCGCGGTGGTCACCATGCTCTGCGGGGCCGCGATGCCGGCCACCGCACCGCACCTGATCATCCCGGACGTGGCCACGGTGGTCGCGCTCTACACGGTGGCCCGGCACACCGACCGGCGCACCGCGGCGACGCTCGGCGCGGCGGCGGCCGTGCTGCTCACCGGCAGTTACGCGCTCTGGCTGCCGGACCACTTCGCCGACATCCACGTGGTGGTGCCGGTCAACTACGTGGCCGCCGCCGTCGCGGTGGGCGACGCGATCCGCAACCAGCGCGCCATGCTGGAGGAGCAGCGGCGGCGGGCGGCCGAGGCGGAGCGCGGGCGGGAGGCCGAGGCCCGCCGCCAGGTGCGCGAGGAGCGCATCCGGATCGCCCGGGACCTGCACGACGTGGTCGCGCACCACATCACCCTGGTCAACGCGCAGGCCGGCGTCGCGCACCACCTGATGCGCACCGATCCGGGCAAGGCGTACCAGGCGCTCGCCGGCATCCAGGAGACCAGCCGGGCCGCCCTGGACGAGCTGCGCGCCACGGTCGGGCTGCTGCGCTCCGACGACGAGCCGGAGACCCGGCAGCCGACACCCACCTTCGACCAGCTCGACGACCTGCTCGGCGGGTTCGTGCGGGGCGGTTTCGACGTACGGGTGACCCGTACCGGCCCGGCCCGGCCGCTCTCCGGCACGGCGGGGCTGGCCGGGTACCGGATCGTCCAGGAGGCCCTCACCAACGCCGGCAAACACGGCACCGCCCGGCACGCCTCGCTGCACCTGGCCTACACCGGCGACCACCTGGAGATCCGGGTCGCCAACCCGGCCCGGGCGGACCACCGCGGACCCGGCACCGGCCACGGCATGATCGGCATGCGGGAACGCGCCGAGTCCGCCGGCGGCCGCCTCACCGCGGGCCTCCGCCCCGACGGCGTCTTCGAGGTCCGGGTCGCGCTCCCGCTGCCACCGCCGATCGCCGCGGCCGACTGACCCGGCCGCGGTCCACCGTCACCCGACCGGTCCGGCCCGCACCGCCCTGCCAGCACCACCCTGCCCGCACTACCCGGCGGCCCGCACTACCCTGCCCGTGGCTACCAGGAGGCCTTGCGGACTCCGGGCAGCTCGCCGCGCAAGGCCATCTCGCGGAACCGGACCCGGGACAGGCCGAACCGGGTGAGCACGCCGCGCGGTCGGCCGTCCAGCATGTCGCGGTTGCGGCGCCGGGACGGGCTGGAGTCACGCGGTAGGCGGGACAGCCTGCGTACGGCCGAGGCCCGGTCTTCGGGGTCGGTGCCCGGATCGGAGATCGTCTTCTTGAGCCCGGCCCGCCTCTCGGCGTGACGGACGGCGAGATCGGTCCGGCGCTTCTCGCGCTCGCTCAGGCAGCGGCGGGCCATCAGCAGCCCTCCCTCTCAGCGGGGTGGCGGGTCATCAGCGGTCCTCCCGGAAGTCGGCGTGGCGACGGGCGATCGGGTCGTATTTCCGCAGCACCAGGCGGTCCGGGTGGGTGCGGCGGTTCTTCCTGGTCACGTACGTGTACCCGGTGCCCGCGGTGGACCGCAGCCGGATCACCGGGCGGATGCCGGTGGACTTCGCCATCAGAGCCGCACCCCGCGCGCGGTCAGCCGGGCCACCACGGCGTCGATGCCGTCCCGGTCGATGATCTTCAGCCCGGTGGTGCTGACGGTGAGCCGGACCGTACGGCCGCCGGCAAGCCGGAATCGGCGGCGCTGGACGTTCGGGTTCCAGCGGCGGCGGGTGCGGCGATGGGAGAAGGACACGGCGTTGCCGAAGCTCGGCTTCGCGCCGGTCACGTCACAGATGAAGGACATGCCGGCCACTTTACAATGAAAATCGTTTCCAACAAGATGGGGTGTGAGCGCTGAATCGACGACCTCCGCCCCGCCCGTCTCCCCGGTGGACCACCGGCCCGCCGTCACCGTGCTGTCCGGGTTCTCCCCCGGCGCCGTCCACGCGGCCGCCCGCACGCTGCTGCTCGCCGACGACCGGCTGATCGCGATCGGTCACGACCTACGCGACATCCGGGACGGCGTCATCCGGCGCACGGTCCGTACCGCGACCGAGCCGATCGAGCGGGCCACCGTCACGCTCGTGCACGGCTGCGTCTCCTGCACCCTCCGCGAGGACGTGCTGCCCGCGCTCGTCCGCCTGGCGCGCGAGCGGCCCGGCAGCGACCTCCTGCTGATCCTGCCGCCCGCGGTGGAGCCCGAGGCGGTCGCCGCCGCCTGCGCGCACTGCCTCGTCGACGGCGCGCCGGTCACCGACGCGGTCCGCTTCGACTCGTACGTCACGGTCGTCGACGCGGACCGGTTCCTCGACGACCTGGCCGACCCCGGTGACCTGCGCGACCGCGGGCTGCACGCCGCCGAGGACGACCACCGCTCGATCGCCGACGTGGTGGCGCACCAGGTCGAGTTCAGCGACACGGTGATCCTCTGGAACCGCCCGGAGACCGACCCGCTCGACCTGGAACGCGTGAAAGCCCTGGTCCATCGTCTGGCGCCGTGGTCGGTCCAGGCACCCGTCGCCCGGGTACGGCGTACCGGACGGCACGACCCGGACCGCCCCGGGACGCTCGGCCGGGCCCTGGAGGGACGCGCCCTCGCGCTGCACGACCCGGAGCCCGCCGAGGTCACCTCGATCCTCTTCGAGTCCCGCCGCCCGTTCCACCCGCGGCGCCTGCACGACGCCCTGGAGGAGCTGACCGGCGAGGCGCTGCGCGGGCGGGGCCAGCTCTGGATCGCCAGCCAGCCCGAGACCGTCGTCGCGTTCGAGTCGGCCGGCGGCGGTGTCAGCCTGGGCGGACTCGGGTACTGGCTGGCCGCCCTGCCCGTCGAGCGCTGGACCGAGACCAGCGACGACCGGCGCCTCGCCGCCGACCTGACCTGGGACCCGTACTACGGCGACCGGCGCACCGTACTCGCCCTGATCGGCCTGCGCCTCGACCCGGTCGCGCTCACCGCCCTGCTGGAGTCATGCCTGCTCACCGACGCCGAACTCAGCGAGGGCTTCGACGGCTGGCGCGACCTGCCCGACCCGTTCGCCGGTTGCTTCCCGCTGACACCCCTGGCGGACTGACCGGGAACCCGGCGCCTCCGCGGCGGCACCGGGCCTCCGGAGGCTCAGGCCGGGACGGGCGGGCCGAGGCGGGCGCCGATGCCCGCGATGAGGACGTCCAGCTGCCGCTCGAACCGTGCCGCTCCGCTCCGGCGCGCGTGGCCGGTCTCGGCGACCAGGGGCGCCCCGGCGCCGATCCGGCGGTCGCGCTCCTCCGGCGAGTAGCGCGCCGGATCGGCCTCGGCGGACCGCGCCCGCTCCTGCTCCTCGATCACGAAGCCGACCACGAAGGCGGTGACCAGGTCGGTCGCGTCGGCGGCGGCGTCCACCGACACCCCGGCGGCGAGCCATCGGCGGAGCCAGGGCTCCTGCGCCTTGAGGACCTCGGCGTCGGTGATCAGGGTGCCGCTGAAGGTCCGGGCGCCGTCGCGATGGGCGAGGTACTCGGCGCGCAGCGCGTGCGCGTACGCGGCGAGGTCGTCGAGCCAGCCGGCGCCGGCCGGGTGACCGGTGAGCGCCCGCACCACCCGCCGGTTGACCTCGGTACCCATCTCGTCGAGCAGGTCCTGTTTGCCGCGGACGTGGTGGTAGAGCGCGGGTGCGCGGACACCCAGCCGGGCCGCCACCGCCCGTACCGTGACGGCCTCGATGCCGTGCTCGTCCAGCACCGACAGCGCCGCCGCCACCACCCCGTCGCGGGTCACGCCCTTCGCCACCTCGCGATCGTACCGGCGGCGCCCGACTTGACGAATTAACTAAGTTAAGCAACCCTCGTCGTCGTGCTTAACTTAGTTAAGGGGGCCGTGTGACACCGGAGGATATGACCGACTTCTTCGTGGCGAGCGCCGGCGTGGCCGGCGCTCTGATCGGGTTGCTGTTCGTCGTGCTCACCGTGGCCGAGCCACGCTTCGCCGAGAACGAGGAGGCGGCGCCGATCCACCGGGTACGGGCCGGGGCCGCGCTGATGTCGTTCATGAACGCGCTGACCGTGTCGCTCTTCGCGCTCGTCCCGGGCGGGCGGCTGGGCTGGGCCGCCATCGCGGTCGCCGCGGCCGGACTGCTGTTCGTGCTGGCCACCCTGCTCTCCCTGGCCCGGCTGCAGGTGCTGGTGTCACGCCGGATCCACGAGGCGGTGTTCCTGGCCGGCCTGGCCGTGGTCTTCGTCTGGCAGACCGCGACCGCCGTACGGCTGAACGCCCACCCCGGGGACGGCGACCTGGTCAGCACGCTCGCGATGCTGCTGGTGGCCTGCTTCGTGATCGGCGTCTACCGGGCCTGGGACCTGGTCGGCGGCCCCTCCTTCGACCTGGGTACCGAGATCCGGGCCCTAGCCCGGAAGCGCCGCGCCTGACCGCCGCGAGCCGCCACACCTGAGCCGTCGACTCTGCTGCCACATTCGTGACACGCCGTCGCGAGTCGTCACCGGGCCGCGTCCGGGCGAGGCTTACGCGTCGGACCGCGACCACGTCGACCCGCGGGCGGCTGCTGGCGGTCAACGGCAAGTACAGCAGGTCCCGCGAACCGGCCTTGCACCCGAGCACGGTGGTCGCGTTGCAGGAGTTCGTCCCGGGCTGTTGCGTTCTCGCCCCGTGATTCGTTGAGCAGGTGTTTCGTGGGGTGATTGACCTCTGTGGAGGCAGTGGAAGCGGGTGAAGTCCTCAAGGTGATCATGGAGTTCTTGACGCTGCACGACCACCGTGGATACCCACCCGCCGATGGCATCACCTCTGATCCACGCACTGACCGTGACAACCCCCGGCTCTGACTCGCCCACACCGCCGGTAACCGGTAGTGAACATGCTGGGCTCGTCGGGGCGCTGGGCCGGGTTCCGGACCCGCGTAACCGGCACGGGACCCGCTATCCGCTGGTGGCGTTGCTGACCGTCGCGGTCTGCGCGGTCCTGGCCGGTGCCACCTCGTTCGCTGCGATCATCGACTGGTTGTACGACCTCGACGAGCCCGGCCGGGTCCGGCTCGGGTTCACCCGGGGCGTGCCCGCCGGCACCCGCCCGGCCACGCCGCTACCGCACGGTGATCGCAGTCGACGGTAAACCTTGCGGGGCTCCCGCCTGCCCGAGGGCCGCCAGACGCATCTGCTGTCCGCGCTGGACACCAGCACCGGCATCGTCCTGGCCCAGATCACCATCGACGCCAAGAGCAACGAGATCCCGGCGTTCACCCCGCTTCTCAACGCCGCCGAGAAGGTCCTGGGCAGCCTGACCGTCTACCTGGTCACGTCCCTGCCCGCCGCCGACGCTCAGCCCGCCGACCTGCGGAAATGAGCCAGGGCAAAGTGGCTGATCGAGAACCAGGTCCACAACGTCAGGGACATCACGTTCCGCGAGGATCTGCAGCAAGCCCGGACCGGCACCGGACCCGCCGCATGGCCACCCTGCGTAACACCGCGATCGGCTGGCACCGCATCAACGGCGACACCAACATCGCCCGCGCCAGCCGACGCGCCGACCGCCGATCACACGACCTGACCAGCAGTTACCCCAGAACGCAATGACCCTGGGGATGGGGCGATCAAAACTGCGTGAAATGCATTCTAGCCTTCACTCCGCAAGCCATAATGCCGCCTTATATTTGTCACGAAGTGCTCGGCCTGCTCGGTCACAAAAGGCGGCTGGCCAATGATCGATGAAGAAAAGCGAACAATGATCGACTCGCAGCGCGACATGTCTCCAAGCTCAGCGTAAACGATCGCCAGATTTCCCAGATCGAATCGAGACTTCGGTTCGCGTTCCTCTAAGTAAAAGACTACTTCAGACAATGAATCGAATCGCTCCAAGAAAGGCACGCCGTACCTTTCAATATCAGATGCAACCAAGCGGGCAACGACCGCCAGATCATCACTCGGAAAAATAGTCCACCGCGGCACGAGACCACCCTCACGACCCTGAGCATCAAATAGGTCCGCAAGGGAGGCACCAACAATACTGGCACCCTCGGCCAGTCCATAGAACTGGGCCGCCAGCCTCGAAATAGCCTCATGCCTGACACTGACCGAAGGGTTGAGCGATAGACCATAATCGCGCGGAGTCAGATCGAGACCGACGCAATAGACAAGGCCATCGGACTTCGACATAAAGAAGAAGGCATAGTCTTCTTCTTCGTCGTTAGGGGCGAACTCCCATCCATGCCTCCCTAGCTCACGAGCAACCTGAAGAAGAAGGTCATCGACTAGCTCCCGCATGAGGGACACTTCCAGACATCAAATTGAACACCCATGGTTACTCTGGAGCCCTTCGGTATACCATACCCAGCAAGCTTACTCGTATCGACGATTGCCCCGCCAGACTCAAGTTCTGGATACCCAACCTGTTGTGCAGGGCTTATCGCGGCGCCGCGTCCAGTCTTGGCCTCCGCTGCAATCCAATTCCCAGCACCGTCCTGACCAACGAAGTCTGCGATAAATACATCGCCGTTACTGTTTCGAAACCTTACCTGACTCTCAACATTGGTGGTAACTACTCAGGTCAGTTGATGGCGGGGATCCATGGCTGGCCGGATGTCAGTTGGACGAGGGCGTCGTAGAGGTTGATGCCGTGTTTGGTGG
>NZ_JBFAYF010000092.1:0-25557 GCF_040681165.1 Actinoplanes sp. NPDC051851 | reverse complement strand
GGACCGGCCACCCCCTCGACCGCACCCGCACCACCCACCTACAACGCCTCGACTTCACCCTCGCCGCCTAAACCCCGAATAAGCCAGCAGGGTCAGGGGTGCCTCGATGCCGCTGAGACACCCCGGAACACCAGCCAGCCGCCCGCAACCCCGAACTCAGCGCCGCAGACGGTGGGCGAGCCACTCGACGGCGAGCGGGTAGCGGTAGTCGATGCCGCCGTGCGCGGCCGGGAAGAGCTCGAACGCGATCCGGTCGGACGGGACGCCGATGCGCTCCAGGCCCGCCTGGAAGGCCGAAGCGCCCAGGTCGAGGAACCACTCGTCGCGGGTGCCGGCGTCGATCCAGACCGCGCGCAGGGAGCGCAGCGCGTCCGCGTACCGGTCGATCATCCGGATCGGGTCCCAGGCCAGCCACCGCTCCCACGACGACGGGATCAGCTCGCCGGTGCGCGGGTCGAATGGCAGGCGCGGGGTGCCGTCGGCGCCGGCGGAGAACGCGGCGGTGCAACCCAGCAGCAGGCAGAGCGCCATGTCCTCCTCCTTGGTGAAGGCGACCCGGGACTGGAAGTCCTTCCACCAGGCGAGGATGTCGTGGTCGTACTTGCGCAGGTGGCGGGCGGCCTTGGCGAACTCGTTGAGGTAGCAGTACTCGTAGAGCGCGTCGCCGGCGTGGGTGGCCAGGGCACCGAAGAGGTCGGGGCGGAGCATCGGGGTGATCATCGCGCCGAAGCCGCCGGAGGACTTGCCGGAGACGGCGCGGGACTCGCGGTCGGCGATGGTGCGGAAGCGGGCGTCGACCCAGGGGACCACCTCGTCGCAGAGGTACGAGTGGTAGTTGCCGGTACCGGGCGAATCGACGAACTGGGAGCCGCCGTACGCGGTCCACGCGTCGACGTAGACGATCACGCAGCCGGGGGCGCGGCCCTCGGCGAAGACCCGGTCGGCGGTCTCCACGAAGGGCTCGCGGAAGGCCTGCCGGTTGGTCCACATGGTGACCTGGCCGGAGTAGCCCTGGATCACGTAGATGGACGGGTAGCGCTCGTCGGTGTCGTCGTAGCCGGGCGGGGTGTAGATCAGGATCGGCCGCTCGTGCGGGTCGCCGAGTGGGTTGTTCCGCAGCTGCTCCGAGACGATGGTCTCGTGATGCAGACGGCCGGTGAGTTCAGAGCTCCAGATGGACATGCATCCGAGTCAACTAAACTCACCGGCCGTGCGCAGCTGAAAAACCTAGATGAATCCGCGAGCCTGGAACTTGGCCTTCACCGTCGCGGCGGTGGTGCTGCCGTAGAGCGACGTGGCGGCGGCGACCGTGGCGTTCGCGGCGGCGGCGAAGTTGGTGCCGGCGGTGTAGTTGAACTGCGCCTCGAGGATGATCGTGTCGGCGACGGTGCGGCCCAGCGCGGTGTTGATGTCGTAGAGGGCGCGCGACCAGATCTCACCGTCGGCGTGCACCTCGTCCTCGACGTCCGACGGGTACGTCTTGGTGCCGTCGACCCGGCGCAGGCAGTGCGGCGTGCTGGAGGTGTAGGAGACCGCGTCCCAGTCACCGATGCAGGCGAGCGGGGTCACCGTGGTGTTGGAGCTGACCGCCGAGGAGAGGCTGTACGCCCAGTAGTCGCCGAAGCCCTCGCCGATCGCGCCGGCCTCGTCGGACGAGCCGAAGCCTGCGACCTGGTCGTCCTGGATGGCGTGACCGTACTCGTGCCAGATGATCTCGGCGTCCTCGGCGTCGTCCACGCCGCCGGTGCCGAACGTGATCGCGTCGGTCGACGGGTCGTAGTACGAGTTGTCGTCGGTGTAGCCGGTCGTCTTGAACTTCTGCGCCGAGGCGTTGACGTCGGTGAACCCGAGGCTCTGGATGTACTCCTGGGCCTTGGTGATCTGGTAGTACGCCTCGGTCTGCTCGAAACCGGCCTGCGAGCGGTTGTAGCTGTACGTCCGGGTGCTCGACGTGACGCCGCTCGTGCTGGTGTTGTAGGCGTACGCGCCGCGCAGGGTGGTCACGCCGCTGGTCAGCTGGGTCAGCGTCACCGTCTTGTACGCGTTGGTGAACGTCGAGCTGTTCGCGTTGCTGCTGTCGGTCAGGCTCTCGTTCTGCAGGGTGACGACCGGGTTCGGGTCGAAGACCACGCCGGTGCCGTCGACGTTCTTGACCGTGCTCTCCTCGGTCAGCGTCGAGCCGGTCTTCGCGTCGACGACGCTCTGCACGGTGCCCTTGGCGGTCTGGGTCAGCACCAGCCAGCCGAGCTTGGCGGTGCCGTTCTCCACCTCGATCACCGGGGAGGCGTTGCGGACCAGCGAGCCCGAGAGGCGGCCGGTGACCGCGGACTCGGCCTTGCCTCGGGCGAAGGTGGCGGTGACCGAGGGTGAGCCGGTGACCGTGAGGCGGCCGTCGGCGACGGTGGTCTCGCCGGTCTTGTCGTTGGTGTGGGTGGCGTAGTAGCCGCCGAGCACCGGGATGCCGTGCCAGGTCTGCTGGTACCACGTGTGCGTGCCGAGCAGCGAGTGCTTGGTCTTGACCAGGCTCAGACCGTCCAGGCCTGCTGGGGCCGCCGTAGCCGCGACTCCGCTGCCCGCGACGGCGAGCGCCGCGACGGTGCCGATGACTGTCAGTTGACGTTTCACAGGGGCCTCCCAGGGTGGTGCTTCTTCTCTGGGATCAGCCTCATGGATGAATGTAAATATGGTCAGATAGCATTACGATCATATCGCCATAGCCCGTTCCGCTATGGTCTCCGGATGCCTTCTCCCCGCCTGGGCTGGCTTGACGCGCTACGGGCGGTCGCCGTCCTCCTGGTGATCTACGCGCACCTGAGCCGCTACGTCTTCACCGGCCTGCGCGCGCTCACGGCCGAGTGGCTCAACGCCGGTGTCGCCGGAGTGATGCTGTTCTTCCTGGTCAGCGGCTACATCATTCCGGCCTCGCTGGAGCGGCACGGTTCCCTGCGAGCATTCTGGACCAGCCGGATTTTTCGCCTTTATCCTATGTATCTGGTGGCGATCGCGGCGATGGTGCTGTTCGACGGCGCGTCACTCTCCGTATCTGACGCCCTGAGCCACGGCACCATGCTGCCGTTCCTGCTCGGCACGCCGCTGATCACCGCGGTGCTCTGGACGCTCACCTACGAGATGGCGTTCTACCTGCTTGTCACAGCACTGTTCACATTCCGCCTGCATCGCTGGGACGGGATCGTCTCCGCGGGGCTCGCGGGCCTCGCCCTGCTGACCGCTCCCCTGTCGCTCCGGTATGCGGTGCCCGCGCCGGTCGTGCTGCTCCTGCTGCTCGTGGGCCTGACCGCGGTGGTCTCCGGGCGCCGCGCCGTCGTCATCGCCGGCGGGCTGCTGCTCGGCGGCCTGACGGCCACCCTGCTCGCCATCGGTCAGGATCCGGCGCATGCCTGGGACGGCCTGCTCATTCTCTCCGTCATGTTCCTGGGTACGACCATCTACCGCGCGGACGTCGGCCAGACGAGCTGGTGGCAGCCCGCAATCGTCGGCTCGGTCGTGGCCGTCGCCCTGATCATCAACTGGTTCCGCCAGCTCGCTTCCCTCAACGGCCTGATCTTCCGGTACGAGGCCCGCGCCCTGATAACCCTCGCGGTCTTCGGCGGCGCGTTCGCCGTGGGGATGCTGACCCGCCGCCGGCCCGCGCCCCGCTGGCTGGCCCGGATCGGAGTGCTCAGCTACTCCGTCTACCTGGTCCACTACGTCCTGATCGAACTCTTCCACGGGTTCCTGAGCGACGGCCCGCTGCCGGACGCCGTACGCGCGACGGCCTACCTGACCGCGGTCCTCGGCCTCTCCTGGCTGACCCACCGCTATGTCGAACTTCCCGCCCAGCGCCTCGGCAAGCGGCTGACCACGGCACCGGCACCGGCAACCACGGCCCCTCGGCCCTCCGTTCCGTCGGAACGCTGATCCGCCAACGACCGGTCGGCCGTTCGATTGTGGATCACGCAGAAGTATCGATCGGTCACTGACTGGTGGGCGCACCGAAGTGACCAAACAGCCCACCCGCGCTGAGCTGCCGCTTCGTTTAAATGATCTTGAAGCGGTGATGACTGTGGACGACGGTCCGCCATCACACGCAATGCACGTCCGTCATTAAGGAGCATGATGTCCCACCCCGGCCCGTCCTCGGGCGACCAGCCGTTCGACCCCAACGCTCCCATCCCGCAGCCGCCGCCCGGCTGGGCACCGCCACCGGCCGGATATCAACCGCCCGCCGGGTATCAGCCGCCCGGAGTACCGGGCCAGCCCGTGCCGCCCGGTTACGGGGGCTACCCGCAGCCGCCGGCCGCACCGCCGAAGAAGAAGACCGGGAAGATCGTGCTCGCGGCCGTGGGCGGGCTGGTGGGACTCTGCTGCATCGGCGCGATCGCCTCGGCCGGCGACGACGACGCCACGAAGGACAGTGTCGCCGCGGCGGCCGCCACCACGCAGTCGGCCGCCGCGGGGAAGACCACCGGGGCGACCGCTCAGGCCACCGCCGAGGCGGTCGCGGACCCGACCACCGCGCCCACCAAGAAGCTGACCGTCTCCCAGGAGAACGCCGTCGACAAGGCTGCCGACTACCTGGAGTTCACCGCCTTCTCCCGCTCCGGGCTGATCAAGCAGCTCAAGTACGAGGGTTTCTCCACCAAGGACGCGACCTTCGGCGTGGACGCCCAGAAGGCCGACTGGAACGAACAGGCCGCCAAGAAGGCCGCGGACTACCTGGACTACGACTCGTTCTCCCGCTCCGGACTGATCAAACAGCTCAAGTTCGAGGGCTTCACCACCGCGCAGGCCACCTACGGCGCCAAGAAGGTTGGGCTGTAGGTAAGCGCTTTCCCCCAGGCAGAGCTTTTATTGATACGATTCGAAGCCTTGGTACGGCGGGCGCCGTCTCCCCCAAGGCAGCGCACCTCCGTGCCGCAGTCCGATCAGTACCCCGCTGAAAGGAAACAGGCACCATGAGAATGCGGAACGTCCTCGCCGCATCGGCCGTCGCCACCGTCGGCCTCGCACTGCTCTCCGTCCCCGCGCAGGCGGCCACCGTGGTCGTCAGCACCACCGCCGCACTGACCAGTGCCATCTCGAGCGCCACCGCCGGGACGGTCATCCAGGTCCGGGCCGGCACCTACTACCCGACCACCACCCTGCAGTCCACCACCAACGGCACCTCCTCCTCGCCGATCACGCTCACCGCGTACGGCTCGGAGAGCGTGAAGATCGACGGGAGCAGCCTGGCCAGTGGCTCGTGGATCTTCAAGCTGACCGCCGACTACTGGAACGTCTCGAACCTGACCTTCCAGAACTCGCCGGACAGCGCGGTCGTCTGCACGTCCTGCACCGGGAGCGTGTGGAGCAACATCAAGACCATCAACGGCGGCGACTCCGGGTTCACGCTCACCGGTGACGGCACCGTCAACAACACGGTCAAGAACCTCGACTCGTACGGCAACTACGACGCGGCCAACCACGGCGAGAACGCGGACGGCGTGGCCATCAAGTACGGGTCCGGCACCGGGAACCTGGTCACCGGGGCCCGGCTCTACAACAACTCGGACGACGGGATCGACTTCTGGTCGTTCTCGTCCCCGGTCACCGTGGAGCACACCTGGTCCTTCGGGAACGGGCAGAACCGCTGGAGCGACTCGGCCTTCGCCGGTGACGGCAACGGCTACAAGCTCGGCGGCGACGGCGAGACCGTGGCCCACGTGGTGAACAACTCCGCTGCCTGGGACAACGAGGGCAACGGGTTCACCGAGAACTCCAACACCGGCGCCATCGTGATCAACCGGACCACGGCGTACGGGAACGGGAACTGGGGCTACTACTTCGCCACCAGCTCCGCCAAGCTCGGCAAGAACCTGGCCGTCGGCAACGGCAGCGGCTCGGTCAGCAAGGGTTCCTCGGTCACCTCGGCCGGCAACAACTGGGACAGCGGCATCAGCACGCCGTCCTTCATCTCCACCGACGCCAGCACGTGCTACAACGCCCGCAGTTCGAGCGGCACCCTGCCCACGACCACATTCCTCACCACGGGCAGCAGCACCATCGGCGCCACGATGAACTGACCGATCCGGCGAGACGACGGCCCCGCCCCCGTGGCGGGGCCGTCGTCCGTTCAGGCCCGGTGGTAGGCCTTGTTCGCGATCCGCCAGCCGTCGGCGGCCCGGACCAGAAGGAAGACGTCGGTGAAAGTGTCCGGGCCGTGGCGGAGCGTCATCGACGCGGTGGCGACGGTGCCGTGCACGTCGACGGCGTCGAGGCGGCGGGAGCGCGTCGGCTCGTCCGGGGCCGGGTGGCCGCCGAAGAGCGCGCAGTAGTCGTCGAGGGGCCACGACACGAACGTGCCGTCCCGCATCCCCTCGATGTGGGCGGTGGGCAGGAACGCCGTCCGGAAGTGGGTGGGGTCGCCGGTGGCGTGACCGCGGATGTAGGCGCGCAGCGGCGCGAGCACCGCCTCGTCCACGGCGGGGGCGGTGGCGGTGGCGGCGACGGCGATGTCCGCCGCCGGGTCGGAACCGGCCAGATCGGCGGCGGCCGGCAGGGGCGTGCCGGACGCGGCGGCCAGCAGGTCCAGGTCCTTGAGCAGCGCGCCGATGGTGAACTCGGCGGCGTGTCCCGGGCTACCGTCGAGGAACGCCCGCTTCCGCGTGACCAGGCCGCCCAACTGGCCGAGGGCGAGGACGTCCAGCGTCCGCGCGCGGGACAGGCCCAGGGCGTCGGCCTGGCGCAGCGTGTCGCGCAGGGCGACGACGGCGCCGGCGAGGGCGCTGTTGGCGACGAGTTTGAGCGCGGCGGCCAGGGTAGCGCCGTCGACGGGCCGCACGGTGCCGAGCCTCTCCAGCACCGGCCGTACCCGGTCCAGGGTGCCCTCGTCGGCGGCGGCGAGGATCTGCAGCGTGCCCGCCGCGGCCGCGGCCACCGAGCCGAGCACCGGCGCGTGCACATAGGACGCGCCGAGGCGGGCGGCCAACCGCGCGGCCTCCCCGGGCCCGACCGTGCCGGTGTTCACCACGACGGCGCCGGGGCGCAACGAGCCCTGGATCCGGTCGAGGACCTCCTCACAGGCGAGGCCGTCGAAGAGCGCCAGTATCACGACGTCCGCCGTCGCGACGGCCTCGGCCGGGTCCCGGGCCACGGCCGCCTTCGCGACGGCGTCGCCCCGGGCCCGGGGCGGGCGGCCGGATCGTGTCCAGCCCACGACGTGGTGGTCGTCGCCGAGCCGGGCCGCGATGGCGGAGCCCATCCGGCCCAGGCCCAGAACGGCGATGGTGTGCGGTGTGGTCATGGATCACCACTGTCGGGCACCGTCAGGGGTGCGACAAGCGCAGACTTCGCAGGGCAGGCATGCGTGACAGGCATACTTCCCGGCATGGACCTGACGGCGTGGCGCACGTACGTGACGGTCTGCCGGCTCGGATCCCTGTCGGCGGCGGCCACCGAGCTGGGCTACACCCAGTCGGCGGTCTCGCGGCAGATCGGCGGGCTGGAGCGGCGGCTCGGCGTGCCCCTGCTGCAGCGGCACGTCCGCGGGGTGCGGCCGACCGGGCCCGGCGAGGTGTTCCTGCGGCACGCCGTGGTCGTTCTGCGGGAGTGCGACCGCGCGGTGACCGCCGCCCGGGACGCCCTCGACGGTGCGGCCAGCCCGCCGCTGGCCATCGGCGCGACCCCGGCCCTGGCCGCCGGGATCGTGCCGGCCGCCGTCCGCAGTCTGCTGGACGACGCGGGTTCCCTGCGGTGGAGCCTGCACCCCGGTCTGAGCGCGCGGCTGCACGACCGGGTGATCGCCGGGGAGCTCGACGTCGCCGTCGTCACCGACGCTCCGCCGGGGCTGCCCAGCGACCCGCGGATCGAACGCCGGTTCCTGGGACTGGACGAGATGGTCGTGGTCCTCCCCACCGGCCATCCCCTCGCGGGGCGGAGCGGGGTCCCGATCGGGGAGCTGGCCGGTGAGATCTGGGCCGAGGACAACGACGGCTCCGCCACGCTGCTGCGCCGGCACGCCGCCCGCGCCGGCGTCACCCCGCGCGTCGATCTCACCGCCGCCGACCTGCCCGGCAAGGTGGCCCTGGTCGCGACCGGCCACGCCATCGCGCTGATCCCCGGCGTGCTGACCCGGGCCCTGCCGGCCGGCGTCACGACGGTGTCGCTGCTCGATCCGCCGGCGCGCGGCATCTACCTGATCTCGCCGCGCGCCGTCCCGCACCCGTCCGCCGCCGTGCTGTTCGACCGGATCCGCGCGGCGTTCGGCGGCGACGGGTGACCCCTTCGACCGGCTCCGCGCGGCGACGGGTGATCAGGTGTCGCAGGCCAGGCCGTCGCCGTCCCGGTCGAGTCGCTGCCGGTCGCGGCCGGTGACCCGCAGCGGCGTCGCCAGGAAACCGTGGTCCCGCAGCCAGGCGCACCGGTCCCGGACGCCGGGTGGGTACGTGTTCGGGACGCACTGACCGCGTACGCCATAGGAATGGTCGCAACCGTCCACGCCGGCCGGAACGGCCAGCGTGGCGGTCGGTGACGGACGGCGGCGCAACGGGCGCACGCCGGGCTGTTCGGCGAAGCGCTGCACGAAAGGCGCCGGAGTGGCGGTGGGCCGCACCGGCGCCGCGACCTCCGGGGCGGCGGGACGCAGCGCGGTGACGACGGTCAGCGGCACGGCCACGGCGAGGAACGCGGCCGCCACCACTGTCGCGGCCCTCATGACACCCTCACCCAGGACGCGACGGACGGGACGCCGTCGGCGCCGAGCAGGAAGAGCATGTACCAGCCGGGCGGGGCGATGTTCGGGTTGCTCGTCAGGTTCAGGGTGATGTCGTCGCCGTTCACGCTCATCGGCAGCTCCACGAAGCGCTGGTTCGGATCGCTGGAATGGGTGACGGCCGCCGGGCGGATCAGCGAGGCCCGCACGATCGGCGTGTCGACGGTGACGGTGTGGCTCGACCCGTACGCCCACTGCTCGTCGACGCCGCCGAGGATCTGCGGGCGCGCGCCGTGGAAGAGGTACGGCGGCGTGTAGACCGAGACGCGCTGGTCGAAGGACCCGTCGCCCGGGTTGTCGCCGACCGCCATGACCCGGCCGTCCGGCAGCAGGAACGCCGAGGAGTGGTAGCCGCGTGGCACCGGGTCGACGGCCATGCCCGGGGTGAAGACGCCGGTCACCGGGTCGTACAGGGACGCCTCGTAGACCGGGTCGGCCCGGTTGTGCAGGGCGCCGCCGGTCTCGAAGACCGTGCCGTCCGGCAGCAGGACCGCGGAGACGTACATCTTGCCCTGGGCCGCGGTCTCCGCGACGCCGCCGGTCAGGGTGCCGCCGGGCAGGTCGGGGCCGGCCACGTACCCGGGGCTCGCGGCCTTGAGGTCGATGATGTCGGTGAGCCGGTGGGCGTCCGGGTTGGACTCGATGTTACCGCCGCCGAGGGTCAGCACCCGCTGGTCCTGGGCCGGGGGCAGCAGCACGCTCATCGACTGGTCGCGCTGGTCCTTGTTCCGCAGGCCGGGCACCGGGGTGATGGTGGCGGCGTCGTAGTCGTAGATCGACGCGCCGCTGCCGGGCAGGCCGTTGCCGAAGACGTGGCTGCCGGTGTAGAAGAGCCGGCCGTCCTGCATCAGGATCATCGACGGGTAGAGACCCCAGTAGCTCCACGTCTGGTGCGCCTCCCCGATGCCGAGCCAGCGCCCCTGCGAGACGTCGAAGTACTGGGTGGCGACCGTGCCGGAGGAGTCCTCGCCGAGACCGCCGAGCGCGATCACGTCGCCGTTGCCCATCGCGGTCGCCGACGGGTACCAGGAGCCGGCGCTCATGTCGTTGAGCCGCTGGTAGGTGGCGGTGGCCGGGTCGAAGACGTACGAGTCGCGCAGCCCCTCGTAGCCGTGGCTGAGGTCGGCCGCGGGGTAGGCCTTGTTCCCGCCCATGATCAGGACCCGTCCGTCGGGCAGTTGCACGTGACCGGAACAGAACAGGTCGGCCGGGGTCGGCACCACGGTGAACGTACCGGTGCGGGGGTGGTAGACGGCGCTGGTGAAGGTGCCCGCCGCGAACATGTCCTCGCTGTTGCCGGAGCCGGCGACCAGCAGGACGTCCCCGGTGCGCAGTACCACCGCGTGGATGCCCCGGGCCGGCGACTCGACCGGCAGGACCTGCCAGCTGCCCTGCGTGCAGGCGGCCCCGGCGCTGCAGGACGAGCCGGGCGCGGGCGCGGTGGCGTCGGCCATCGCGTAGTCGTCGGTGCGCAGGACGCCGGTGCCGTAGATGGTCACGCCCCAGACGATCTGGTCCGTGCCGGGCGGGATCTGCGGCGTACGGACGCTCGCCATGGTCCAGGAGGTCGCCGGGGCGAGCGAGACCAGATCCGTCCAGCAGACCCAGCCCTGGGTGACGTCGCGGCGGAACGCGGTCAGCACGGTGTCCGGGGTGGTGCTGGTGTACCAGGTGGAGAGGTCGTACTGGTGGCCGGGCGTGACGTTCGGGGCGCAGGACGGGTTCTCCAGCATCATCGCCTTGCGGTCGCCACCGCCGGTGGCCGTGAGCGTGACCTGCATGGCGTTGGCGCCGGTCCGGCCGGGGTGGACGACCTCGAACGCGTACGCGCCGTCGCCCCAGCCGGACCTCTCCCAGCAGGACGGGAAACCGCCGGCGTCGACGGTCTCCAGACCGGGATTGACCAGCAGCTCCGCCGAGGCCGACGCCGGCCGGACCGGCGTCAGCAGGGTGACGACCAGCAGGATCACCAGCAGCCGGGCGATGTTCCGGCGATCGCCGCGGCTGATCCAGGGGCGGTGCCGCACCGGGTTCACGATGCGGCTCTCGCTGGCCGTACGCGATAAATAAGCCTGTCGAGAATGAGGAACCTGGCCGTGAACGACGCCATCAACGTGATCAGGTTGGCGGTGAGGACGCCGGTGTGCACGCCGTCCACGAGCACGGCCAGCAGCGGCACGCGCAGCACCAGGTCGGCGTTGCCCAGCAGGAAGAAGCGCAGGAACCGGCTCCCGAAGGCGCGGCGGTGCCGATGGCGGCGGTAGAGCAGGCCGTCGATCAGCGCGAAGTTCCAGAGGACGGCGGCCATGTTGGCGAGCACCGCGGCCGGGGCGTAGTGCACGCCGAGCACCGCGGCGAGCAGCCAGAGGAGCACCTGGTTCGGGATCAGGCCGGAGAGCCCGATCAGAGCGACGCCGGCCATCCGCCCGCGTCCCGCACCGAGGCGCGACAGTGAACCGAAGCGCAACAGCGAGAGGTGCTTCAGGAAGCGCAGGCCCTCCCGGAGGGTGGACTTCGACGCGCCCGCGTGCCGGGGCGCGAAGGCGTACGGGATCTCGACGATCCGGCCGGGACGGTTCCGGACGATCAGCTCGAGCAGGATCTTGTAGCCCAGCGGCCGCAGCTCGGCGACCTCCAGGGAACTAGCCCGGATCGCGAAGAGGCCGCTCATCGGGTCGCTGACCCGCAGCAGCGCGTTCCGGAAGACGACCTTGGTGGTGAGGGTGGAGCCGGCCGAGACGATCCGGCGGTACCCGTTCTCCAGGCCGTCGCTGGTGCCGCCGCCGGACTTCCGGCTGCCCACCACCAGGTCGGCGCCGTCGCGCACGCCGGCGGCGACGAGCTGCGGCACCACCTCCGGCGGATGCTGCAGGTCGGCGTCCATCACCACGATCCAGGCGCCCCGCGCCAGCCGCATGCCCGCCACGACGGCGCCGCCGAGGCCGCCCTCGGGGCTGTCGCGGTGGTGCAGCCGCACCGGCACCGGGCAGGTCAGCGCCTCGGCCAGGACCACCGCGGGGGTGTCGTCGGTGCTGTCGTCGACGACGACGATCTCCGACTGGTCGGCGGGGAGCACCGCGGCCAGCCGCCGGAGCAGGGCCGGGATGTTGTCCCGCTCGTTGAAGGTGGGCACCACGACGGTCTGCCGCAGGGTGGTCTCGGGGGTGAGCTCCCCGATCCGGCCCCGGAAGACGGCGCGCCGCGGTTCGGCGATCAATGTCATGGTGTGGTCTCCTTGTCGACCCGGCGGATCTCGATGCGGCCCTCCGGCGGGCCGAAGGTGGCGATGGTCGTGGAGTGGTCCAGCAGGGCGGCGACGGTGGGCAGGCCGGACGGGTCCTGGCGCAGCGCGGGGCTCGACACGATGTAGTCGACGTCGGTCCAGCCGTGCGGCAGGCGGGCGGCGACCGCCGAGTCGAGGTCGAGCTTGTAGAACCAGAGGACCCGGTCGGGCTCGTATCCGGCGTCGACGCAGTCCAGCCAGAGGACGTCGTCGACGACGACCGTGGCGTCCGCGCGGTCGGGGATCCGGGTGCTCAGGTAGCCGGCGGCCTCGGCGTAGGGCGCGTTGGCGGTGTCGGTCAGGGCACGGTCGGCGCCGACGTACCAGTGGGGGGCGACGTACGCCAGTGCCAGGGCCGCGCAGACCGCGACGGCGACCGCCCGGCGCGTGGCGGCGGCGACCGTCCGGCGCGTGGCGGCGGCGACCGTCCGGCGCGTGGCGGCGGCGACCACCACGCCCGCGATGGCGAGTGCGAAGAACGGGAGCACCTGCACGACGTACATGGCGGGGAGGTAGCCGCCGGGCCGGAGCGCCATCACGGTCAGCAGCGCGGCGGCCAGGCCGACCGGTCGCAGCCGGCGTACGGCGAGGGCCGGCACCGTCGCCACCAGGCCGGCGACGAGGATGACCGGGTCGTAGTAGAGCCACGAGTGGAGCAGGGCGTAGGTGCCCGACGACGACTCCAGGACGCTGCCCGAACCGGACCGGCTCATCAGCTGGAACTGCCAGGCGCCGATCAGCGAGACGTGGCCCTCGCCGGGGAACAGTTCCCCGCGCAGCAGGGCGTAGAGCGGGTAGAAGCCGCCGACCAGGACCAGCCCGGTGAACCAGGAGCCGACCGCCCACGGGCGGACGGTGCTGCGCGCCGTGTTCTGCCAGAGCGCGAGGAGCACCGCCGGCACGACGAGCAGGATCGTCTCCTTGGAGAGCACCGCGACCGCCGCGGCGGCGCCGGACGCGGCGAAGTGCCACAGGTGGCGGCGCGTCGACAGCGCGAGGGCGAGAGCGCCGAGCATCCACGTCACCGCGAAGCTGTCCAGGTAGATCTGCCGGCCCATGGTCAGGAAGAGCGGCGAGAGCCCGCAGGTGAGCAGGGCCAGCGCCGCGCCCCACCGGGGCATCCCGGCCCGGCGGCCGACCAGGTAGATCAGCAGCAGCATCGCGGCCTGCACCGGCAGCATCGCGATCCGGCCGGCCACCACCGCGGTCAGCCCGGGGAGGAGCAGGCCGGGCAGCCAGGCGAGCGCGGCCAGCTGGATCCAGCCGAGCGGCGGGTGGTCGTACCAGTAGGTGTAGTGCGCCAGGCCGCGGCCCTCCTGGACCGCCCAGGCCTGCGCGAGATAGGTGCCCTCGTCGTCGCTGGCGGCGGGGAAACCGTCGATGTTCACCGCCAGCAGGACCAGGACCACGATCGTGAGACCTCCGGCGATCAGCCAGTCGGCGTCGGGACTCCGTTCCTTCTCCGGTACGGCCGTGTCGAGCCGTTCCAGCACCCCGGCGCTCATACGGCACCGCTCAGGTGGGTGCCGAGGTGCGCGGTCAGCTCCCAGTCGCGGCGGCCGGTGTACTCCCGCCAGATCGCCCGGAGCGCGGCGACCGCCAGCAGCACCGCGTACGGGAAGAGCCCGAGGACGAGCCGGGCGTAGTCCTGCGCCCCGATCCGGAGCCCGTACTGCTGCCCGAAGTCGTACAGGCCGATCGTCTGGAACACCAGGCTGGCCGCCATCGGCAGGACCGGCAGGAAGGTGATCAGCGCGACGCCGACCGGCAGGTCCGCCGCGAGGGCCACGACCACCCCGAGCGGGATGGCCAGGCCGGCGAAGGCCTGCAGGAACGGCCCGGTCAGGGTGTACCGGGCGAGCATCCGCTGGCGCAGGCCGGGCAGGCGGCGCCACTCCCCCTTCCGGAGCACCTGCAGGAAGCCCTGGTTCCACCGGGTGCGCTGCTTGAGCAGCGCGGGCAGCGAGTGCGGGGTCTCCTCCCGGGTGACGATGGTGGAGTCGTAGGCGACGACGACCTTGGCGCCGCGGCTGGAGAGCCGCACCCCGAGGTCGCAGTCCTCGGCCAGGCACGTGCCGTCCCAGCCGTTGGCCCGGCGCAGCACCTCGGTCCGGACGAAGACCGTGTTGCCGCCGAGCGGGATGAACCCTTTCTCGGCGTGCAGGTGCAATCTGCTGCGGAACCAGAAGAAGTACTCCAGGCAGTTGTGCAGGCTGAACCAGCTGGAATGGAAATTGATCAGCTGGACGCCGCCCTGCACCACATCCGCGCCGGTCGCCCGGAAAGCGTGATCCACATGCTCCAGAAGATCGGGATGGACCTCGTCCTCGGCGTCGAAGACACCGATCACGTCACCGCGCGCATAGGGCAGGGCCGTATTCAGCGCGCGGGGCTTGTTCTTCACCTCATTATGGTCGGTGACCACCAGGATCCGCCCCGGCGCGATGAGTGCCACCCGCTCGGCCACCGCGGCGGTCTCCGCGTCGTCGTGCCCGACGATGACGATGATCTCGAATCCCTCGTGGGTCGACTGCAGGAGTCGCCGGACCGTCCGCTCCAGGACGTTCTGCTCGTGGCGAGCGGGCACCAGCAGCGAGAACGTCAGATGCTGCGCACCGTCCGGCGCCGCGAAACGGGTGGCCGCCAGCGTCTCCGGCGTCCGCCAGGCATGCATGGTCCACCAGAGGGTCACGATCGCGAAGACAAAGAGAACTGTCGATGTAATGGTCATACTCACGGCGGCCAACGTCGATACCCCTTCGGGCGGGATGGATCCCCGATCCATCAGCACCGTCGATGCTATCGATGCCCCACGCCATTCCTTCAAGACTTAGTCGGGTTCTTAACCGCCAATACGGAACGCTTTTCGGTACGGAAACGAGTCCGTAACCAGAGGCCACATCAGTCCCCATAATTGCCTGCAGAGTGTCCAATTCGGACAGCAATTGATCACCGATCACACTAATGGATCTTCAATTCCCATTCGATCAATGTTCGGCATGTCATTGCCACGATTCCGGCTCATTTCCGGGAGCGTCCCGCGAGGTGGCCGCCGACGGGAGCGACCCACCGGGAGACCGCCACCGGGAGCAGCCCGCGCGGGGCCGCCAGCGGCGGCGGGGACGGCCAGGTGCGCGGCGGATACGGCCAGGTGCGCAGCGGATACGGCTCCCGGCCGGGGCGCGCTGCGGCCGGGAGCGGCATCGGTGGTCGCGCGCCGCGACGGCGAGGGTGACGACGCGATCGTCGGATGCGTAGGGCGTACGCCTAAAGAAGGTGTTGATCTAGGAAATTGAAGGCCTCGTCCTGCATCGGGGCGGTGAAGACGTGGGAGAGGCCCGGGAAGGTCTGGGTGCGCAGGCGCGAGGCCGCGTGTTGAGAGGTCCAGATCCGAGAGAGTTTCGCGTACGCCGTGGCCACGCCCTCCGGCGTGAAGAGCGGATCGAGCTCGCCGTCGAGGAAGTAGGCCGGACGGGGCGCGGCGAGGCTCGCGACGTCGGGGATGTCGAGGTGGCGGGAGAGGCCCGGGTGCAGCATGTAGAAGCTGGACTGGCCGCGGAGGGTGTTGTTGCCCGGGACCATCATCTCGCGCAGACCCGTCATCCAGCAGGCGGCGACCGTCGCGGCGATGTGGTCGGAGAGGGCGGCGACCTGCCAGGCGCGGAAGGCACCCATCGAGAAACCCACGGCGGCGATGCGGTGCGGGTCGACGGCCGGGAGCGTCGCGAGCAGGGCGGCGGCGCGGGCGTCCTCGCGGGCCATCAGACCGGCGGGCGAGGAGCCCAGGTAGTAGAGGTTGCTCGCCAGGGCCTGCTGACCGTCGTAGACCAGGCCGTTGCGGTCACCCCAGCCGAGGGCGTCGACGCAGAGGACGGCGTAGCCGCGGGAGGCGAGGACGTCGCCGGGGAAGCGGCCGCTGAAGTACTTCTCGGACCAGGCACGGGCGGACGCCAGGCGGGTGTCGTCGTACCAGGGTTCGATCAGCTTCTCCTTGCCGATGTCGAACTTGGCGCCGTGGTCGTGCAGCAGGAGCGCGGCCGGGAACGGGCCCCTGCCGTCGGGGATCAGCATGGTGGCGCGGACCCGGCTGTACCTGGTGACGTCGAAGACGAGCTGGCGGCGGGTGTAGCCGGGGCCGGGCTGCTCGTCGATCACCTCCGCGTGGAACGGGGTGCGGTCGTCGGGGGCGCAGAGCAGGGACTCGAACTGGGCGCGGGCGCGGCGTTTCCAGTCCCGGAAGTCGCCGGAACGGTAGGCGAGGGGGAAGGTCAGGTCCTCCTTGAGCTGCTCGTAGAAGGCGGGGAGGTTGCCGTCGATCACGGCCGGCGACTCGAAGCCGGCGGCGGCGAGGGCGTCCTTGAGGTGCGGGGCGGCGAGGGCGGCAGCGGGGAGGGAGAGCACGGAGCGGCGCTTCATTGATTCCTCCATGTCGATGGAGTTCGACCCTAGAAAGCGCTTTCCCGCATGTCAATGGCCATCAATGCAGGCGGTGCACTTTCGCACCGCGCTGGTGTACTATTGCACCGGAAGGACGTGGTGCTGAGGGGAGATCCAGCGTGACAATCGGATCCACACCGACGAGGAGTCCACAACGTGGTCAGCCGCAACCGCCACCAGAAGAAGGAGGTGGGCCAGTGCGGTCACACACGTTCACGGTGGTGCTGCGTCACCGGCCCACCGACGAGGTGCTCGATGCGCTCCTCGCCGAGGGGCCGGAGGATGCGATCTTCGGCGTCGAGCGGGGTGTTCCCGTTGCCGAGTTCGATCGGGAAGCAGCCAACCTTGCGGAGGCGATCGCGTCTGCGGTTCGTGATCTGGAAGCCCATGGAGTGGAAGCGGTGCGGGTCCTCGACGAGGATCTCGTGACGCTGGCCGATGTCGCTGATCGGGTGGGGCAGAGCCGGGAATCGTTCCGGCGTTATGCCACCGGGGAACGCGGGCCGGGCGGGTTTCCGCCGCCGGTCAATCCGCACCGGGACGGGACGTTGTTCTATCGGTGGAGCGAAGTCGCGCCGTGGGTGCGGGAACGGCTGGGGCTCACGGTTCCCGACGTTGATCCGACGCTCGTGATGGCGAATCTCCTGCTGCAGGCACGAGGGGTCGCGCACCGCGTCGAGGGCGCGGCGGCGCTGACGCATCTGCTCGCGTCATGAACGGACGGTTCCGCTCTCTCCACCGTGCTCCTGCTCGCTGGTGATCACGCGACCTCCAGTTCCCGGGCGGCGACGTACACGCCTCGGCGGCGGAAAGCCGTGACAGTAGGCTGCCGGCATGACGGACACCACGGCGACCTGGCGGGAGGTCGACCAGGACGTCGTGAACGGGCGGCAGCGCCTGGTCTTCGTACGGTCGGGGGACCACTTTCGGCTGGAAGCGCTCGCCGTGTTCGCGGACGGGCTGGTGCGCTGGGGGCGGTTCGGGAAAGGCACCGATCTCGACGGGCTGCGGGCGGGGTTCGGGGACGGGACGCTGACTCTGGCGCCGCCGGCGGGGGCGGAGTTCGTCATCGACGGGGTGGCGGGTGGTGTGCTGCCGGCGCTGACCTCGTGGCTGACGCCGGAGCTGGTGATCGCCGATCTGGTGGACGAGGTGGACCGGCTCAACGACCGGCCGGACTCGTCCGGGCGCTGCTGGCGGGCGCTGCTCCGCTATGCCGGGGAGCCGAGCGCGGCCAACCTCGAGGCCGTCCGGCAGACGTATCTCGCGGTGCCGGAGCATCGGCGGATCTACGTGCTCGGGGACATGGACCAGAACGACGTGCCGGTCCGGATCCTGCTGGCCGACGTCGGCGACGAGATCCCGGCGCGGAATCCTGGTAGCACCCTCGTGGTGACCGCAGCGAGCCGGGAGCGGGCGCTCGCGTACTTCCGGCGCGCGGGTGCGGCGGCGGACGACGACCGGCGGGCGGCCGACGGGCCGGAGACCGCGGTGGCGCAGCCGGTCACGGTGAGCAGAGGCGTCTATCCGCGGGGGTGGCCGGAACCGCCGGGGGCGGAGGTCGTGCAGAACGACTATCCGGCGACGGTGGTCTACGCGGGACGGGAGTACCGGAGCGTGACGCACGCCTACTGGGCGGTGTCGGCGGCCGACCCGGAGTGGCACGACCGGATCGCGGGGGCGGAGCGGGGTGTCGAGGCGGAGTCCCTCGGGCGGGAGGCGCCGCGGAGGGACGGGTGGGCCGGGGTGCGGCTGGCCGTGATGGGTGCGCTGTTGCGGGACAAGTTCCGGCGGCACCCGTCGTTCGCGGCGACGCTGCTGGCGACGGGGGACGCACGGATCCTCTACAACGACGGGGGGAACGGATACTGGGCCGTCGACGGGCGGCGGGGCACCAACTGGGTGGGACGGCTCCTGGAAGTGGTGCGGTCCGAGCTCATCCTGGCCGCTTCACCGTGACGGGGAGGTCGATGCCGAAGAGGGCGGCCGCGTTCTCCGCGGTGAAGAGGGTGCGGGCCTCCTCGGTGGGGAAATGCTGCAGGAACGCGGCGATCTCCGGGCCGGTGGGGTGCTGGAACGGGTAGTCGGTGGAGAAGAGCAGGCGGTCCGGAGTGGTCACCGACAAGGCGTGGTCGAGCAGGGCCGGGTTGTGCATGCCGGATGTGGTGATGAAGAAGTTGGTGCGGATGTAGTCGCGGATCGGGCGGGGCAGGCCCGCGACCCGGGAGAGGCTGTCGGCGCGGTCGAGCCAGAAGAGCAGCATCTCGCCCCAGTGGCCCAGGATGATCTGCAGGGCGGGGTGGCGGTCGACGGTGCCGCGCAGGATCAGGCGCAGGGCGGCCGTGGCCGTGTCCAGGTGCCAGCCCCAGCCGAACGTGGCCAGGGCCAGGTCGGTGGTCGGGGTGAAGCCCCGGTACGACGCGTCGCGCACCGCGCGGGACGGCAGCTGCGGGTGGAGGAAGACCGGCTGGCCGAGGCGGGCGCAGGCGGCGAAGAAGTCGTCGTACGCCGGATCGTCGAGGAGCAGGTCGCCGGCGCGGGCGTGGACCATCGTGCCCACGTGGCCCAGGCCGGCGGCGCGCTCCAGCTCGGCGACGATGGCACCGGGGGCGACGGCATCGGGGGCGGACATCGGCAGCGTGGACAGGGCGCGGAAACGGGACGGGTGGGCGGCGACGGCCTCGGCCGCCCGGTCGTTGGCGGCGCGGCTCAGGCGGATCGCCGCGTCCGGGGCGAGGGGCTGGGTGCCGGGCGGGGTGAGCGCGAGGACGGCCACGTCGATGCCCTGGGCGTCCATCGCCGCGATCCGGCCGGCACCGAGGTCCCGGAGGCGCTCCCGGTGGTCGCCGAGGTCGTTGAAGGCGAGGCTCTCGTCGCCGGAGTCGCGCAGCGCCGCGGTCAGCTCCGGCATGATCCAGTGTTCTTCGATGGCGATCAGCGTCATGCGGCAAGCGTGCTCGGGTGACCGCGCCGGAGCGGCCGGGACAGTAGCATCGCCGCCATGGTGGCTTCCGCAACGGCCGAATCCGTCATCCTGGAGCCGGAGGACGTCCGGATCCTTCGCGCGCTGCAGATCGACCCGCGGATCGGGTTCGCCACGGTCGGCGCGGTGCTCGGGGTCTCCGAGCTGACCGTCGCCCGGCGGTACCGGCGGATGTGCCGCAGCGGCGCGATCCGGGTCGTCGGCGTGGTCGATCCCGGGGCGCTCGGGCAGAGCCAGTGGCTGGTGCGGCTGCGCTGCCGGCCGGGGAGCGTCACCGCGATCGCCGAGGCGCTCGCCCAGCGCGACGACGTCAGCTGGGTCACGCTCGCCGCCGCCGGGTCCGAGGTCACCTGCGCGGTGCGGTCACGGTCCAGCGAGGAGCGCGACGACCTGCTCGGGCGGCGTCTCCCCCGGGCGGCGGCGGTGCTCGACGTCCGCGCGGCGGTACAGTTGCGCCAGTTCTTGGCGGGACGTGGGCATTACTGGACGGCGCTCGCCGGTGTGCTCACGCCGGAGCAGGAGACCGCACTGGGCGCCACCGGCGACGGGCCCTTCACCGAAGGAGTCCGGGAACGAGCAGCCCCGCTGAGCGCCGCCGACGACCGGCTGATCGCGGCCCTCGGCGCCGACGGGCGGGCCAGCCTGGTCGACCTCGCCGCCGCGACCGGTCTCACCCCGGGACGGGTCGCCCGCCGGATGCGGGAGCTGCTCTCCCGAGGCGTGGTCTACCTCGACGTCGAGATCGCGCCGACCGCGCTGGGGCTGACGACCCGGGCGAACCTGGGGCTGCGGGTGCATCCGGCGCGGCTCGCCGAGGCCGGGCGGGCGCTGGCGCGGATGCCGGAGGTGGTGTTCGCCGCGGCGGTCTCCGGGCCGGACAACCTGCACGCCGTGGCGCACTGCCGGGATCTGGACGCGCTCTACGCGTTCACCACCGAGCGGCTCGGCGCGCTGCCCGGGTTGGACCGGCTGGAGGTGAGCCCGACGCTGCGGGTGGTCAAGCAGGTCGGCGCCCGGGTCGGTCAGGCCGGCCTCTTGACCACGACCGGGAGCTCGACGAACGTCCCGTAGGGTTGCAGGGCCTCCTCGACGGGCGACCAGTCCGGGATGTCGGCGAGGGGCGTCACCGCGATCGAGACCGCCTTCTTGCCGAGGGTACGTTTCCACGTGGCCATCACCCGGCCGTCGCGGATCAGGGTGGACTGGAAGATGCCGTTGCCACCCGGGATGATCTTCGCGAGCTGGTCGGGCGTCGCCATCATCGCGCGGTCCTTGTAGCCCAGCATGTACTCGTCGAAGCCGGGCAGGGCGCGCCAGCCGGTGACCGGGCCCGCGTCGAGCGCCGCCGGATCGGCCCACATCTCCACGCCGTCGACGTCGACCCTGGTCAGGCCCGCGGCGGCGATGCCCTTGCGGGCGTCGCCCATCGGGAGCATGGTCCAGCCCGCGAAGTCCTTGGCCGTCGTGGGGCCGTGGCTGCGGAAGTAGCGGTACGCGAGGATGCCCAGGGCCTCCTCCCGGGAGGCGGGCTCGTTGCGGGTGGTGGCCCACTCGTCGAGCAGGACGAACGTCTGTTCGCTTCCGGCGTTGGGGGCGATCGCGGTGACGCCCTGCTGACTGGCGTACCAGAGAAGGTGGTAACCCAACGGGCCGGTGACCTGGACGCCGCCGTCGTTGAGGGTGGCGATGCACTCGGATCGCGTCATGCGGCCGCCACCGGTGAGCGCGGCACCCAGGATCTCGACCGCCCTGTCGGCGGTCTTCTCGCTGAGGCCGAGGATCTCGCGGCGTTTGGCGGCGCCGGCCAGGGCCCGGACGCCGGTGAGCTGCAACATCCAGTGAGCGTCGGCGGAGGGGATGAGGTGGACCGTGCCGCGCATGGGCCAGGTTCGGACGACATGTCGCTCTTCCATCGACATGACCGTATTTTTCGCGGTAAAACCGGGCAGGCGGCACCCGAGCGACCAGAGCACGCTGTTCAGGTCCTGGGCCTGCATCGCGCCGAACCACTCGGTGACGCCGAGGACGTCCGTCTGCGGATGGGCGCCGAGGAGCAGGGCGGAGAGACGGAGGCTCAGTGCCGTAGACGTGTCCACGGCACTGAGCCTAGAGACGTCAGCGTCCCCGGGCCGCCCGGTACCGCTTGATCAGCTCGTTCGTCGACGAGTCGTCGTCCGCGGTGGCGGTCGCGCCGGTCAGCTTCGGCGCCAGCTGGTTCGCCATCACCTTGCCGAGCTCGACACCCCACTGGTCGAAGGAGTTGATCTCCCAGACGATGCCCTGGGTGAAGGTGATGTGCTCGTAGAGCGCCACCAGCTGACCGAAAGTGCCCGGCGTCAGCTTCTCCGCGAGGATCGTCGTCGTCGGGTGGTTGCCCTGCATCACCCGGTGCGGCGCGATCTTCGGGTCGGTGCCCTCGGCGGTGACCTGCTCCAGCGTACGGCCGAACGCCAGCGCGCCCGTCTGGGCGAGGAAGTTCGACATGAAGAGGTCGTGCATCTCGCCGATGTCGTGGTTCGGCACGCTGAAGCCGATGAAGTCCGCCGGGATCAGCTTGGTGCCCTGGTGGATCAGCTGGTAGAACGCGTGCTGGCCGTTGGTGCCGGGCTCGCCCCAGAAGATCTCGCCGGTCTGGAAGGTGGCCGGCTCGCCACTGAGGCGCACCGACTTGCCGTTGCTCTCCATGGTCAGCTGCTGCAGGTACGCGGCGAACCGGTGCAGGTACTGCGCGTACGGCAGCACCGCGTGCGACTGCGCCCCGAGGAACGTGTCATACCAGACGTTGATCAGGCCGAGCAGCGCCGGAACGTTCCGCTCGATCGGGGTAGTCCGGAAGTGTTCATCGATCGCGCGGTAGCCCGCGAGCATGTCGGCGAACTGCTCCTTGCCGATCGCGATCAGCACGGACAGGCCGACGGCGGACGGGAGGGAGTAGCGGCCGCCCACCCAGTCCCAGAAGCCGAACATGTTCTCGGTGTCGATGCCGAACTCGGCGACCTTTGCGGCGTTGGTGCTGACGGCCACGAAGTGCTTGGCGACCGCGGCGTCGTCCTTCAGGGTCGCGAGAAGCCACTTCCGCGCTTCGCGGGCGTTGGTCAGCGTCTCCTGGGTGGTGAAGGTCTTGGAGACGATGATGAACAGCGTCGTAGCCGGGTCGAGATCATGGGTTTTCTCGTACAGATCCGTCGGGTCGATGTTCGACACGAATCTGGCCGAAATGTCCCGCTGCGTGTAGTCCTTCAGCGCTTCATAGGCCATGACCGGCCCGAGATCCGACCCGCCGATCCCGATGTTCACGATCGTCTTGATGCGCTGACCGGTATGTCCGGTCCATTCACCCGAACGCACCTTGTCCGCGAAGGCACCCATGCGGTCGAGGACACCGTGGACGTCCGCGACCACGTCCTGGCCGTCGACGACCAGCGACGCGGACCGGGGCAGGCGCAGGGCGGTGTGCAGCACCGCCCGGTCCTCGGTGATGTTGATGTGCTCCCCGGCGAACATCGCGGCGATCTTCTCGCTCAGCTTCGCACGGTTCGCGAGGGCGACCAGGGCGCCGAGCACCTCGTCGGTCACCAGGTTCTTGCTGTAGTCCACGTAGAGGTCGGCGACCTCGGCGGCATACCGGGTGCCGCGCTCCGCGTCGCTGCCGAAGAGATCGCGCAGGTGGACCGCCGAGAACTTCTCGGCGAGACCCTGAAGGTTCTGCCACTCGGCACTGTCGGAAACGTGTTCGCTCATCTCTCCCACTCCGGCCAGGGGACAACTGCACACTTCGCCCATCGTGGCACGAACCGCTGCCGAGACGCGGCGAACTGTAGTTCTCAGACGGCCCACAGACTGATCACAGAGCCGTCGTAGAACTACCCGCGAGGTTAGTCCCATGACGACGACTGCACGCCACCGGTCCGGAAAAGCGCTGGAGCGCTCATCTTTAGGGCTGTTACTGGCTGCGACAGCTGTGCTGTACCTTTGGAACCTCAGTGCCTCCGGTTGGGGCAACAGCTTCTACGCCGCCGCCGCCCAGGCCGGCTCACAGAGCTGGAAGGCGCTGCTGTTCGGCTCGCTCGACGCGGGCAACGCGATCACCGTGGACAAGCCGCCCGCCGCGATGTGGGTGATGGGGCTCTCCGCCCGGATCTTCGGGGTCAACAGCTGGGCGATCCTCGGGCCGCAGGCCCTGATGGGCGTCGCCAGCGTCTTCCTGCTCTACCTCGCCGTCCGGCGCTGGTTCGGCCACTGGACCGGCCTGCTCGCCGGCGCCGCGCTGGCGATCACCCCGGTCGCCGTGCTGATGTTCCGGTTCGACAACCCGGACGCGCTGCTGGTGCTACTGATGACCGCGGCGGCGTACACCACGGTCCGCGCCACCGAGACGGCCAGCGCCAGGTGGCTGGCCTGGACCGGCGTGCTGCTCGGCTTCGGCTTCCTCACCAAGATGATGCAGGCGTTCCTGGTGCTGCCGGCGATGGCGCTGGTCTACCTGGTCGCCGCGCCGACCGGCCTCGGGAAGCGGATCAAGCACCTGCTGCTCGCCGGTCTCGCCCTGGTGGTCTCGGCCGGCTGGTACATCGCCCTGGTGGAGATCTGGCCGGCGTCGTCCCGGCCGTTCATCGCCGGGTCGACCAACAACACGCTCTGGGAGCTCGCGCTCGGCTACAACGGCCTCGGCCGGATCCTCGGCGGTGACGGCAACGCCGGTGGCGGGGGTGGCGGCGGTGGCGGGAACACCGGCTTCGGCGGGTCCACCGGCATCGGGCGGCTCTTCGGCGACTCGATGGGCACGCAGATCTCCTGGCTGCTGCCGGCCGCGCTGATCGCCCTGGTCGCCGTCGTCGCGATCACCTGGACGGCGCCGCGCACCGACCGGGCCCGGGCCGGCATGCTGCTCTGGGGCGGCTGGACGCTGGTCACCGCGATCACGTTCTCGTACATGAGCGGCACGATCCACCCGTACTACACGGTCGCCCTCGCTCCGTCGATCGCCGCCCTGGTCGCGATCGGGTCCCGGGTACTCTGGCTCTACCGGGCCGAGCTCTGGGCGCGGGTCGTCCTGGCCGGCATGGTCCTGGCCACGGCGGGCTGGGGCTTCGTGCTCCTGGGCCGTACCGACTGGATGCCGGCTCTGCGCTGGATCGCCGTCGCGGTCGGTGTGGTCGCCGCCCTCCTGCTGATCGCCCCGGCCGTCCAGCTGCGCCGCCTCGCGATCGTCGGCCTGGTGGCCGGCCTCCTCTCGGCGGGTCTGGGCAGCGCCGCCTACGCCACGGCCACGGTCGGGGTCGCCCATTCGGGCTCCATCCCGACGGCCGGGCCCTCCGGTTCCTCCGGCGGCATGGGCGGTGGTGGCGGTGGTGGCGGCTCGGCTTCCGGTACGCGCGGAAGCCGCCCCGACCGCAACTCGTCCTCGTCGTCCTCCTCGTCCACCGATTCGTCGTCCTCCTCCGGTTCCTCGTCGTCCGATTCCTCGTCGTCCTCGTCCTCCTCGTCGTCGGGCGGCCCGGGTGGCAACGGTGGCGGAGGCGGCATGGGCGGCGGTATGGGAGGCGGTATGGGCGGTAGCAGCACCAGCAGCGAGGTGATCGCGCTGCTCAAGGCGAGCAGCTCCTACCGCTGGGCGGCCGCGACCAACGGCTCCAGCTCGGCCGCCAGCCTCGAACTGGCGAGCGGCACCTCGGTGATGGGCGTCGGCGGCTGGACCAGCAGCGACCCCTCCCCCACGCTCGACGAGTTCAAGGCCTACGTCGCGGCCGGCGAGATCCACTACTACATCTCGGGCGGCGGCATGGGCGGCGGGCGCGGCGGCAGCGACGGCAGCGCCAGCCAGATCGCCACCTGGGTCTCGGAGAACTACACGGCCACCACGGTCGGCAGCAGCACCGTCTACGACCTGACGGCCACCACCTAACGGACCTTCTCCCGAGAACAGTGGGCCCCCGCAGCTACCCCGGGCTGCGGGGGCCCACTCGTCTCGACCGCGAAAGCCCCCGGTGGGTGGGCCCGGGGTGCGAGCGGGACGTGGGAGCAGCTACGAGCGCAGCGCGGACGTGCACGACGTCGGCGGGTACGGCGCCGACGACAAGGTCAAGGCCGGCGGTCAGCGCGACG
>NZ_JBFAYF010000091.1:0-25747 GCF_040681165.1 Actinoplanes sp. NPDC051851 | reverse complement strand
CGGCCCTCTCCGGCCTCCCGCAGGAGCAGGAGCCCCTGGCGGGCGCGCCGATCCCGGCCCGTGACCGTTCCTGAACAGAAAGGACGCCGCCCGCGCCGCCCGCGAGAACGCCGCCGAGCAGGGCCACCGTGACCCTGCTGGTCAATTCTGGACCGCTCGGGTGGGACGCCGGATCCCGCGGTGAGTGCCCGTCCGGAACGCTCGCCGCCCGCGGATCGTCGATTCCGTCGGCCGGGTTTCGGCCGGCCAGGTTTCGGTCGCGGGCCCGCCGGGCGGCGTGCCCGCAGGCGGTGGGCCGGCCGTCCAGGGTGCCTCGGCCGGTCCGGCTGGCGATCCGGGGTGTCTCGGGCCGGTCGGCTGGTGGTCAGGGGTGTCTCCGGCGCTCCGAGTGACCCGTGAACGCCAGCCGCGCCGAGAAAGCTGGCGCTCACGGGTCTCTCCAGCCCGCCGACACACCCCTCACCACCAGCCACCAAGATCAAACCTGCAGTTGATCATGAAAAGTCGATCAAGTCCGGCCATGCGGGGCCCACCCCGACCGGGGGAAACCCCCATCCCTAACGGAACAGTGGCACATAGCAGCGATCTTGGCCCGGGACCCTGTGGACAAACCCCGGCGGTGGATAACCCCCAACCCGGGCCATGACCGAGAACGCCCACCCCCGCGACCCCGCCGGCGACGACGATCCCGCCGGAATCGACCAGCGGGGTCACCCGTTCGCGCATGCCGGTGAATCCATGACCCATATGGGTGGATTCTATGCCATTTGCCACCCTATTGGTGATGATCAGCTTCAGGTCGTCCCGGTCGGCGCGAGCGATGAGACGGACCGTGCATGTCGGTCAATGCCTCGCGCCGGCCGCGAGCCCGAGCGCGGCCACGCCGAGGAACGGCACCGGGATCAGGTTGCGCGGGAGCCGTCGGCGGGGTCGTGACCTCGCCTTCTCCCGTTTGAACGTTAGGTAAGTCGGCGGCCCCGTCACACCGGCCCCCTCGACGGGGCCGTTAGTCTCCATTCCCAGCAGGTTAACCACGTGTGGCGGCACCGTCGTGACCCTGCGGTGCCAGCCGGCACCCCCTACCCGGGTATGACGACTTGAAGGAGTGACTGTGGCTCGCACCGTCCTGGTGACCGGCGGGAACCGTGGCATCGGCCTGGCGATCGCGCAGGCCTTCGCCAAGCAGGGCGACCGGGTGGCGGTCACCCACCGCGGTTCCGGCGCCCCCGACGGCCTGTTCGGCGTCCAGTGCGACATCACCGACGCGGAGTCCATCGACGCCGCCTTCACGTTCGTCGAGAACGAGCTCGGCCCGGTCGAGGTGGTGGTGGCGAACGCCGGCATCACCGACGACACGCTGCTGCTGCGGATGTCCGAGGAGCAGTTCGAGCGGGTCGTCGACACCAACCTCACCGGCTCGTTCCGGGTGGCGAAGCGGGCCAGCTCGAAGATGCTGCGGGCCAAGTGGGGCCGGTTGATCTTCATCTCGTCGGTGATCGGCCTGTACGGCGGACCCGGCCAGGTGAACTACGCCGCGTCGAAGGCGGGCCTGGTGGGCATGGCCCGTAGCATCACGCGGGAGCTGGGGAGCCGGAACATCACGGCGAACGTGGTGGCGCCCGGGTTCATCGAGACCGAGATGACCGCGGTCTTGCCGGAGTCGCGGAAGGCCGAGATCATCAAGGCCGTCCCGGCCGGTCGTCTCGCGAGCGCCGACGAAGTCGCCGCGGCAGTGACCTTCCTGGCGAGTGACGCGGCCGCCTACATCTCGGGCGCGATCATCCCGGTCGACGGCGGTCTCGGCATGGGGCATTGAGCCCCGCCGCGGGGCCTCCCGCGGAGCATTGAGTTCCCATTTTCAGGAGAGATTTGTGTCTGGACTGCTGGCCGGCAAACGGCTGCTCGTCACCGGCGTGATCACCGACGCGTCGATCGCGTTCTCGGTGGCGAAGGTGGCGCAGGAAAACGGCGCCACCGTGGTGCTCACCGGCTTCGGCCGGTTGTCGCTGGTGGAGCGGATCGCCAAGCGGCTGCCGGAGGCGGCTCCGGTCATCGAGCTGGACGTCACCAACCCGGAGCACCTCGCCGGGCTCGCCGACAAGGTGCGCGAGCACGTCGACGGCATCGACGGCGTGGTCCACTCGATCGGCTTCGCCCCGCAGAGCTGCCTCGGCGGCGGGTTCCTGGACGCGCCGTGGGAGGACGTCGCCCAGGCGCTGCACGTGTCGACGTACTCGTACAAGGCACTGGCGCAGGCGGCGCTGCCGCTGATGAGCCCGGGCGGCTCGATCGTCGGCCTGACCTTCGACGCGACCAAGGCGTACCCGGTCTACGACTGGATGGGCGTGGCCAAGGCCGGGCTGGAGTCCGCCAACCGCTACCTCGCCCTGCACCTGGGCAGCAAGGGCATCCGCAGCAACCTGGTCGCCGCCGGGCCGCTGCGCACCATGGCCGCCAAGTCGATCCCGGGCTTCGAGCAGTTCGAGGACGCCTGGTCGAACCGCGCGCCGCTGGGCTGGGACCTGGGCGACCCGGAGCCGACCGCGCGGGCCATCTGCGCGCTGCTCTCCGACTGGTTCCCGGCGACCAGCGGTGAGATGGTGCACGTCGACGGGGGTTACCACGCGCTCGGCGCCTAGCCGAATGGCAGGATGGGCGGGTGGTTTACGACGCGTTCGTCCTGCTCTCCTTCGGAGGGCCCGAGAAGCCCGATGACGTGATGCCGTTCCTGCGCAACGTGGTTCGCGGGCGCGGGGTACCGGACGAGCGCCTCGCCGAGGTGCGTGAGCACTACATGCACTTCGGCGGGGTCTCCCCGATCAACCAGCAGTGCCGTGACCTGCTGGCCGCCGTGGACGCGGAGTTCGCCGCGCACGGCGTGGACCTGCCCACGTACTGGGGCAACCGCAACTGGCACCCGATGCTCGCCGACACCGTGGCCCGGATGCGCGACGACGGCGTCGAGCACGCACTCGGCTTCGCGACCAGCGCGTACGGCGGCTACTCCTCCTGCAGGCAGTATTGGGAGGACATCGCCAAGGCCCGCGAGCACGTCGGGCCGAAGGCGCCGAGGATCAGCAAGCTGCGGCAGTTCCACGACCACCCCGGCTTCGTCGAGCCGCACATCGAGGCGGTGACCGCCGCGCTCGCGACCCTCGACCCGGAGCGCCGGGCGAGCACCCGGCTGGTCTTCACCGCGCACTCGATCCCGGTCGGCATGGCGAACACCGCCGGCCCGGCCGGCGGCCGGTACACGGGCCAGCTGGAGGAGACCGCCCGGCTGGTGCACGCCGCGGCCGCCGCCGACCTCGGCTACGACCTGGTCTGGCAGAGCCGCTCCGGCCCGCCGCACATCCCGTGGCTGGAACCGGACGTCAACGACCACCTGCGGATCCTCGCCGAGAAGGGCATCACCGACGTGGTGGTCAGCCCGATCGGCTTCGTCTCCGACCACCTCGAGGTGATCTGGGACCTGGACAACGAGGCGAAACAGACCGCCGCCGAGCTCGGTCTCGGGTACGCCCGGGCCGCCACCCCCGGCGTGCACCCGCGCTTCGTGACGATGGTCCGCGAACTGGTCGAGGAGCGGACCGGTGATCTTCCGCGCCGGAAGCTGGGTACGCTCCCGACCTGGGACGTGTGCCCCGCCGACTGCTGCACACCACCACCGCGCCGAGGAGCCTGACTATGAAGGACCGCAAGCCCATCGAGAGCTGGCTCACCGACATGGACGGCGTACTCGTCCACGAGGGCGAGCCGGTGCCCGGTGCGCCCGAGTTCGTCAACCGGATGAAGGCGTCCGGCAAGCCGTTCCTGATCCTCACCAACAACTCCATCTACACGCCGCGTGACCTGCAGGCCCGGCTCACCCGGATGGGCTTCGAGGTGGAGGAGCACTCCATCTGGACGGCGGCGCTGGCCACCGCGCAGTTCCTGGCCGATCAGCGGCCCGGTGGTACGGCGTACGTGATCGGCGAGGCCGGCCTGACCACCGCGATGCACGCGGCGGGCTACGTGCTGACCGAGTTCGAACCGGACTACGTGGTGCTCGGCGAGACCCGGACGTACAGCTTCGAGGCGATCACCAAGGCGATCCGGCTGATCAACGGCGGCGCCCGGTTCATCTGCACCAACCCGGACGCGACCGGCCCCTCCACCGAGGGCCTGCTCCCGGCGGCGGGCTCGGTCGCCGCGATGGTCTCCAAGGCGACCGGCGTGAAGCCGTACTTCGTCGGCAAGCCGAACCCGATGATGATGCGCTCGGCGCTGAACGCGATCGGCGCGCACAGCGAGACCACCGCGATGATCGGTGACCGGATGGACACCGACGTCCTCTGCGGCCTGGAGGCGGGCCTGGAGACGATCCTGGTGCTGACCGGCATCAGCAGCCGGATGGAGAGCGAGACGTACCCGTACCGGCCGTCCCGCATCGTCAACTCGGTGGCCGACCTGATCGACGAGATCTGATCGTTCTCAGCGGGCTGTCCGTGTGAGTAGCCACAGCACGGGCAGCCCGGCGTACGGGATCCGCAGTCGTAACACCCCACTCACCGCGCTCCGCGGTATCGGCGCCCGGTCCACGACGGCGTTGGCGTCCCCCTTGGTGATCAGCAGCCCATCCGCCCGGACCCGCGCGATCCGGTGCAGCAGCGCCCGCCGTGGCCGGTTCCGATCATGGAACCTGATCACGTCGCCGGGCCGCAGCTCGTCCGCCGGCACGGTGACCACGAGATCCCCGGGCCGCACTCCCGGCCGCATCGACCCGCTCGCCACCACGGAGAACCGCCAGCCGAACGCCACCGGCGTGATCATCCCGAGCAGCAGCAGGCCCACGAGCACCCTTCCGCGCACACCCTCCCGTTCGGTCGCGTCCACGGTCCGCTGAGCCGCTCTTGATAGCGTCGCTTCCGTGCTTACCGAGGTGATCGCGTCCGCGTGGGTCTGTGTCCGTGACCGCCGGGTCCTGGTGGTCCGCCCGGCGACGTCGGATGCCTTCTACCTCCCCGGCGGCAAGCCCGAGCCCGGCGAGACACACGCCGAGGCGGCCGCCCGCGAGACGATCGAGGAGGTGGGCATCCCGATCAACCCGGGATCTCTGACCCTCTTCCGTACGATCGAGGCCCCGGCCCACAACCGCCCACCCGGCACCCGCGTCCGCCTGATCTGCTTCACCGGCGGCCCCGAGATCGACGAGGAGACCCCGAAGGCGGCCAACGAGATCGCCGAACTCGCGTGGTTCACCACCGCCGACAGCGCCCGCTGCGCCCCCGCCATCCGCCTCCTCCTCGACGAGCTCAACCGAGCCGCACTCATCGACTAGTTTGAGTTTTGACGTGCGGCGGGGTGGCGTCGACCTCGCCGCACGTGAAAACTCAGGCTAGGGTGCGCCCCGGTAGAGCTGGTCCACTCCGATGAGCTGGATGCCGGGGTCGGCAGCCGCGGTCGCTCGCAGCTCCTCGGTGAAGCCCGCCCCGCTGAACATCAGGAGGCGGCATTCGCCGGCCCGGGTGCCCCGGCGCTCCTGGATCAGCTCACGGATCCGGGCCAGGCGGCGCAGATGCCCGGCGCCCATGACGTCGTTCCACGTGGCCTCGCCGATGCCGAGCAGGACCTCTCGCCCGTCGTCGGCCCGCCCGAACGCGGCGACGTCGACCTCGTGTGACGTCCGCGCCTCTCGGTCCGCGACGGTGCCGGCCGCTACCCGGTGCGGGTAGTCGCCGAACGTCTCCGGGCCGGCGGTCCACCGTGCCCACTGACGGCAGATCGTCTCGAAGTGTGGCCCGACCACCTTGCTGAGGAACGTCGCCCGTATCCGTGGCCACACCTGGGCCGCCCGCCCCGCCCGTTCCAGGTCGCCCCAGACCGGGCGCATCACCGCGTGGTAGAAGGTGAGCAGCGGCTCCGCGATCCGGTACGCGCTGCGGTTCTGCCGGAACGCGTCGTCCTCCCGCGTGATCAGCCCGACGTCCTCCAGGACCCGCAGCGGATGGTTGAGGTCGGACGCCTGCCGCCCGAGGTATCCCGCGATGCCGCCGCGCTGGCTGTTCCCGTCCGCGATCGCCGCCAGCACCGAGTGGTACAGCGCGGGATCCCGGAGATCGGGTTCCTCGGCGAGCAGATAGCGGGCCTCCCGGAACAGCGGGCGTGCCGGGTTGAGCACCGCCCGGATCACCCAGGAATCGAAGTCGTCCGGCCCGGACGGCGCGTCGCCCTGAGTGAACTCGTTCCGGTAGGCCGGAGTGCCCCCGACGATCGCATTGGTCAGTACCGCGGTCCGCGGATCGGCGATGGCCCAGAACCGGGCCGCATGCTGATAGTCGAGGGTCGGCACCACCAGCTCCAGCCCGGCACGTCCGCGCAACGGCGCCGTGCCGGAGAGCAGCCCGCCCATGAAGGACAGCGCGGATCCGCAGAGCAGCAGGCGGACCTGCGAGTTGCCGCGCTGGGCGGACGGCTCGAGCGCCTTCTGGATGATCGAGGGGAGGGCGGGGCTGACCCTGGCCAGGAACGGGAACTCGTCGATGACCACCGGCAGCGGCCCGTACTTACCGAAGTTCGGAGAACCAGCGGTCGGCGACCTCGGTGTGCAGGCTGAAGCCGAGCTCGGCCGGCCCGGTCAGGACGGCGAGCTCCAGGGCCTCGCCGTCGATCGGCTCCTCCGGGACCGCGATCGGGGCCGGGATCGCCGGGAGCAGGCCGAAGACCAGCAGGGTGCCGTCCTCGGCGCTCAGCGTGTCGAAGAGGCGTACCCGGGCAGGGTCGGCGATCAGGCCGGTCTCCTCGCGCAGCTCGCGCGTGGTCGCGGCCTGCCACGTCTCGCCCAGCTCGATGAAACCGCCCGGCAGGGCCAGGGTGCCCTCGGCCGGTGGGATCGCCCGGCGGACCGCCAGCAGGCCGTCGCCGACCGGCTGCAGGGCCACCGCGACCGGGGTGGGATTGCGGTACGTCGTCTCCCCGCAGGCGCCGCAGCGCCGCGGCCACTCCTGGCCGGCGGTGAAGCGCGCCCCGCAGTACGTGCAGTGCGCCTGCTGCCCCGCCATCAGGCCGCGCCTCGCCGGGCCGGGGCGGCCTGATGGGTCGCGCCCCGCCGGGCCGGCGCGAGCGAGCGGGCCGTCACGGCCGGAGCGGGGAGTTGCACGCGGCGACCAGCGCCTGGCGGCACGCGGCGGTGAGCGGGCGCAGGGCCTCGTCGCGCTGCTGGGCCTCGTAGCCGTTGACCGCGCCGCCCGGCGCGTTCGTCTCGGCGAGCGCCAGCACCTGGTCGAGCACGCTGGCCCGGGCGAAGAGGCGGCGCGAGCGCGGGTCGAAGCCGGGTGGCAGCGTGGGCGTGCCCTCGGGGCGGCGCAGGGCCTGGAGCGCGCCGGCCAGCTCGGGCTTCCACTGGGCGACGTCCAGCTTGGTCAGCCGCGCGGTGGCCTCGCCGAGCGCCGCGGTCAGCTCGGCCTCGGCCTCGGCGGCGCCGATCTGGAAGACCGGACGGTGCTCCGGCGCGGGCAGCACCCGCCAGACCACCGTCTCGAACTCCACACCGGAGCCCGAGGTGTGCCGCCGGACGTCGGGCACCACGCCGAAGTCGGGTGTCATCACCGCTTCGCCGGCCAGCAGCGCCGCACCGGTCAGCTCGCCGGGGCCGGGCAGCCCGCGTGGGTCGCCGGGCGCCGGGAGGACCAGCCGGATCTCGTCCGGGTGCAGCTTGGCGAAGACCGGTAGTCCCTGGGGGAGTGGGACGTCGGTCCAGGTGCCGGGAGCGTCGGCGACGAGGTGCTCCTCGTCCCCGGCGATCTCGTCGGCCAGCTCGTCGAAGGGCACGAGGCCGGCACGCCAGGCACGCACCCAGGCGACGAACCGGGTGGAGCGGCGGGCGGTGCGGGTGGCCGCATCTGCTGCGGGTGACATGCGAGCAAGGGTACGTGCCATCCCGGAACCTTGTCTCGACTCGGAGCGTCACCCGGGCGTGTCCGAAAGTACGGGTTACCGTGCGGGTCATGTATGGGGAGGACGTGATGTCCGGCAACTGGCGCCGGCGAAAGGTGATCCCGGAGGTCGACGCCGAGACGGATCTGGTGGTCGAGGACGCCGATTCGGGGTTCTGTGGCGCGGTGGTCGGCTTCGAGCTCGGCGCGGTGGTGCTGGAGGACCGGCACGGCAGGCGGCGCAACTTCCCGCTCACCCCGGCCGCGTTCCTGCTCGACGGCAAGCCCGTCACGCTGCGCAGACCGGCGGCGCAGGCGGCTCCCGCGCAGCGCCGGATCACCGCCTCCGGATCGATCGCGGTCGCGGGCGTCCCGGCGCGGGTGGCCGAGGCGAGCCGGATCTGGGTCGAGGGCATCCACGACGCCGCGCTGGTCGAGCGCATCTGGGGCGACGACCTGCGCGTCGAGGGCGTGGTGGTCGAGCCGCTCAACGGCATCGACGACCTCGTCGGCGAGGTGCGGAACTTCCGGCCCGGCCCCCGGCGACGGCTCGGCGTGCTCGTCGACCACCTGGTCCCCGGCTCCAAGGAGAGCCGGATCGTGTCCGGGATCACCCACCCCGACGTGATGATCACCGGACATCCGTACATCGACATCTGGCAGGCGGTGAAGCCCGCCCGGATCGGCCTGCGCGAGTGGCCGGTGATCCCTCCCGGTCGTCCGTGGAAGGAGGGCGTCTGCGCGGCGGTCGGCGTCCGCGAGCCCGCCGATCTCTGGCGCCGCATCCTGGCCTCGGTGAACTCCTACAAGGACGTCGAGACCCCGCTGATCAACTCGATGGAGCGCCTGATCGATTTCGTCACGGTTCTGGACGACGAAGCAGGGGACTGAAGGCGCGACCCAGGCGGGCCGCGGCCTCGGCGAGGCGGTCCGGCGGGTGCGCCGCGTATCCCAGCACCAGACCGGAGGGTCCCGCTTCCTGCCGGTGCAGGCCGAGTGCTTGCAGACGTACGCCGTGAGCCGCGGCCGTGGCCGCTAAAAAGGTGTCCGGGATCTCCTCGTCGAAGGTCACCAGCACGTGCAACCCGGCCGCGATCCCGGTCACCCGGGCCTGGGGCAGGTGTTCCCGGAGCGCCGCGAGCAGCGCGTCCCGCCGTCGCCGCTGCCGTCCGCGCACCGCCCGCAGGTGCCGCTCGTAGTCCCCGTTCGCCAGCAGCTCGGCCAGCACCAGCTGCGGCAGCCCGGGATTCCCCAGGTCGGCCGCGTGCTTGGCGGCCAGCAACGGGGCCTGGAGGCCACGCGGGGCGATCAGCCACCCGAGCCGCATCCCGGGGGCCAGGGACTTCGACACGCTCCCGAGGTACGCCACCCGCTCCGGCGCCGAGCCCTGCAGCGCGGCCACCGGCGCCCGGTCGTACCGGTGCTCCGCGTCGTAGTCGTCCTCGACGATCAGCCCGTCCCAGCTCAGGAGCGCCCGCCGCCGCTCCGGCGAGAGCACCACCCCGGTCGGGAACTGGTGCGCCGGGGTGATCAGCACGGCCCGCAGCGGGTCCAGCAGGTCGGCGCGCAGCCCCTGTTCGTCGACCGGTACGCCCGGCGTCCGCATCCCCCAGAAGGCGAGCTGGTCCCGGGCGCCGAGCGACCCCGGATCCTCCACGCCGATCTCCTCGACACCCTCCGCGCGCAGCACCTGGGCGAGCAGCGCCAGCCCCTGGGCCACCCCGGCGCAGACGATCACGTCGTCCGGCTCGGCGCGCACGCCCCGGACCCGCCCCAGCCACGCGACCAGCTCGGCCCGCAGCCGTGGACTCCCGCCCGGGTCGCCGTACCCCAGCTCGCTCCCGGTGACCCGGCCCAGCACCGCGCGTTCCGCCCGCAGCCAGGCCGCCCGGGGGAACGCCGAGAGGTCCGGTACGCCCGGCGAGAGGTCCAGGTCGATCGTGTCGTCCGGGGCCAGCGGCAGCCGCCCCACGCCGAGCGTGATCCGCCGGTCCCGGCTCCGCGTCCCCGGCGTGCCCACCGGGCGCCGCTCGACCATGCTGCCCGCCCCGGTCCGCGCGGTGACCAGCCCCTCGTCGGCGAGTCGCTGGTACGCCTGGACCACCACGCCGCGCGAGACGCCCAGCTCCCCGGCGAGCACCCGGGTGGGTGGCAGCCCGGCGCCCGGTGTCAGCCGCCCGGTCGCGATCGCGTCGCGCAACGCGGCGGTCAGCCACGCGGTCAGCCCCTTGGCGGGTGCCCCGGCCACGCGCAGTTGCAGGAAGTCGGAGATTGGTCCTCTCCTTCGCATGAGGATTGGTACTCGAACCGGACCATAACCCGGGCGAGCATCGAGGCGTGAAAGCTCTCCCGATCGCCGCCGGTGCCCTCGGCATGGTCTTCGTCGGCGGCAGCGTCGCCGTCTCCGGTCATCTCACCGCCGCACCGCTCAGCACGATCCAGGCCCTCCGGTACGCCCTCGCCTGCCTCCTGCTGGTCGCCTACGCCCGCTGGTGTCGTACCCCGGTAAGGGTTGCGAAAGGCACGGAGTGGGCCTGGCTCGCGGCGGTCACCGGCAGCGGCCTGCTGCTCTTCAACTACGCCCTGGTCAAGGGCGCCGCGCACGCCGAACCCGCCGTCCTCGGGGTGGCCGTCGCCTGCGTGCCGATCCTGCTCGCGCTCGGCGGGCCGCTGCTGGAGGGACACGGGCCGGCGCCGCGCGTGGTCGCCGCCGCGATCGTGGTCACCGCCGGCGCCGCGCTGGTCCAGGGCCTGGGCCGGACCGACGCGACCGGCCTGTTCTGGGCGGCCGTCACCTTCGCCTGCGAGGCCTGCTTCACGCTGTTCGCCGTCCCGGTGCTGCGCACGCACGGCCCGCTCGGCGTCTCGGTGCACACCACCGGCCTGGCCGCCGCCGGGTTCGGCCTGCTCGGCGTGGTCCTCGACGGTCCCGCCGCGGTCACCCGGCTCACCGCCGGCGAGCTGATCGCCGGCGTCTACCTCGCGGTCGGGGTGACCGCGTGCGCGTTCCTGCTCTGGTACACCTGCGTCACCCGCCTCGGCGCCGGGCGCGCGGGCCTGCTCACCGGCGTGGCCCCGGTCTCCGCGGCCCTCACCGGCGTGCTGCTCGGCGGTCCGTTCCCGGCCGCACCGGTCTGGCTGGGCATCGGCACGGTCGCGGGCGGCCTGGCTCTCGGCCTGACCGCCCGCGACCGCGTTCACGCCGCCGAACCGGCTCAGGCGGCCGGCGCGGCACCCCGCAGGTAGCCGGCCACCTTGGTCAACTCGTCCGCCTGCGACACGTAGTCCAGCCCGGCCGAGTCGTACGGCTGCAGCTGCCCGGCCTTCGCCGCCGGCAGCGCCGCGAACGTCGGCTGCTTGAGCAGCTCGTCCTTCCGGTACCCGGAGGTGATGTAGAGGATCAGGTCACCGTCGATCTTGCCGGCGTTCTCCCAGCTGTAGTTCCCCCAGTAGAAGCCCTCCGGCGCCGGCGTGAAGAAGTCGACGCCGAGGTCGCGGTAGAGCCGCAGCGCCGGGTCGTCGGCCACCTTCGCCACGCTGATCCCGTCCGCGTCGGCATAGAGCACGGTGGTCTGCACGCCCGCCGTCTTCGCCTCGGCCGCCGCGGCCTGGAGATCGGTCTTCGCCGCGGTGTAGGTCTTCTCCGCCGCCGCGACCCTGTCGGCCGGTGCGCCGAGCGCGGTGGCCAGCTCGGTGGTCCGCTGGATCACCTTCGCGCCGTCGCCACCCATGTAGATGGTCACCACCGGCGCGATCTTCTCGATCTGGGTCTGCTGGGTGAGGTCCTTGAAGCCGTAGTCGGGCTGGGTCTTGTCGATCGTGCCCTTGCTGTCGGTCGGGTAGACGTGCGCCACGATCAGGTCCGGGGCGGCGCCGGTCAGCTTCTCCACGTCGATCTCGCCGTACGTCGCGCCGACCTCGGTGACGCCCGAGACGTCCAGGCCGGTGAAGCGGGTGTCGTCCTTGATGGACGAGTATCCGAACGAGGCGACCGGCGTGATGCCGTACCGCATCAGCGACGCGAGCACGTCGTTGAGCCCGGCGATCCGGGTCGGCCGCTGGTCCAGGGTGATCGTCTTGCCGAGGTCGTCGGTGAACGACCAGGGCCCGGTGGAGGCGGCGGCCCCGGCGGCGTCGCCGGAGGAGGCCGAGCAGCCGGTCAGGGCCAGGGCCGCGGCGGTCAGCAGGGCGGGCAGGAATCGTCTCTTCATGGGGGCTCTCTCTGCGCGGGTCATTCTTCGGGTACGACGAGGGGCGTGCCGGTCACCGGATCCGGCACCACGCGCGCGTGCAGATCGAACGCACCGAGCAGCACGTCCGGGGTGAGTACGTCCTCCGGCGCGCCGTCCGCCACGATCGCGCCCCGGTGCAGCACGACGAGCCGGTCCGAGTAGCGCGCCGCGAGCGAGAGGTCGTGCAGGACCATCACCACGGTGCTGCCGGAGTCGCGGTTGATCCGGCGTACCAGGCGCAGCACCGAGAGCTGGTGGGTCAGGTCGAGGAAGGTGGTCGGCTCGTCCAGCAGCAGGATCCCGGCCTCCTGGGCGACCACCAGCGCGATCCAGACCCGCTGGCGCTGCCCGCCGGAGAGCGCGGCGACGTCCCGGTCGGCCACCTCGGTGAGCCCGGTCGCGGCCAGTGCCCGGCCGACCACCGCGGCGTCCTCGGCGGACCAGGGGCGCGCCCAGGTCTGGTGCGGGTTCCGGCCGCGCATCACCAGCTCGCGGACGCTGATCCCGGCCGGCGCGGAGGGGCTCTGCGGCAGGATCGCGAGCCGCCGGGCCACCTGCTTGGTGCCGATCGAGCCGATCGTGGCGCCCTCCAGCAGGACCGTGCCCGCGGTCGGTCTGAGGATCCGGCCGAGCGTCTTGAGCAGCGTGGACTTGCCGCTGCCGTTGGCGCCGACGAACGTGGTCACCCGTCCGGCCTCGACGCTGAGGTCCAGGCCGTCGAGGACGACGTGGCCGTCGTACGCGACCCGGATGCCGCGCGCCTCCAGGGCGGGGACGGTGGTGGCCGTCGTCACGAGATCAGCTCCCTACGGTGTCGGATCAGCAGCCAGATCAGGTACGGCGCGCCCACCACCGTGGTGAGCAGCCCGACCGGGACCGTCCAGGGGAAGACCGTCCGGCCGCACAGGTCGGCGGCGGTCACCAGAGCGCCGCCGAGCAGCCCGGAGAGCAGGATCGGTGGCCGTGACGCCCGGGTCAGCCGGAGCGCGATCTGCGGCACCACGAAGGCGACGAAACCGACCGGCCCGGCGGCGGCCACCGAGGCGCCGGTGAGCACCACGGCGACCGCGATCACCAGCAGCCGGTGCCGCTGGACGCCGAGCCCGAGCCCGGTGGCGGTCTCCTCGCCGAGCTGGGCGACGCCGAGCGGGGCGGAGCAGGCGACCGCGAGCGGCAGACCGATCGCGGTGACCCCGAGCAGCGGCCGGAGCGCGTCCCACGAGGTGCCGCTGAGGCTGCCGACCAGCCACGCGGTGGCCTGCGCGGCGTCCGAGATCTGCGCCCGGACGAGCAGGTAGCTGGTGACCGCGGTGAGCACCGAGCCGACGCCGATGCCGACCAGGATCAGCCGGTAGCTCTCCACGCCGCCGCGCCAGCCCAGCCCGTAGACCAGCGCCGAGGCGAGCAGGGCGCCGGTGATCGCGGCGACCGGGATGCCGCGGCCGAGCACGGCGCTGGTGACCGCGTACGTGCCACCGCCCAGGATGATCGCGCCGACCGCGCCGGCCGAGGCGCCCGCGGTCACCCCGAGTACGTCCGGGGTGGCGAGCGGGTTCCGGGTGAAGGTCTGGGTCAGCGCACCGGCCACCCCGAGGCAGAGGCCGACCAGCACGCCGGTGAGCACCCGGGGCATCCGCAGGTCCATCACGATCAGCTGCTGCGCGGGCGTCCCGTTTCCGGCGAGCGTCCGGACCACGTCGACCGGCCCGATCGGCACGCTCCCGATCCCGATGCCGAACACGGTGAGCGCCAGCAGGACCACGAGCGCGGTCACCGTGATCGCCAGCACCCGGGGCCGGAACCGGACCCCGACCGGCCCGACCCGGACGCCCTCCCGGACGGCGGTCACGACGCCACCAGCGACCGGCGGCCCGTTCTTCGTGGCGCTCACGACGCCACCAGCGACCGGCGGTCCGTTCTTCGTGGCGCTCACAATGCCACCAGCGAGCGGCGGCGGGCGACCGCCACGAAGAACGGGCCGCCGAGCACGGCCAGAACGATGCCCACCTGGACCTCCCCGAAGCCGCCGATCACCCGGCCCACCACGTCCGCGCCGAGCACGAGACCGATCCCGATCAGCACCGAGGCGGGCAGCAGGAACCGGTGACCGGCGCCGACCAGCGGCCGGGCCAGATGCGGCACCACCAGCCCGACGAAGCCGATCGGCCCGGCCGCCGCGGTCGCCGCCGCGGTGAGCAGCGTGATCGCGGCGAGGCCGGTGATCCGGGCCAGCACCACGTTCTCGCCGAGGCCCTGCGCCATCTCGGCGCCGAGCGCGAGGTTGTCCAGTGCCCGGATGTTGAGCGCGGCGAGCACCAGACCGGCGATCGCGAACGGCAGCACCGAGTACGCCACGTCGAGCTGCCGCCCGGAGAGCGAGCCGACCACCCAGAGCCGGTACGCCTCCAGCGCGTTCCGGTCGGAGAGCACGAAGAACGAGGTGAGCGCGTCGAGCAGGGCGGAGACCGCGGCACCGGCGAGGGCCAGCGGCACCGGGCTGGCGGCCTCGCTCCCCGCGGCCGTCACGCCGAACACCGCCACGCTCGCGGCCAGCGCCCCGATCAGCGCGAACACCACGTCGAGGCTGCTGTTCCGGACGCCGAACGCGTACACACCGACCACCACGGCCAGCCCGGCACCGGCCGAGACGCCGAAGATGCCCGGGTCGGCCAGCGGGTTGCGGGTGTGCCCCTGCATCAGCGCGCCCGCCACGCCGAGGCACGCACCGACCAGCACGCCGAGCGCGGTCCGCGGAACCCGGACACCGAAGACGATCGCGTGCAGCTCGGCGGTGGCCGCCCCGGGTCGCAGCAGCGTGCCGGTCACCTCGGCGAGGGTGACCCCGCTGCTGCCGAAGACCAGGCTCGCGACCACGGCGAGCAGGGCCAGGACCGCCAGCAGCCCCAGCACGCCGAGTCTGCGCACGGTCAGCGATCTCGATGGCACGTGGTTAGCTTAGGCTAACCTCACATATCGACCAAGCCCGTCCCCACCCCGCCGCTCGCCCCCACCCTGCAGCTGCGGCAGGCAGCGAGTGCGAGGATCTCGGGTTCGCTGCTCGCCGGAGCCGCGGGCCGCACCCGACATCGCATCGACCCTGGCCACGCGCTCCGCGACAATCCGTGATCTTCGACCGACGGGCGGGGCCGCTGTGGGCGGGGCGCTGTGGGGCGGTCCGATTTCACGATCATGGTTGGCCGGGGCGGCGGGAGTCCCCGATCGCTGATCGAGTCGTTCTGGCGCCCCGCTGGCGGCTGCGCAAGCACACGATCGCGGATCGTGTCCACCTACCGCCCCTTCTCCCGGTTGATCGTGTGCGCCTGCTGTCCGTCCCGTGCTGCCTGTGTACGCCTGCCGCCCGTCCCGTGCTGCCTGTGTACGCCCGCTGCCCGTCCCGTGCAGTTCGTGCGCGTGCGCCGCCCCGGGGCGGCCGAGCCGTTTCGCCGCAGGGCGGGTGACCCGGGCCGATGTGGCGCCAGGCGAGGGCTGGCGCCCCCCGGCGGGCCCAGCGCATCTTTTTCGAAGCATCACGCCTGATGCATCGAACGTGATGCATCGAACGTGATGCATCGAACGTGATGCATCGGATTTGATGCATCGGATCGGATGCATCAGGCGTGATGCATCAGGCCAGATGGGATGGGTCCCGGCTGTAGACGAATGTGGCGATGTCGAGTCGGTCCACGTCGCCGTCTCCGGTGCGGAGCACGCTCAGTACCTCGCCCTCGTTGTTGCCCTCGGTGCCGCGCCACCGGTCCGGGCCCTCGCGGACGAACCGGGTGCGGTGTCCGGGAGCGGTCATCAGGAGGGCGTCCTCGCAGGGGGAGGGGGCGAGTGTGAACTCACGGCCCATCCACCACCAGCGCCCGCAGAGCTCCGCCGTCTCGCCCGTCGGCGCCGTCGGTGCGTGCCAGGCCCGTACCGGGGTCGGCTCGGAGTCCAGCACCGTGGTCAGTGACCGCAGGCTGATGTCCTTGATCCCGGCCTCGCCGGCGGCCATCCCGTACGCGTTGGCGAAGACCACCACCCCGAAGCGGCTGCGCCGGTGCACCGCGATGTGTGCGACGTAGCCGGGCATCGAGCCGCCGTGGCCCACGTAGACCCGCTCGCCGGCCCGGAAGAGCTGCGGACCGAGCCCGTGCCCCACGGTCCACGACTCCGGGTCGGCGAGGACCGCCGGGGTGCACATCTCGTCCACGGTCTCGCGGGCCAGCACGGTCGGCGCCGGGTCGGTGAGGAAGCCGGCCCACGTCGCCATGTCGGTCGCCGTCGACCAGAGCTGTCCGGCCGGTGCCATCGCGCCGGTGTCCGGGCGGGGCTCCTCGTGCAGCGCGTCGTCGAGTGCGTGTACCACGTAGCCGCGGGCGAACGGCTCGACCGGGTGGTAGCTGGTCCGCTTCATGCCCAGTGGGTCGAGTACCCGCTTGCCGGCCAGCTCCGTCCAGCTCTGCCCGGTGACCCGCGTCAGCACCGCACCGAGCAGGCCGTACGCCAGGTTCGAGTAGCGAAAGCGGCGGAAGGGTGCGCCGTGCAGTTTCTCGTACGTCAAGCCGGAAAGAAGTTGATCTATGTCGCCGCCGCGCGTGCGCTCCCACCAGGGGCCGTCGGGCTCGCGCTGCAGGCCGGAGACGTGCGCGAGCAGCTGGCGCAGCGTCACCCCGCCGATCGGGGTGCCCGGCAGGTGGCGGTCGAGCGGGTCGTCGAGGTCGAGGAACCCCTCGTCGCGCAGCTGCATCACCAGGGTCGCGGTGATCGTCTTGGTGATCGAGCCGATCCGGTACTGGGTCGTCGGGTCCGGCGGGGGCTGTTCGCCGGCGGCCGCGAAGTGGAGCACCGCACGGTCCCGGACCACGGCCAGCGCGAGCGACGGCACCCGCCCGGCGGACTGTGCCCTCGCGGCGATCTCCTCGATCCGTCTGACGGTCTCCGGAAGCAGCGACACGGGCGGGTCCTCCTCTGGGTTCGACTGATGGGTCCGACTGTCTGAGCGCGATTCGGGTATGCCGGGTCCGGCGCATCGCCGGGGGTGCGCGGACGTGACACGATCGATGGTGTGGAAGCCCTGCTCTGGATCGTCCTCGCCGTCGCCCTGGCGATCGGTGAGGCCTTCACCGCGACCATACTCATCATCTTCTTCGCGGCCGGGGCGGCCGCGGCGGCCCTCTCCGCCGCGCTGGGCGCCCCACTGCTCCTTCAGGTCATCGTCTTCGCTCTGGTCTCGGGCGTGTCGGTGGCCGCGATCCGCCCGGTGATCGTCCGGCACGCCCGTTCCGCGCTCGACGCGGGCGAGACGCCGTTCGGCATCGAGGCGATGGAGGGCGCGCACGGCACCGTCCTCGACGAGGTCGGCGTCGACCGCGGCACCGTCAAGATCGACGGGGAGATCTGGCAGGCCCGCTCGTTCGACGGCAAGGAGACCTTCCCGGTCGGGGACCGTGTCCGGGTGGTCAAGGTGCGCGGCGCCACCGTCCTGGTCTGGCACGACGACCTGCCCGACGTCTGAAGAATCACCGGAACCAGCCATATAGGAAGGCACCATGGAAGCTGTCATCGCTGTCCTGGTCATAGTCATCGCCATCTTCGCGGTGACCACGATCGTCCGTTCCATCCGGATCGTCCCGCAGCAGCGGATGGATGTCGTGGAGCGCCTCGGCAAGTACAAGCGGACCCTGAGTCCGGGGCTGAACCTGCTGGTCCCGTTCGTCGACGCGGTCCGCACCAAGGTCGACATGCGCGAGCAGGTGGTCTCCTTCCCGCCGCAGCCGGTGATCACCTCGGACAACCTGGTCGTCTCGATCGACACGGTGCTCTACTTCAAGGTCGTCGATCCGGTACGCGCGACGTACGAGATCTCCAACTTCCTCCAGGCGATCGAGCAGCTCACCGTCACCACGCTGCGTAACGTGATCGGCTCGCTCGACCTGGAACGCGCCCTCACCAGCCGGGACCAGATCAACAAACACCTCTCCAGCGTGCTCGACGAGACCACCGGCCGCTGGGGTATCAAGGTGACCCGCGTCGAGATCAAGGCGATCGAGCCGCCGCCCAGCATCCGTGACTCGATGGAGAAGCAGATGCGTGCCGAGCGGGAGCGTCGCGCCACCATCCTCAACGCCGAGGGCCACAAGCAGGCCGCGATCCTCACCGCCGAGGGCGAGAAGCAGTCGCAGGTGCTGCGCGCCGACGGTGACCGGCAGGCTCGCATCCTCCAGGCCGAGGGCCAGGCCAAGGCGATCCGTACCGTCTTCGACGCCATCCACCAGGCCAACCCGTCGCAGAAGGTGCTGGCGTACCAGTACCTCCAGTCGCTCCCGCAGATCGCCAACGGCACCGCGAACAAGGTCTGGATCGTCCCGACCGAGCTGACCAAGGCCCTGGAGGGGCTGGGCGGTGCCCTCGGCGGCCTGGCCAACATGGTCGGCGACACCCCGTCCACCCAGGTCGACTCCGGTGCCGTCGAGCGCGAGGCGGTCGCCGCGGCCGAGGCCGCCGCGGCCGAGGCCGAGGCCGTCCACGCCTCGGTCCGGGAGGCGGAGGTCCAGGCCGCCGGCGCACCGGCCGAGGCGCCGTCCGCCCTGCCCGCGCCGGACGCCATTCCGCCCGCCGAGGCGCTGGGCAGCGCCGACTACCACCCGGACGACCAGCCCGAGCGCTCCTGACGCTCCGGAACGGCGGGACCGGCCCCCGGCGGGCCGGTCCCGCTTCCTGATTTCTGGGATACGCCGCACTGACCTGCGGGTCTTTGGCAGAGTCGACCAAGGATTCCGACCGGTGCCCCCGGCCGCTCGGCTTGTTGCCCCTGCGAACGAGGCGGAGCCATGAGCATCAGCCAACATCAGACGGCGAGTGGTCGCCCGCTGCGGGTCGCCCCCGCCTGGGTGGGCGCGCCGACCCAGGCCGCACCGGACGGTCACCTCCTTCCGGTACGCGACGCGGTCTGGATATGGTCCGTCCGCCGTTTCGCCCGGCTCGCGCTCTGGGCCCTGCCCGCCGCCGCCGTCCTCTACGGCTGGTTCACCCTCGGTGTGCAGGTCCCGCCCGGCCCGCTGCCGGTCGGCCTGCTCGCCGGCTGGCTCGCCACCATCTCGCTGATCGCCCTCGCGGGCCTGCTCGCCGGCTCCCGGACCCGCCGGTGCGCCCTGCTCGGCCTGCTCACCGCCCTGGCCGGCGCGATCGTGCTGCTGCCGCTCGCCGCCCTGCCCGACGGCGGCGCCCACGACGCGATCACGCTCACCCCGGCCCAGATCGACATGCTGGTCACGGTCGGCTGCGCGGCCGGCGCGACCGGTGTCCTCCTGCTCGGCTGGGCCGTCTTCCGGTCCCGGCTGGTCAACCCGGCCGACGGCATCCTGTTGATGCTCGCCGCGATCGCGATCGGCGCCGGTACCCATGCGGTCAAGCCGATCCCCACGGTCGGCGCCCTGCTGCTGCTCGCCGCGGGCATGGGCCTCGCCTGGACCGGCGGCCGGCTCCTCCCGCGCTCCTGACCCACCACTCGCCGTCGCCCCACCCGGCGTGTGACGTTCGGCCGTCCGCGCGCCGGAGGTCGTCACACCGCGTGCCGGGCGGCTGGTGTGGGAGCGCGGAATCCCCGCGTGGCGTGCCCGGCGGGATGCGGGCGGGCGGCGCTCGGCAGAATGCTGGGGTGCCAGCGTTCAGTATCGACAGCCCCGACGACCCGCGGATCGGGGACTACCGCGCCCTCACCGACGTGGAGCTCCGTACCAAGTGGGAACCGCCGAACGGGCTGTTCATCGCCGAGGGGGAGCTGGTCATCCAGCGGGCCCTGCGCGCCGGCTACCGGATGCGGTCCGCGCTCGTCGACGTGAAGCGGGTCGACCAGCTGACCGGGCTGCCGCCGGACGCGCCTCTCTACACCGCGCCGGCGCCGGTGCTGGAGTCGATCACCGGGTTCCACGTGCACCGCGGGATCCTCGGCTCCTTCCACCGGCGGACCCTGCCCACGCTCCCGGAGCTCCTCGCGTCGTCACGGCGCCTCGCCGTGCTCGAGGGCCTGAACACCCACACGAACCTCGGCGCCCTGTTCCGCAGCGCGGCGGCTCTCGGCTTCGACGCCGTGGTCCTCTCGCCGACCTGCGCCGACCCGCTCTACCGCCGCGCGGTGCGCGTCAGCATGGGCGAGGTCTTCGCCATCCCGTACGCGAAGAGCGACGACTGGCCGGCGACCCTCGCCGCGATCAAGGCCGCCGGATTCACGCTGCTCGCGATGACCCCGGCCCCGGACGCCGTCGACCTGCGCCGGCTGACCACGCCGCAGCGCGAGCGGCCGGCGCTGCTGCTCGGCGCGGAGGGCCCCGGCCTCACCCGCGCGGCGCTTGCGGCCAGCGACGTCCGCGTGGCCATCCCGATGCACAACGACGTGGACTCCCTGAACGTCGCCACGGCCGCCGCGGTCGCCTTCTACGAGTTGGGCCGCTGACCCCACCGATGGTCGCCGACTGGGTGCCGGGGGCGGTCGGGGTGCGTCAAGATGGGGGTCGGGGGCGAAGACTCGGGGGTGTCAGTGACGACCGGTTCGGGATCGGACCCGCATCTGCTGGGGCTGCTGCGGGCGATCCGGCTGCGCCAGAGTGCCCCCGACGCCGCCGCGGCCGGGGCCGCCGATGTGGCCGCGGCGCTCTCCGAACCCCCGGTGGGGAAGGACCGGGCGGGACAGACCGGGCCGGGGACGGAAGCGCCGGGGAACGAGCAGGACCGACCGAGGAACGAGCCACCCGTGACGGACGCGACTGCCGAGGGGGCGGGGGAGCCGGAGAAGGCCCCACCCGTACCGGAAAAAGGTCCGACTGCCTTCTGGGTCCGCGCCGCCGCGGCCGCACCCGGGCCCATCGAGGCGTCACGGCCCGTGCCGCCACCGCCGCCGGCCGGGGCGCCGGGGCAGGGCGCGACCTCCGAGCTGCTCTGGCGGGGTGACCAGGGCGCGGCGCTGGGGCGGGCCGGCCTGGAACCCGGCACACGACGGACCCCGGCGGCCGGGGGGAAACCCGCGCGACCGGTCGCGCGAACCTCCTGGGGCGACCGGGTCAACCCGGTGGCGGGCACCAACCCGGCGGGCCCGGCCATCCCGGTGCCCACCGTGCCGCGGATCCCCGGCATCCGCCCGATCGGGTCGCCCGGTACGGAGTTCCCGCCGATCTCCCAGCAGGTCAGCCCGGGGCACGGCCCCCGGCGGGCCCCCAGCGTCTCCCCGGCCGGGGCCCCCGGCGTCTCCCCGACCAGGGTCCCCGGGAAGGACGGCATGGACCCGGGGGACGACGCGGCCCTGCTCGTCACCCAGCGGCTGCTCAGCACCAGCCTGACCTTCGCCGGCGGCACCGGGGAGGTCGCCGACCGGCTCTGGGTGGCGCTGCTCCAGGCCCAGCCCGACCTGCTCGCGGTGCTGCCCGGCACCGAGGCCACCCAGCGGCGGCAGCTGGCCCGGGCGCTGGCCTGGCTGGTGCACACGTTCGACCAGCCGCCGGCCATGGTCGCCGGGTGCGGGCAGTTCGGCGCGGCGCTGGCCGAGTGCGGCGTGCAGTGGAACCAGCTGCAGCTGGTCGGCGCGGCACTCGCCGAGGCGATGCGGGCCGGGATGCCGCCCGGCGTGTGGCGGCAGGACTTCGACGAGGCGTGGCGCTGGACGTGGAAGCACACGTACGAGTGGCTGGTGCACGGCGGCACGCTGATCGCCTACCAGCCGACCGTCTGGCAGGCCGAGGTGGTCGCGCACGAACAGCGGCGGCCGGACCTCGCGGTCGTCCGGATACGACCGTTCCTGCCCATGCCGTACCGTCCCGGGCAGTTCACCCGGATCGAGGTGCCGCAGGTGCCCGGCGTCTGGCGGCCGTACTCGATCGGCTGCGCGCCGCACCAGGACGACGTCATCGAGCTGCACGTCCGGGCGAAGACCGACACCGGGGTGAGCGGCACGCTGGTCCACCACACGCGCGAGGGCGACCGGGTCCGGCTGACCCGCGCCGAGGGCGAGATGGGCGTGCCCACCGACCGGAGTCCGATGCTGATGATCGCCCAGGACACCGGGGTGGCGCCGATGAAGGCGATGCTCGCGGACCTGGCGAACCGGAAGGACAACCGGTCGGCGGTGCTGTTCTGGGGCGCGCGCACCCGCAACGAGCTCTACGACATCGCGGCGGTCGGCGAGGTCGCCGCGATGGCGCCCCGGGTGACGGTCGTGCCGGTCATCTCCGAAGGGCCGGCCGGGCCGTACGCGTCCGGTCTGGTCACCGACGCGGTGGCCGCCTACGGGGAGTGGTCCCGGCACGAGGTCTACCTGGCCGGGCCGCCCCTGATGCTGGCCGCGACGGTGTCGGCGCTGCGGGACATCGGCGTCCCTAGCGTCCGGATCCACCACGATCCGGCGGACTGACCGCGTACCCCGGGATCGACGGCCAGCGCACGGTCAGCACCACGGCGTCCTCGGCGGCGAACCACGAGTGATCGACCCCGCGCCCCCACACCACGTAGTCGCCCTGCTTGTCGAGCACGACGGTCCGCTCGGGAAACTCCATGTGAAAACAACCGCTTATGAGTACGAGCAGAGTGGTCCGGTCCTCACCGCGCACCCACTCCGCGCGGCGCTCGCCCCGGGGGTGGCGACCCCACTTGATCTCCACGTCGGTGCTGTGCCGGGGATCGCCCTCCGGCCGGAAGTGCCCCAGCAGCCAGCCGCGGTCCGCCATCGCGTCCGGATCGGCGTTCCCGACGTAGATCCGCCCGCCGGTCACGAGGCGCTCCCCGGACGGGCCGGTCGTCGCCGTCACGCGCCGGCCACGGCATCGTCGAGCAGCTTCCGGTACGCGGGCGGGATGTGGTTCGCGCCGCCCGGCGTGAAGACCGCGCTGTGGGAGGCGTCGTCCCAGGCCGAGGCGGGCACCGCCGCGCGCAGCGCCACCAGCACCGGGGCGCCGTCGGTCAGCATCGAGAGCGCGACCAGGCACTCCTCGGCCTCGCCGACGCACTCGAACGGCTTGTGCGCGTCCACCCCGAGCAGCTCCAGGAAGCCGGGCACCTGCGCCTCGTCGGCGAACAGGTCGGCGCCGAAGATCCGGGCCAGGCGTTCCCGGGGCATGTGCGGGGCCATCGCCAGGTAGACGAACCGGCACTTCGGGCAGTCCCCGCACCAGCGCGCCGTACGGTCATGGATCTTGAAAGCCTTGTTACAGCTCGTCACCACATCGTCATACGCTGAGTGACCGGCGAAGAGCTGGGCGATGTGCAGCTCGGAGAGCGGCCGCAGCAGCGAGAAGTACGGGTCGACCAGGCCGGTGTGCGTCGTGACCGCGGTACGCAGCAGCCCCTCGGCGACCACGCCCTTGGACCACTGGTGGTTGACCTCGTGACCGTTCCAGATCAGATTCGGGTCGGAGGCGGACCGCTCGTTCGACATCACCACCGGGCCGAGACCGTGCCAGACCGCGGTGGCGATCGCGATCAGCGAGTTGATCGCGGTCACCGGGATGTGCCCGTTCAGCGCGCCGGCCCGGTTCAACTCGAAGAGCCGCGGGTCCAGCCGGCGGCGGGCGGCGAGGGCCGGCAGCCCGGAGGCGGCGTTCACGTTCTCGATCACCGGGTTCGGGTTCACCGAGAACGGCACCGGGTCCAGCCCGGCGGCGCGCAGGATCTCCAGCGTGACGATCGAGTCCTTGCCGCCGCCGACCGCGGAGAGCGGCCGCCCGGTGACCTCGACCGGCTCGGCGGCGGGGATCACCCCCGGGGTCTCGACGCTCAGCTCCAGCACGTGCGGCAGCCGATTGCGGTACGCGTACTCGGCCAGCCCGTCGGTGTAGACCGCGGTGAACCACGCGGCGACGGCGGGGGCCACCGGGTACGGCGTGACGACCCGGGGCGGGGCGCCGACCTTGTAGTAGCTGACCCCGGCGACGACGTGCAGCAACTCGAGGACCCGGTCCAGCGTGCCCGGGACCTCGGCGGTGTCCGGCACCGGCAGCGTGATGGTCTCGGTGAAGTGGAGCGGTTCCGGGCCGTCCAGCACGTAGTCGAACGTGGCGACCCCGGTCGCGGGGTCGAACGCGTACGAGGGGAAGCGCATGACGTCGAACTGCACCCGGGAACTCCTGTCATTCGGTCGAGGGGCAATATTAGTCCGACCTGACGAAGACGGGACTGGGGGAGACGACGTGCGCCTGGCAGACCTGCGTGGCCGTTCGGTGGCGGTCTGGGGGACCGGCCGGGAGGGCCGCGCCGCGGTGACGGCGATCGCCCCGCACGAGCCGTCCCGCCTGATCGCGGTCAACGACAGCCCGAACTTCCTGAGCGTGCCGTGGAGCGACGACCTGGCCCCGCTGGCCGGCGGCGAGCACGCGTTCGCGGCCCTGGCCAGCGCGGACGTGGTGGTCCGGTCGCCCGGTATCCCGTCCACCCACCCGTACATGACCTCACTGCGGGAACGGGGGGTCCCGGTCACCGGCGGCAGCGCGCTCTGGATGGCGGACCACGCGGCGAAGACCGTCGGCGTCACCGGCAGCAAGGGCAAGAGCACGACGTCCAGCCTTGTCAGCCACCTGCTGGCGGCGGTGGGACGGCCCAACGCGTACGGCGGGAACATCGGGGTGCCGCTGCTCGACCTGCCCGCGGCCGACCTCTACGTGCTGGAGCTCTCCAGCTACCAGTGCGCCGACCTGACCGACTCGCCCCGGGTGGCGGTGGTCACCTCGCTCTTCCCGGAGCACCTCGACGCGCACGGTGGCGAGCGGGAGTACTACCGCGACAAGCTCAACCTGATCCGTCACAGTCCGGAATTGATCGTGGTGAACGGCGCCGACGAGCGGCTGCTCGGCGAGATCGGCGACGTGCCGGGCCCGGTCTCCGCCGGTGCGCCGGACTCCCGTTTCCGGGTCGAGTCCGGCATGCTCGTCCGGGACGGCGAGGAGCTCTTCCCGCGCGAGATGCTGCAGCTCAAGGGGCGGCACAACGAGCGCAACCTCTGCGTGGCGCTCGCCGTGCTGGACGGGATGGGCGTCGACGTGGTGGCGGAGCGCTCGGCCCTGGGCGCCGCGACCCGCGCGTTCCAGGCCCTGCCGCACCGGCTCACCGAGATCGAGGACCCGTCCGGCGTGACGTTCGTCGACGACACCCTCTCCACGTCGCCGTACGCCACCATGCACGCGATCGACGCCTACGACAGCCGCCCGCTGACCGTCCTCGTCGGCGGCACCGACCGCGGCCTCGACTACTCTCCGTTGCGGGACTTCCTCGCCGAGCGTGAACTCACCGTGATCGGCATGCCGGACAGTGGCCCGCGCATCCTCGCCGAGTTGGCCGAGCTCCCCAAGGTGCGCACCGAGTCCGCCACCGACCTGGCCGACGCCGTCCGCCTGGCCCGCATCGTGACCCCGCCCGGCGGTGTCGTCCTGCTCTCGCCGGGCGCTCCCAGCTACGGCCGCTTCCGCAACTTCGAGCATCGCTCCGAGGCCTTCACCCAGGCCATCCGCGAAACCCGATAACCCACGCCACCCGGCTACACCAGGCCACCCGGCTACACCAGGCCACCCGGCTACACCAGGCCACCCGGCTACACCAGGCCACCCGGCTACACCAGGCCACCCGGCTACACCACGCCAC
>NZ_JBFAYF010000090.1:0-26435 GCF_040681165.1 Actinoplanes sp. NPDC051851 | reverse complement strand
AGGGATGCCAGACCGGCACCCGGGCCGCAAGGGAGAGCGCCTTGCACCCCGGGCACCGGCCCGGCATGGCGTTGCCCAGGTGACGGGATGGCCCTCAGACCGAGGGCGAACAACCGCCAGGACCGGCAACAGCGCGCCCGAAAAACAACAAGAAAACCCCAGCTCAAACCCCACCACATGAGCAAGTGTGCTATACTTTTATATATGAGGAGGGGGAAGCCCCACCGGAAGGAGGAATCATGAAGACCCTGCACAACCGGCTGGACGACCTGACCAGGATCATGGGCAACGCCGCAGGTAGCCTGACCCACCTGGCCTGCATGGAAGCCGACGCCATCGCCGCCCTGATCCTCGCCCACGGCGACGAGGACACCGCGACCCGCGTCATCATCGACCACACCGCGCCGGACGAGTTCGGCGAGTACGGCTGCAACGACGACGACAGCCCGCACCGCCACATGTACCCCCTCACTGAGCGCATCCGCGTCAACGGTGTGGCCGCCCAGCTCGACGAACTCGCCCGGGACTACGTCCGCGCGCTCTGACCAGCACGTCGGAATTCGATCGACTAGCTTGACATCTAAGCTAGTTTAGATAGTATATAGAAGTAACTGATGGTCAGGCAGAATGCCCATCAGGAGAAAGAAGAACGGCGGGACGGTACGTCCTGGCCGAAAACCCGCCCCGCCGAATAACAACCAACCTCCAGAATACCCGAGGAGTACCCATGGCCCGCCGTACCGGACTCGTTGTCGACCCGCTTGAGGACGACCTCACCGAGGACGAGCAGAGGACCGCTGTTGAGGCCGCCGTCGCGACCGGCTCCAGGGAGGCCGACCTCGACGTCAACAAGGTAGCGCCCGACCCCGAGAACCCCAAGGGCCGCCTGAGCCCGAAGGAAAACCTCGTCAACGGCATCAAGGAAGCCGGACAGAACACCGCCGGTATGGTGCAGCCCCTCGATCGCTGGATCGCACAGGGCGGCAACGCCGAGGAACTGCCCGACGGCACCGAGTACGTGATCGTGTTCGGCCACGGCCGATGGGCAGCTTGCCGCGAACTAGGCCGCCCGTTCCGTGCCGTCATCAACACCACGATCGACGACCTGACCGACCACATCGTCAACCAGCTGCAGGAGAACATCAACCGCGAGGCCCTGACCCCCATGCAGGAGGCCGAAGGCTTCCAGCGCCTCGCCAAGCGCAAGCTCTCCCAGCGGCAAATCGCCTCCAAGCTCGGCGTCAAGCAGGACCACGTCAACAAGCGGCTCAAGCTGCTCACCCTGCCCGAGGACGTTCAGCCCCTCGTCGATGCCCGCAGCATCACCATCGAGGCCGCCCTCAAGCTCGCCGACATCGCCAAGGCGGCCGCCAAGCCCGGTGACGACCGCAACGCCGTCCGCGTCGCCTACGTCCTAGAGCGCATCATCGCCGCAGCGGGCACCCCCGAGGAGAACAAGGCGAGCAACATCGATGACGAACAGGTCATCATCAACCAGCAGAACGCCGCAAAGCGCGCCGTCGCCGTCATGTACGCCGAGTTCGAGGCCGAGAACGCCCTCAAGGCCAAGCGCAACGAGTTGACCAAGAGCGGCGCGACCCTCATCGAAAACCCCCGCGAATACTTCACCGGCAGGCCACGCCCCTACCACACGTACGAGCTGACCGACGCCGACGCAATCACCGCCGCCCGCGCCGACGGGACCGCCGTCGCGCACGTCCGCAGCGGGGACATCGTGGACTGGTACACCACCCAGGACCCGGAGCCCGAGCCCGAGGCGGAGCCCGCCGAGATCCCCGCCCCCCGCGCCGCCGACCCTGCCGAGGACACCGCGACCCCGGCCACCGGCGAAACCCCGGACACCACGACCGACGCCACCGCCGAGACCAGCGCGCCGACCACCGAGGCCGCCGAGCGGGCAGCCGCAGCCGCCGAGCAAGCCCGCCAGGATCGTGAGGAAGCCGAACGCGAGCAGCGCGAGCGGCAGAAGGCCGCCGAGGCCCGCGCCGCCGCGTGCATCCGCATCGCCGCCAAGACCCCGCCCCGCGAGGCACTGACCGATCGCCTCGCCCGCCGCCTGCTCTCCGAGGACCCCTACGAATACGCCGACGACGCCCGCGAACTCGCCCACGAATGGCTCAAGAACGCCAGCGTCATCGACGATGCCGCCGCCGCAACCCTGTTCACCGACAAGGCCCCCACCCTGGACGTGAAGACCGCCGGACGCGTCGCCTACATCTACGACCTCGCCCTCAGCGAGGCTCGCGCCCGCGACGGCGACGGATGGGACAACACCGACGCCGAGTACATCCAGCGCCTCAAGGACGAGGCCGCCTACCAGACCTCCGAGTGGGAGGACAGCCACTTCTACAACCAGCCCGCCCCCGCCACGTCGGCGCTCTGACACACCCTCGCCCAGGGGCACGCACCATACGGTGCGTGCCCCATCCCCCACGCTGGAGAGAGATGACCATGACGAGCACCGACCCCGTCACCCGAGACGAACGCCCCGCCCGCAAAGAAGAGATCGCCGAAATCGAGCGCTGGGCCGAGGAGACCCGCCGTGTCGTCGCCGCGAAACGCGATGCTGGCGGCATCACCCCGGTCGCCTACTGCACGGCCAACCAGAAAGGCGGAGTCGGCAAGACGACGACCAGCATCAACCTCGCAGCCTGCCTCGCCGCCCTCGGATTTCGTGTCGCCATCTGGGATCTCGACCCGCAGCACAACGCGACGTTGGGACTCGGCCTCAAGCCGAGCTTGCAGGGCACGCACTACCTGTTCTACGACGACGAGGCCGACCCCCGCGACCTGCTCAGGACGACCAAGGTCGACAACCTCTCCGTCATCGTCGGACACCAGAAGCTCGAAATGCTCGCGCCCGGAGTAGCGAGCATGCCCCAGGGCAAGAAGATCCTCGCCGACACCGTGCCGAAGCTGAACGGCACGATCGACGTGAACGTGTTCGACACCCCCGGCAACCTCGGGATCTACACCACCAACGGCCTCTATGCCGCAGACCGCGTGGTGGTTCCGTTCACTCCGGGCAGCTTCGAGATCCGAGGCATCAAAGAACTTAACGACCACGTCAAAGCGATCGGCGAAGACCGCCCCGAGTTCGCGAGGAAGCACGACGGCAAGAAATTCAGCGTGGACCACGTGTTCCTCACCGCCTACGACGGCCGGGAGAACAACTCCAAAGACGCCGCCACGATCGTTGCTCGTGGCTTCCCGGACGCCTACATCGACTCACCGGTCCCCAAGCGTGCGCCCGTCGTCACCGCGCAGAGCGCCGGGGAACCCATCATCACGTGGGAACCCCACAGCTCAGCGTCCATCGGCTTCATGAAGGTCGCCCGCACCATCGTGGAGAGGGACAAAGTCCTTGCCTGAACCGCGCCGAGCACAGGAGCGCCGCCTCGGCGGCGTTTCCGCGCCACCCACGCCCGACGCGCCCGCCGAAACGCAGCTCAACGTCAAGATTCCCACCGCACTGCGAGAACGCGCCCTCAACGCGTTCTACGGCACGGACGTCGCTGTCGTCTGGAAGAAATTCGTCGAGCAAGCACTCGACGAATTCACCAGCGAGCTGGAGAACCAGCGCAACGGCGGGAAACCCTTCCCCCCGCGACCTGCCGACAGCACCAAACTCCCACCAGGCCGCCGCGCAGGTGTCTCCCCCCGCCGCGTGACCTGAGAGCGCCGCCGCTCCCGCACGGCGATCCGCGCTCACCGGTTCCGGGCGCATCGAGCGCCCGGAACCGGTGCGGGGCGCTCACGCGCCACCCCCGCACCCCCGGCTCAAACCCCCTCGCCGCTCACGCACGGCCCGATGCCGCCGGCATCACGCGGGCAGCCCACACCAGCACCGTCGGCCGGCGCAAGCCGGGAGCGGACGGGCCGGGCATCGAGCCCGCCCGCCCGCGCTGCCGCGCTTGCCGCTCACGGCCGTACGTCAGAACAACGTCGGCTGGTCGCCATGCTTCAGCGCCGCCAGCGCTTCAGCGATCCGGCCGGCGTCCCAGCCACGGCCCTTCACCGCGTCCCGCAGCGCACGCGAACGCGCCACCCGCGCCTGCCGGTCCGGCCCGCGCGCCTGCCACGGCCGCGGTGTTCCCCCGCCACGGCCGCGCCGGCCCATCGTCGCCAAATTCTCCGCCTGCGTGCTCACCGCCAGATGCGACAGAGCACCCTCATGTAAACCATCGTGCGCGCGAACACATATCGGCTCGTCGCACACCACATGCTCGGCGACATCAGCCTCCGTCAGCGCCACCCCCAGCACCGCCGCAAGCGCGAACCGGGGCGCACTCACCACGTGCTCACGGACCACCACCCGTCCGGTCTCCCCGTCGACGAGCGGAACCCCGTCGCCGTCGAGCGGCGACCGGCGGATCGAGAACGAGCCGTACCCGTCATCCCCGATCGCACCGGTCCAGATCCAGCACGCCGGCCCCGGTCCGCGGACCACCTTGCGCCAGAACCGGGCGATGTCCTTCGCGTGCGCCACCCGGTCGACCACGAGCACGAAGCCCGTCACGGCCTACACCTCGGCAGGCGCGTCAACTCCGGAGCGCTGGCGAGGAACCGCCGAACCGGCCCCGCCTGCCGTCTCAGTCGCAGAGTCCGCGCCGTCACCGGTGATCTGCCCGGCCTCCGCCGGCTCCCCCGCGTCCCGGACGTTGGCCCGCTTCCGGGCCGCGCGCACCTCGGGCACCGTCATCCCGAGTAGATCGGCCACCGCCGCCGCGCGCCCTTCCAGCTCGAGCAGCTCCACCACCTTGCGGTCGGCCTTGGCCTGATGCTCGGCGATCTGCTCTACAGCCCGTGCCCGGACCTCGTCGGCCATCGCCAGAGCCACCGCATGCTCATCGGCCAAAGCGTCGATCCTCTGCTCCCGCTCGCGTCGCGCGGCCTGCGCAGTCGAGCGGCGCTCCCGCGCCGCCGCCCGCGCTGCCACCGCCACCGACGACCCCCGTCGCACCACCATTCGTTTTCCTCCCCGTTGCCCGGCCGCCGGCGAAACTAGCGGTTCCCGGCCCGCTCCCCGCCGCGCGGCACGCGTCGAAGATCACACTCTAGCGCGCAAGAACCACTCACCGTCACACCCAAGTACGTCTGTCCACAGGTGACCAGCCAAAACCGCTGGTCACCTGTGGACAGACGACGCGCAGGCGCGTACCCATTCTGGCCAAACCGGAGCCGCAAGCGGCGCCTATTCACAACATGGCCAGAAGGGACACACCTCTTGCACTATTAGTGATCTTGGTACGGTAGAAGCGTGATGACCTTGCATCCCCTGCACGGCGGGGACGGCTACACCTACCTCACCCGCGAGGTAGCGTCGGCCGACGTCCGCCGCACCCGGGGCGAGGCCATCACGGACTACTACCACGCCGATGGCAACCCTCCGGGCCAATGGGTCGGCCGTGCCCGCGACGAGCTCGGCATCTCCGGCACCGTCGAAGAACCCCAGATGCGCGCCCTGTTCGGCGAGGGCCTGCATCCCAACGCCGACGCCATCATCGAGCAGCTCATCGACGACGGCGTCGACCCCAAAAAGGCCGAAGCCCAAGCCCGGCTCGGCCGCAAGCCCATGACCTACGAGCCCACCGACACCTACCAGGAACGCGTCAACGAGCGCTACGCGGCGCACCGCCGCATGACCGGCACCGCCCCCACCGAACACGAGAAAGCCCGCCTCGCCCGAGCCATCGGCGCCAAGATGTTCGCCGAACAGCACGGCCGCCGGCCCCGTGACGCCGGGGAACTCAAGCAGTACATCGCCCAGGTCTCCAAGCCGAAACCGCAGGCCGTGACCGGCTACGATCTCGTGTTCACCCCGCCCAAATCGGCCTCCGTGCTGTGGGCCCTCGGCGACGACGACACCCGCCGAGCCATCGAAGACGCCCACGAACAAGCCTGGCGATCCGTGCTCGCCGACGCCGAGAACACCGTGATCAAAACCCGCGCCGGACGAGCTGGCGTCGCCCAGCTCGACACCAGCGGCGGCGTCATCGCGGCCGCCTTCCGTCACCACGACAGCCGCACCGGTGACCCCAACCTGCACACCCACCTGGCCCTCGCCAACCGTGTCAAAGGCATCGACGGCCGCTGGCGCACGATCGACGGCCGCGCCCTGTTCGCCGCCGCCGTGCAGATGTCGGAAACCTACAACGCCCGCGTCATGCACGGCATCGCCGAACGCCTCCACGTCGCCGTCACCCCCGTCGACGCCGGCCGCGGACGCCGCCCCGTCTACGAGATCGCGGGCGTCCCGACCGCCCTGCGCACGCTCTTCTCCGACCGCAGCGTGAGCATCAGCGCCCGCACCGCCGAGCTGGTCGACCAGTACGTGCGCGACCACGGCCACGCCCCCGCCGAAGAGGTCCGGTACGACCTCGCCCAGCAGGCCACACTCGAGGCCCGCCCGCCCAAGAAGCACGCCCGCAGCCTCGCCACGATGCGTACAGAATGGCGGCGGCGGGCCGTCGCCGAGGTCGGCAATCGCCGCGTGGGCAACCTGCTCACCGACGCCAGGCGCGAGGCCCGCAAGCTCGCCCGCGAAGCCGCCGCGACCGGCGATGCCGCCAGCATCACCCGTGACGTCCCGGCCGAACAAGTCGAGCGACTCGCGCACACCGCGGTGTCGACCGTCGAACAGCAACGCGCCACCTGGACCCGGCACCACATCGAAGCCGAGGTGCACCGCCAGCTGTCGGCCATCGGCCTTGGCACCCGCGACGACGTGGCCGACCGCGTTGTCGCCCGCGCCCTGCAGCACGACTCCGTACGCATTACGGCGCCCACCACCGAGCCCACCATGCCCGACCTGATGCGTCGCGACGGCGAGTCCGTCTTCGTGCACGCCCAAACGGTCCGCTACTCCTCCGAGCGCATCCTGAACGCCGAGCAGCGCATCGTCGACGCCGCCCGCACCACGGTCATCGCGCCCGTCTCCGGCGAGACCTTCGACCGCACCCTCACCGAGCTGCAGGACGGCCGAAACCGGCGTCGGCTCGACCCCGGCCAGATCGCGGTCGCCCGAGCGTTCGCCACCGACGATCGCCTCGTGGTCGCGGGCATCGGCCCGGCCGGAACCGGCAAGACGACCACCATGAACGTCGTCGCCCGCGCGGTCGAAGCAGGCGGAGGACGCGTCATCGCGCTCGCCCCCTCCGCCCGGGCCGCCGCCGTCCTTGGTGAAGAACTCGCCGTGCCCGCCCACACCATCCACCGCTGGCTCTGGCACCGTGCGAACGGCACCCGCAGCGACACCTGGCAGCTGCAACCCGGCGATGTCATCCTCGTCGACGAGGCCGGCATGGCCGGAACCCACAACCTCGACGCCGTGGTGACCGAGGCCCGCCGCTCCGGCGCCGTCGTCCGGCTCCTCGGCGACCCGCAGCAGCTCGGCGCGGTCGAATCCGGCGGCATGCTGCGCCTGGTCCAACGCGAGGCCGGCGCCGTCGAGCTCGACCAGCTCCACCGCTTCACCGACCCCGACGAAGGACTCGCCTCCCTCCGGCTCCGCGACGGAGCCAACGAATCCTGGCGCTGGTACTGGAGCAAGGACCGCATCCATCACGGCGACCGCGACACCATGCTCGACGCCGCCTACCAGGCGTGGCGGGCCGACACCGCCGCCGGCGACGTCGCCCTGATGATCGCCCCCACCAACGACGACACGCGGCGCCTCAACGACCGCGCCCGCGCCGACCGCATCGCCGCCGGCGACGTCGACGCCGCCGGAATCCCCTTGCATGACGGCACCCACGCCGGACGCGGCGACCTGGTCGTCACCCGCCGCAACGAAAGCCGACTACGGCTGTTCAGCGGCCGGGACATGGTCCTCAACGGCGACGTCTGGCGCGTCGAGCAAACCCACCGCGACGGCAGCCTCACCGTCCACCACACCCAACACGGCGCCCGCATCAAACTCCCTCACGCCTACGTTGCCACCGACGTCGAGCTCGCCTACGCCACCACCATCCACCGCGCCCAGGGAATGACCGTCGACCGCGCCCACACCGTCGCCGACGGCCGCACCAGCCGGGTACAGGCGTACGTCGCGCTCACCCGCGGCCGCCTCTCCAACCGGCTCTACACCGTCACCGAAGCCGGAGCCGCCCGCGTCCACGACGTGCTCGACTCCATCCGCCGCAACTTCGGCGCCGCCGTCTCGGCCACCGAGGAAATGCGCGAATCCCTGGCCCAGGCCGAGCACCTCCCGACGCTCGCCAACCGGTACCTCTACGCCGCCGACGTAGCCGCCGGCGAGCGGCACGAGAACGCCGTCGCCGCCGCCCTCGGCGACGGTGCCGACAACGTGCTCAAGTCCCCGTCCTGGACACGCACCAGCGCCGCCCTCACCCGCGCCGAACGCGCGGGCTGGTCCGCCGCCGATATCCTCGATGCTGCCGGCATCACCGGACTCGAGAAGGCCGACGACCCCGCCGCCGTGCTGGCCCACCGCATCCGCGCGACACAGGACGCCTCCGCTCGGCAGCTCGCCAGCGCCCCCGAGCGGCCCATGTCCGGCGTGACCGACGCGAACCTGCGCCGCCTACGCGAGCGCGCCGCCGAACGCCTCGCCGCCGCCGAAAAGGCCCTCGCCTGGGCACACCACGACACCGACGAAATCCCAGCCCCGGTGCGAGTGCGGGGCCGCGAACATGCCGCCTGGCCACAGCGCCCGCACGGCGCGCTCACCGACCTCGCGCTGGCCGACGCCCACCGCGAAACCCGCCAGCAGCTGGAACACACCGAACGCCGGCTCACCTCCGCCCGCCGCCGCGTCCACGAGGCCAGGACACCCGAACAGTCCGAGGCCGCCGCCTGGCACCGCGCGCACGTTGAGGCCGACGCCCGCACCCAGCGAGCCCACCTCGAGCACCTCGACCGCGAGCAACGACTACGCCGCGCCATGCGCCCCGACGACCGCGCCCGCGAGACCGCGCAGCGCGCCGACGTCGGCGCTCCCGCGAGCGCCGACGCGTTCGTCCAGCTGCGCGATGCGACCACCCGCATGACCGATCTCGCGGTCGAGCGGGTGGAGCGCGCCCGCACCGTCGTGCGGCGTATGGACGACGAAGCCGCAACCCGCCGCCGCCTGCCGACCGCAGTCCGCGCCGACGAACAGGCGTACCGCGACGGCCAGCCAGCCCCGGCCCAGCCGCGCGTCCCTACCTGGATCGCCGACATCCGCCACGAGATCAGCAACGACGCCTCGAAATGGGCCACGCACCTGCAAGAGCGCCGCGAACACCTCGCCCAGCGCCTCGACAACATGGCCGCCGAGGTCGCTGCGCAGCAACCCCGCTGGGCGATCGACACCCTCGGACAACGCCCCGAAGACCGCCCCGCAGCGCTCGCATGGGACCGCGCCGCGAGCCTCGCCGCGGCCTACCGACAGATGTTCGCCGTCCCCGACGATGACCCGCGCATCCTCGGCAAGCAACCTCGCCCCCAGGACGGCGTGCGCCGCCAGGCGTACGAAGAAACCCGCCAGGCCATCGAGCCCGCCCGGGCCGAGCGCGCCCGCGTCAACCGCGCCGCCTCCGCCGAGAACGCCCGCGAAGAGCTCCGCCGCAAGCTGCGCCAGGCCGCCGAACGCCAGCCGATCGGACCCTCCGCCGACCGCGGCCACGACCCCCGGCGGGCCACTCGCCCCGACCGCCGGCCTTCGCGGACACAGGAGGACCAGCAACGCCAGGCCGAGCAGCAACGTGCCGAGCAACAACACCAGGCCGAGCAGCAACGCCAGGCCGAGCAGCGTCGTCTTGATGAACAACGCCGCCAGGCCGAACAGCAGCGCCAGGGCCCCGAACGCGGTCCGCGGGTGTAAGCGGGCCGGCGCCCGGGCCCATCGCCGCCAGCTCCGGGCCGCCGCCCAGCTGGCTCGAAGCGGGCTGTCGGCCCGGAGCGGTGTCGGCCTCACCCGGCAGGGTGAGGCCGACATGCCGTACGCCGTTGCGCAAGATCGGGACCACCTCCGGCTCAATGCGTGGGCGACACCCCGAGCAACGTGTCGATCGAGGGAGGCGTCGCGAACGGGAAGTCCGTCGGGTCGAAGAGCGTCATCCTGCGCTGCTCGTCGACGAAGGCTTGGCCGTAGTTCCGCCGCATCTCGTCCTCGTCGGTCGGCGCCGTCAGCACCTGATGGATGACCTCGAGAGCGGGCCTTTGGAGAGCGTCCTCGTTCACCGTGAACAGCGCAGGCATGATCTCCTTGTCCTTCCACCGCCGGTCCCGGTCGCCAACGTTGCCGGTGCGGAAGTTGCGTCTCGGGTCCCGGGCCCGGTCGACGAGACGGAACCGGTGCAGCAGCTCCGTGGAGCGCCACGTGGTACGCGTCATCCGGAAGTACACCTCGCGATGATCGCCCCGCAAATAGACGCCCTGCGCAGCGTGCTTGTCCGGAAACCTCCAGCGCAGGTAGGACAACGTCACGTACGCGGCCAGCTCGACGTCGGTCAGCGCGAAGATCCACAGGTTCGTGAAGAACTCCCGGGGAAGCCGCACGAACCCAAACGACTGCGGAACGGGGACCTCGTACCGAGGGTGCACATCGGGGGTGCTCGCCTCCGAACGGAGCGTCCAGGTCGTACGGCGATCCTTGGCCAGGCCATAGATCCGCCGGGTGGTGCCCTTCTCGTACGGAATGCTCAGCAGGTCCTGCGCCTCCAGCGCGCGCAGCGCCTCCGTGATCTGCCGGGCCCGCAGATCAGCCGGCCCACAACCGGAGCCCCGCGCGGGCAGCGACTCAGCCAGCACGAGCTGGCGCCACGACTCGAACTCATCGCCAGCCCGCGGCGTCACCCGGCGCACATTGCGCACCGCCTCCCCCGGGCCGTACCGGCACTGGGCGTCGAACAGCAGCAGCAACATCAGTCGCAGCTGCAGCCCCTTCGACTTGACCAGCCGCGGCAGCATCGGGCCCAACGGATCGGTCGCCGCCCGGACCACGAAGCTGGGCCGGATCAGGATTCGCTCCGGGCGCCGCGGGTCCGCCGTGCCCTCGCGGCCGCCGTGCTCCCACAGCTCCGTCAAGTTCTTCTGCACGGTCTCGGCCAGCGGCCGTGACTTCGCGCCGTCAACGGCCTTACGCAAGGCATTGACGTAGCCGACGCGGGCTGTCACGACCGCCGACAGCGCCGGCTCCTGCTGCGGGTTCACCGCTGCCCCCGCAGAATCCGCAGGCACCGGGCTAGCTCGGCCATGACCTTGAGGCCGTGCTGCTGGGTGTCCGGTCGGCGCGCGGCCACCGTCACCAGGGCGACCAGCACCACGCCGATGGCCACCACCGCGACCGGCAACACCGCCAGCACGGCTCCCCAGCTGAGGTGGTCAATCAACCCCGTCATGTGCGACTCTCCTACTGGTAGGCATGAGGTCCCGTTCTCCGGCGCTTGTTCAGGGTCACCGGCGGCGGGGCCTTCGTGTTACCGCGACTGAGCTGCGCGGACAGGTGCAAGCATCCCGGCCAAAACCCGCTGAGTCGCGTCGGGTGACAGGAACGCCTCAACCTCTCAACGACCACAAAGCTGTACTCATCGTCGACCCTACTCATGTGGTCGTTGAGAGGTTGCCGTTCAGAGGTGCACTTTTGGCGTATAGCGACCATCCCGAAGGTAGCTCGTCGGACGGCCTGCGGGTTCTCCGTCGACTTGCACCTAACGCCACGGGCACGCCCCCCGGGATGGGAAACGGGTAGAAGAGGGCTCCGCCGGCCGTTGAAGTGATGCCGCCAGCATCACCACAAAGGGCCGAGGCTCAAGACAGCGGGGGATGACCGACGACCTCGTGAGGGATCGGGGCGACGGTCTCCACGTACGTGCCGCCCTTGTGCTGGGTGAAGACGATCGCGAAGGAGTGCTGACCCTCCTCGCAGTAGCCGGTGACGGCGACACGCTGCCTGCGCCCTTCGCCCTCCTTCGGCCCGGCTGGCGCGGCCTCGCCGCCGTGGGTGTTGATCTGCCCGGTGATTGCGTTGACGGTGATCTCGTTAAGATCCTGGTCCTCCAACCGGGCGGCCACCCGGACGATCTCCACATGGGTGGCGTCCCAACCGCAGGTCGGGCAGAGAAGCAGACCATTGTCGCTGAGCCGGATAGGGCTGTTCATCGAGCAGTACCTCCCGAATACGCCGACCGAGATCGGCTCACAGGGCGGGCAAACCACGGACTTGACCGCCCTGTCCGATGTGTAGTGACGACCAGTGAACACCACCGAGGCCCGCTGTCCCACGAGCTGCCCGGAGCGCCGTTTCGCGCGTGCGCCAGGCGTGCCGGGCATCGTAAGGTGACGCTCATGGCCGAACCGGCGGAGTCTTACGACGCCGGTCCGTACTGAGGCCCCAGCCGCCGCCAGGGCCCAGTAAGACGCGATCGCCGTCGACTTCCCGGCCACCGGCATCCTGTACGCCGTGGTGATTGCTCGCGCCCTCCTCGAGACCGGCGTGAACACCACGGATGCGGTTCGGCTGGTGCGTGCTCTAGCTCTACTCCGGAGCAACCTCAGCGACCCTGCCACCGGGGACATCACCCTGCCGAGCCTCAATGCCGCAGCCACAGTCGGCACGCTGGTCGGAGTCCGGCTCCAGATCGACTGGACCGCCGCCCCCCCCGTAAGGCGATTTCAGCACGGCTCAACCGCCGAACGCAGCGCGCTCAGCACCGGCGATCGCCTGCTCCTTCGAGCGAATCGATCTATCCCGATACCTGCTGCAAATGGCGGCTCAGCTCATCAAGCTTCGGCTGCCGCCCAGGCGAGATGCGGCTAGTCAAGTCGGCGGTAAGGTCGCGGGCGAGCCGGTGATACCGAACCCATTCCGGGGTCACCACACGAGCGCGATGGAGCGTTTGCACGGCCGGGACGTCTTGGCCCAGCTCAACCTGAGCCTGCGCGAGTGCCAGCAGGTAGCGTGCTTCCCAGGTGGCGGGGACCCGGCTGCCTACGGCGTCGACCTCCGCAGCCCGCTCGGTAGCCCGCTCGAAGTCGCCCAGCTCGGTGAGGTTGACGACAGCGCTCTGCGCGACGAGCCGAGGGCCGAAAACGCTCCACCTGTCGACGCGATCATGGGAAAGCTGCAAAGCAGCGCTTCGCGCTACACCAAGCAGCTCATCGGCCTTCTCTGGACGCTCATCGCGCGCGGCCGCACCCGCGGCGTTGATTAGGAGTCCTCCCCAGACGGTCAGCTCCGCCGGCGTCGCCCGCGTCAGGCGGGGTTCATGGTGTTCGGCGGCGCGGGTCGCCGCCGTCAGGCTCTCCCGGAAGCGGCCCTGCCGACGCAGGATCCAGGACGCCCAGTAGACGGCCGAGGCCCGGGTCACCGGGTCGGCGCACTGCTCCGACGCCGTCACCGCGCGCTCGGCGCACAACCACGCGAGGTCCTCGTGCCCGAGCATCACCGTCACGCCCGCAGCGAGCTCGAACATGGTGGCCAGCAACGAGCAGGCCAGTTCCTGATCCTCACCCGTGCTCTCGGAACTCGAGTGCCTGGCCTCGGCGATCAGGTCGGGCAGCAGACGGCCCAAGATGCTGTACTCGCCGCGCTGCCAGATATGCCATGCGTGGTCGACCGCTTCCGTCAGGCGGCCGAGATCGACGTCGGTGTCAACATCGGCGAGGCCACCGAGCCGATCCACGGTGGAGCTGGTCACCGCTTCGCGGATTGCGGGAATTCCGCGGTCCGGCTCCGGCGCGAAGGTCGTGCGCGGGGAGATGATCACCGAGAGTTCGGCCTGTAACGCCCCGGCGATTTTGGCCAGGGTGTTCAGCCGCGCCGAGTGGCGTACCCCTTGCTCCAGACGGCGAATCACGTCGACCGATACCCCGGCCAACTCGGCGAGCTCATCCTGGGTGAGCCCAAGAGCGTGCCGGAGCCGAGCGATTTGTTCACCGATCATGAGGGACCTCCCGCGTCGACCTACTTCGCACGGTACGCGAAACGACGCTCAGACCGCAGCGGCACGCGGTCGTCCCGCCCTGCCCACGGCCGAGTCGTCAGATCGATAGGCCGCCATGGCATACCCATGATTCTTTTGGCCGGTCGGTTATGCCATGGCGGCCTGCTGAGAACGCTTCTGACCTTGCTCTATGACCGCTCGGCCCTTCACTGAGAGCTATCAGTGACGCACATTGTGTTACATCGATGTGGGTCGGTCGTGGTGCGGCCGACTCCTGATTCTCTAGTCGGAGGTTCACATGACGAGTCCCGTCTTGCAGGTCCCCAGCCTGCAACACGCAGGATGCCGCCGCCAGGTGATGATCACAGCGCCTGGCGAGGTGGCGTTGGTCTCCGAAGGCTACGGTCCGATCGGTGCCGACCAGGTGCTGGCCGCGACCGTTCTGTCCGGCATCAGCGCCGGCACCGAGACGGGTTGGTTGCGCGGGGTCGCGCCCGCCCTGCACCGGCAATGGAAGCCCGAGCGCCGGATCTTCGTCGACGGCCCCGGTCGGGCACTGCCCATCGCCCCGGGCTACGAGAGCGTCGCCCGGGTGATCGAATGCGGACCGCAGGTCGAAGGCGTTCACGTCGGCGATCTGATCGCCGTCGACCGCCCGCACGCCGACTGGCATCTGCTGGACGCCGCGGACGCAGTCGGCGGCCTGCTGTCGCCGGAGACCACCCCCGAGCAGGCGGTGTTCTTCATCCTCGCCCGCGTCGCGCTCGGCGCGGTCCACGACGCCGAGATTCACGCCGGTGACGTGGTGGTGGTGATGGGTCTCGGCGTGGTGGGGCTGCTCGCCGCCCAGCAGGCTCGGCTCAACGGTGCCCGAGTGATCGCCGTTGACCGCTACCAGGTGCGTACCGACGCGGCCGAGCGCCTGGGGATGGAGACCATCACGGCCACCGAGGGGGTGGACGTCGCGGTGGCCCTGCGCGAAATGATCGGCCCGGACGGCGCCGACGTCGCGATCGAGGCGTCCGGCTCGTACACCGGCCTGAACGAGGCGATCCGCTGTCTGCGCGTCACGGGCACGGTGTCCACGGTCGCCTCGTACCACGGTGACCAGGGTGGCCTGCGCCTCGGCGAGGAGTACCACCGCAACCGGATCACCCTGCGATCGTCGATGACCGTCAACGGCTGCCCGCAGCGCGAGCACCCGCGCTGGGACAAAGCGCGGCTCGACGCGACCGCTCAGGCGCAGATCCTGCGCGGACAGGTCAGCATCGATGCTCTGATCACCCACCGTATTCCGTTCGAGGACGCCGCCGAGGCGTACGGGCTGCTGAACGAGCGTCCGGAGGAGACGATCAAGGTGGTGCTGACCTATGACCACCACTGACCGCTCCCGCCGGTTCGCCGCCCAGGAGCCGGTCCCGGACCGCTATGCGCCGCCGGCGACCGGCGAGGCCAGCCTGCTCGCCGAGATCATCGACTCCGGGCGGTTGTCCGGCGGTGCCGACATCGTCACCGACTACGAGCGGGCTCTGGCCGGATGGTTCGGCGTGAGCCGGGCCATCGCCGTCAACTCGGGCAGCTCCGCTCTGCACGCGACCCTGCTCGCGGCCGGAGTCAAACCCGGCGACGAGGTACTGGTCCCGGCGACCGCGCCGCTGCCGACCGCCCTGCCGATCCTGACCTGCGGCGCAATGCCGGTCATCGTGGACGTGTCGCCCGCAAGCCTCGCCCTCGACCCCGACGACGTGGCGGCGAAGATCACCGATCGGACAGCCGCCGCGATCAGCCTGCCGTTGTGGGGCTATCCCGCCGACGACCGGCCGGCCAAACAGATCCTCGACGACGCCGGGATCCCGCTGGTCGAAGACGCCTGCCAGGCACACGGCACCCGCCTGCCGGACGGCCGGTACGCCGGAACGCTCGGCGTGGCTGGCTGCTTCTCCACCCACGAGCGCAAGCTGCTCGCCACCGGCGAAGGCGGCTTCGTCCTCACCGACGATGACGAGCTCGCCGAGAAGATCGACTACTACACCCACCTCGGGCACCTCAAGGGCGGCCACGGCGTCAACTACAAGCTCGCCGCCCCGCTGGCGGCCATCGGCGCCGTCCGGCTGCGCGGACTCGACGCCCAGCTGCGGGCCCGTGCCGCCCACGCGGCCCGGCTCCGGGCCGCGCTCACCGCCCGCGGCCCGCTGAACGAACTCGCGAACCCGGGCGGCGCGACGCCGAACTACTACGCGATGGTGCTCACCGCCGACCGCCGGGCGGGCGACATCGCGGCCGCGTTCACCGCTGCCGGGCTGCCGCCGGACTCGGTGCGCTTCGCCTACCGGCCGCTGTACCACCAGCCGCTGTTCACTGCCTACGCCACGGCGTGCCCGCACGCGGAGGCCCTGACGGCGACGGCGCTGCAGCTCCCGGTCCACCCGGGTCTCAGCGAGGCCGCCCTCGCCTGGTCCGTCGAACAGATCCGCCGCTTCACCGACGACACGGACGAGCGGTGACCGGCCCCGAGATATGCCACCTGACCGCCTCGGCGATCGTGTTCGACCATGACGGCAGAGTGCTGCTCGTCGAGCACCGCCTGGCCGGCAGGTGGCTCTACCCCGGCGGGCACCTTGACGACAACGAGGACCCCGCCGCCGCCGCGCTGCGCGAGACCCGCGAGGAGACCGGCATCGCGGCCCGCATCCTCGGCGACCCGTCGTTCACCCATCCCACGGTGATCTCCCACCCGGCCCCGTTCGCGGTCATCGAGATGCCGGTGCACGACGAGCACGTCGGCGCGCACCGGCACATCGACATGGTCTACGTCTGCCGGGCGCTGCCCGGCCGACAGACGCTCATCGCACAGCTGTCCGAGGTCGCGGCGGCCCGCTGGGTCGCTCTCCCCGATGTCGCCGATCTGACGACGCCGCCCGAGCTGCCGGATCTTCTCGCCGCGGCCGCGGTCTGGGCCAAGGACCGCTGACCTGCGGCCTGGTCACGGTGATGCCGCCAGCATCACCGTGACCAGGCGATGCCGCCAGCATCACCCCCCGCCGGGTCGGCGCCCTTGCCCGGCACCCGCTTTGCCGGGCGGGTGCCGGAGCCCCGCCCGGCCACCTTTCCAGGAGGAAGCTCCGTGCGTGTCCTGATCATCGCCCCGCACCCCGACGACGAAATGATCGGCGCCGGCGGCACGCTCGCCCTGCACGCCGACGCCCACGACCACATCATCATCGCCCACCTCACCGACGGCGAACGCGGTAGCCGAGATCCCGACGCGGCCCACACGAGCGCGACGCGGCAGAGCGAAGCCGTCCAGGCCGCTGCCGCGATCGGCGTCGCCGTCGGGCAGGTGCAGTTCCTTCACCTGCCCGACGGCGGCATCAACCCGTACGACACCACCCAGTTCGCCGCCGTCCTCACGCTGCTGCGCGCCGAGCGCCCCGATCTGCTCTACCTGCCGCACCCGCACGACGGCGCCTTCGACCACGAAGCGGCCAGCGCCCTGTGCTGGCGGGCCGCCACCATGTCCGGCAGCAGCAACTTCGGCGACTGCGGGCCCGCGCACTGGGTGCCGACCGTGCTCGGCTACGAGGTCTGGCAGCCCATCACCGCCCCGCCGTATCACCGCGACGTCTCGGCCGTGCTGCCGCGCAAGCTGGCCGCCCTGGCCTGCTACCACAGCCAATCGGCTGCCGTGAAAGGCCACGGGCAATCGCAGCAGGCCGGGCCCGGCGGCACGTTGCTGTCGGCCTGGCGCGGCGCCACGACCACCGGCGGCCACCGTGAGGCGTTCGCCGTCCTGCGCCTCGGCGGCCTGCCGTGACCGGCCGCCGCCTCGCCGCCGCTCTGTGCTGGACGGCCGCGGCCGCCGTCGCCGTCCGCGGCGCCACCGGCACCGTCAACACCGCCCGCTCGCTGGCCTGGCTGCGCCGCACCCACGCCGCTCACCCGCCGGCGCCCGGGCAACGGCCGCACGTCGTGATGGTCGTGCCGATGCTGCGGGAGCAGAGCCTCATCGCGGCGACCATCGACTACTTCCGCGACCTCGCCCAGGCATGGGGGCCGGCCACGATCGTGGTGGCCACCACCGAACGCGAACACCGCGACCACCGTGCGGCGGCCGCCCGGCTCCCGCACCTCGCAAAAGCCTTACGGCATCGGCGGACCGCACCCTGGTTGCGGGCCCGCTACGCCGGGGTCCTGCCGTCGCGTGACCTGGACGAGCTCGCCGACCACTCCGGTGACCCGAACACCGACTACCTCGCCCAGCTCCGCCAGATCGTCGAGCGGACGCCCTCCACGCCCGAGCTGGCCGCGAAGATCGCCGCCGCCAGCGGCGGGACCGTACGCCACCACCACCATCCGGATCCCGGCGCGGTCATGGTCGACCAGATCAACGCCGCCGTCGACGCCGAACTCGCCCGGCTCGCCGCCGAGGGCCACGATCCCCGCCGGGTGTGGATCGGCATCTACAACGCCGACTCCCGCCCCCACCCCGACACCCTGGCCGCCCTCGGTCAGGTTCCCGCCGATCGGCGAGCGGTCCAGCAGTCCGCCGTGCACACCGCCACGCTCGGCGCCCGGCCCGGCCCCGGCGGATGGACCTGCGACGGCGCGGCCCTGCTGCAATCGCGGTGGAGCCTCGCCCGCGAGATCCCCCGGCTGCGCGCCCAAGCCGCCCAGGCCCGCCGGACCGGCGTCCGCTGGCCCCGGCTGGCCCACTGCACCGGCCACGGCCTGTTCCTGCGCGGCGACCTGTGGCACGAGCACGGCGGGCTGCCCACGGCCACGATGAACGAGGACCTCGCGTTCGGCTACCAGCTGTCGGCCGCCGGGGAGCCGATCGAGGTCCTGCCGCTGCTCGAGGTGGCCGACTCACCGACCTCCGTGCCGATCCTGATCGGCCAGCACCGGCAATGGTTCTTCTCCTACCCGCAGTACCCGGCCGCCGCCCGGCTGGCCGCCGCCGCCGGACTCGGCGCCCGGCACGGCCGTGGCTGGCTGACCCTGCAAGGCTTGGCGCGCGGCGCGCTCTGGCTCGGCCAGTCACCCGCGATCGCCGCCACGCTACTGCTCCCGGCGGTCGCCGCCCGCCGTCCCGCCGCGGCCGGGGCGTCGGCGGCGGCGTTGGCCCTCTACCTGTGGGCGCCGGTGGCCATGCTCACCGCCGTACGCCATCCCGGCCGGCTACGCCGCTTCGGCGGTCGCGACCTGGCCGGGGTCACCGCCGCCGCTCTGCTGTCGAGCGCGGGCCCCTGGTGGTGCCTGGCCGACTCCGCCCGCGCGGCGCTGGCCGGCAGCCCGATCGAGCACGGCAAGACGGAACGGTGACCGCGATGACCTCCGCGCAGATCCCCCGGCTGCCCGCCGACGACGCCTTCGCCCGGGCCGTCACCGACGCCGACCTCAGCGAGTCGGTCTCGGCTGTCCTGGCCACCTACAACCGGTGCCCCTATGACCCCCGGGCCGGGCGGCTGGAAGACAACCCGCTGAGCTGGGCGCTCGACACCCTCCGCGGCCAGCGCGGCGGCACCCTGCGGGAAATCGTGGTCGTCGACGACGGATCCACCGACCACACCCCGGCCGTCCTGCAGCACTACCGGGCCCTGCCCGGCATCCCCGTACGCCCGCTGCGCCTAGCCGAGCACGCCGGAGCGGCGGCGGCACGTAACGCCGCCACGGCGGTGGCCACCGGCCGGTGGCTGCTGTTCGGCGACGACGACTGCATCATCGCCCCGTACACCGCCGCGGCCGCCGCGCACACCCTGGCCACCCTGCAGAACCGCAACCCCCAGGCGGCCGCGCTGATGATGCCGTTCTACTACCGCGCCCTCAGACCGCACGAGCTGCGCCCGCTCGACGGCATCGGCAAGCTCGACCCGGCCAGCGCCACCTTCACCACCCACTTCCACACCTGGCCCGCCGAGTACGGCAGCACACCACCACGGCTGGCTGGTCAGCACGACGTCGTCGCGCCGTTCGAGGTCCAGCTGATCGCCGGCACCGCCCTGATCGACGCCGCCGCCCTGCACCGCGCGGGCGGATTCGCCGACCTCTCCCACTGGAGCAGCTCCTACTCCGACCACCTGCACCTGTCGGCCGACCTGAGCGACACCGGCGCCCGGCTCTACCACTGCCCGGACCCCCGGCTAGGCGCAGCCCACCTGAAATGGGGCGCGGTCGGCCGCTACCGGCTGCACGACGACGACCTGGCCGCCACCGTGCCGATCCTCGGCCGTCGGTTCGCCGACCTGGTGGCCCTGGCCGCGCAGCCGCGCACCGATACCGGATGCCGGATCGCCGAGGACGCGTTTCACCCCGAGATGATCGGCAGCTTCTTCGCGTTCTTCGCCGGACGCAGCTTGCGCGGCGGCCTAGCCTGGGCTCGTCGCTGCTGGACCGACTTCGTCGAGAACGGGCAGATCTACAGCTCGGCCATCGCCGAGACCCCGCCGTACCCGGCCCGCGTGACCGCGTGGCGCGCCGGGTTGGCGCGCGGCGCCCACCAGGTGATCCACACGCTGCGCCCGAACCGCAGCGCAGCGGACATGACCGCCCTCCTGGCGGACATATGCGCCCAAGTAGGGCAGCCGCTGATTCAGGATCTCCCGCAGAACGCGGCGGTCACCGCCGGCCGGTTGGCCGTCCACCAGCCCAGCAGCGCCTCCGAGGAGCGGAACAGGTGATCACAGGAGGTGTCGTCATGGTCGTAGCGGCGTCGCAGCTGCCACGTGTCGCACACCCGTTCCCACCACAACCGGTGCTCCGCGTCGGCCAGGGCCGCGTCGTCCAGGACGCGTTCGCTGCGGTAGCCCGTGACGAACGCGGCGACCCGGCCCAGATCCAGGCCCCGCTCGTCACCGGAGCCGAACAGCAGCGTCCCCGAGCGCACCACCTCGGCCGCCAGCGGCCTCGGCTTGAGCCGATCCCAGTCCAGCACCGCGGCCACCGCGCTCTCCGTCCACAGCACGTTGAGGTGCTGGAAGTCGCCGTGCACCCACCCGCTCGGCGCGATCTCGGTGTCCTCGACCGGGCGCAGATGCCCGACCTCGGCCAGCAGCTGCCGCCGCTCGTGCAACCGGGCGAGCACGAACTCGTCCATCGCGTCGCCGGGCTCCCGCTGCCCGGCCGCAGCCGCGTACCGGTCGATCTTGTCCTTGGCGACCGCGGCCTCCGCCGGGGTCTCCCGCATCGCGGCCGGCACCGGCGGCATCACCTGCGCCAAGCCCGTGTGCAGCCGCGCCAGCAACGATCCCAGCTCACCGGCCTCGGCGGCCGACAGCTGCGCACCGTCGCGGTGAGCACCCGAGACCCACGGGGCGACGGCGTAGATGTGGCCCTCGTACTCCAGCAGGGTGTCCCCGTCGCCGGTCCGCAGCGGCGCGGGCACCGGATGACCCCCGGCGGCCAGCGCCGCGGTCGCCGCGTGCTGACGGCGCGCGGCCACCGCGTCCACATCAAGGACCTGCTTGATCGCGAACCGACCGGCCGGCGTCGCCACCTGCCAGTTGCGGTTCATCAGCCCATCGGCGATCACCCGTACGTCCTGCACGGTGCCGAGCCCGAACGCGGCCGCGACCGCACCGAGCGCGTCGTCATGGGTGATCTCACCGTTCTGAACGCTCGCTTCTGTCATCACGGTCTATGTCCTACCAGTCTCGCCGTACCCACCGAACGGAGGCACGCCGTGGCCCGAACCCGCCTCACCCATACCGGCGACACCCCCCTGATCGCCGCCGTCGAGGGATTGTGTTTCGCCGGAAAGAGCACCCTCATCCGCCACCTGGCTCCCCTTCTCGACGCCGTGGTGGCACCGGAATACACCGACCTCGCCGACCTTCCGCCCTGGCCACCCACAAGCCAGGACGACGTCACCACGGCCCTGCATCGCCTGCTGGAGCTCGAACAAGGCCGCGCCGCCGATGCCCGGGCGAGGCTAGCCCACCGGTCTACGGCCGATGGCCCGGGGATCGTCCTGCTCGACCGCAGCCCGCTGACCCTGATCGCCCACGAGCACGGGATGCGCGCCCTCAACGTTCCCGCCGATCCGGCGGGCGCCGCCCACCTATACGCCGACGCCGCTGATGCCGCCAGCATCATGACGCCCGACGTCTACCTCTACCTCGTCGTCCCCGACCAGATCACCGCCGCGCGCCGGGCCGCCCGGGGAGCCGTTGCCGCCCACCTCGACGACCCCCGCGTCCGCGATCGCATCGACGGCCTGTGCCGCACCTGGATGGCCGGTCTGCCCCCGGCCCGGCGCCTGGTGCTCGACGCCACCGTTGCGCCGGAGGATCTCGCCCGCATCGCCGCCGGCTACGTTCGGGCATTCGACCCCGGCAGCCCGGCCCCGCCCTCCTGGCGCTCGCTCGCCGACCACGCCGCCGAGCGGGCGCCCGCGTGAACGTCATGACCCTGGATCAGCTGACGCGCGTGTGCCCCGCCTTCACGCCTTGCTCCGCGCCGATACGCACCGCGACCTCGCTGCTGCAACCCGGGTCGCTCGACGGCCAGCCGGTGATCGCCAAACAGCCGATCGACCCGCGGCCCTGGTGGCACGACCGATGTCGCCACGAAATCACCGTCTACCGCGCGTTCCAGTTCACCGGGCCGCCGCCGGTGCCCGTACCGACGCTGGTCGCCGCCGACCCGGACATCCCCCTGCTGGTGCTCACCACGCTGCCCGGCGAGGCGCTGCATCCCGACCGCTACCCGGCGCGCGGCACGTTTCCTCCGAAGGCAGCGAGACGCCTGCTGGCGACCCTGCGGCACCTGCACGAATGGTCTCCATCCTCGGCCAGGGCCTTCCCGGACGACAGCGACTACCCGAACCAACTCGCCTCGATCCCGAGCGAGCTGCTCGACGCCGCCGCGGTGGCCATGCTGACCGAACTGCACCGTCGCGCCGGCACCCGCACCGAACTCAGCCATGGCGACGCTCACCCAGGCAACGCCCGCGCCGACCGCGGCCAGCAGCTTGCCCTGCTGGACTTCGAGTTCACCGCCTGGCGCCCCGCAGGCTACGACCACGCCAAACTGTTCGTCTTCCTCGCAGACAACCCCGCCGCCCGCGCCGCCGTCCTCCACGACCTGCAACCTGGCACCGCCGACCAAGCCGGGTTCTGGATCGCCGTCGTCCTCGTGACCTGCCGAGAGTTGATCTCCCACCGCCGGCACCCCGACCTACCGCACCGTGACGTCCGCCTGGCCCAGCTCACCACCGACCTACGCAACGCACTCGCCCAGACCCACCGCCTCCACCAGCAGCTCCCGCCGACCGGAGGCACCGCATGAAGCTGCCGCTTACTCCCGTCTCAGCCTGCTACGGCTACGACCGCGGAACGCCCGTCGACCGCATCTACATCGACGCCTTCCTCGCCGCGCACGCCCACCTGATCACCGGCGACGCGGCGGAGATCAAAGACCCGACCTACCTGAACCACTACGGCCGCCACCAGCTGACCTCGACCACCGTGATCGACCTCGACCCCGGAAACCCCCGTGCCACCCTCATCGCCGACATCACCCAGCCCGCCGCACTCCCCGCCAACGCGTTCGACTGCATCGTGCTCACCCAGACCCTGCAGCTACTCGCCGACCCGGCTGCCGCTCTGCGCACCTGTGCGACGGCGCTCCGCGCCGGCGGCACCCTGCTGATCACCGCCCCCAGCGTCGCCCGCATCAGCCCCAGCGCCGGGCCCGCAGACCGATGGCGATTCACCCCCTCCGGCCTGCAGCACCTGCTCCGCGACTGGCCCGGGCCGTCCACCGTCACCGCCTACGGCAACCTGCGCACCTGCCTCGCCGCCCTGCTCGGCGAAGCCGCCCAGGAACTCACCACCACCGAACTCGACCACCACGACCCCGCCTTCCCGCTGCTCACCGCCGCCGTAGCCCGCCGCCACCCCGCCACACCGTCAGGAGGACATCCATGAACGAGACCCTGCCCCTTTCAGCCCCGGCCGGCCCGATCGTCTTCGACTGCGACGGCACCCTCGTCGGCACCGAAGGCGTCTGGGACGGCGCCTACGCCATCCTCTTCCAGCGCCACCACGCCACCCTCGCCCGAGCCGACCGCCACGCCCTCATCGGACTCACCCTCGACGGACTCGGCCTCGAACTCGCCCGGCTACTCGACCAACCCGGCCGCCACCAGGAACTCGCCGCCGAGACCTTCGAGCTGGTCTCCAGCAACCTCGGCCGCGGCATCCCACCCATGCCCGGCGCCGTCGAACTTGTCACCGAGCTCTCCGGCCACCGCCGGATGGCCGTCGCCTCCAACACCATCCGCAGCGCCGTCATCGACTACCTCACCGGAATCGGCATCCACCACCACATCGACCACATCGTCGGCAGCGACGACGTCGCCGCGCCCAAACCCGCACCCGACGTCTACCTCCACGCCTGCAACCTGCTCGAAGTAGACCCCCACGACGCCATCGCCGTCGAGGACTCAGCCGCAGGCGCACTCGCCGCGAAAACCGCGGGCCTCTTCGTCATCGGCGTACCCTCCCAACCAGACCAGCCACTCCCCGCCGCCGACCTGATCTACCCCAACCTCAGCGACCCCCAGCTCCGGCGCCTCCTGCGGTATCCGACACCGAACCGGAGAATCGCCTGAACAAGAACGCCAGACCCACGGAGCCCGCGTGATCGAGCTGACCGTAATTCGCCACGCCGAAGCCCACTGCAACGTCGCCGGCATCGTCGGCGGACCTCGCAGCTGCACCGGCCTGACCGAGCACGGGCGATGCCAAGCGCGACTGCTCGCCGCCCGGCTGCACCGACGCTCCACCGGCACGCAACGACCAACGACCATCTACAGCAGCCCGCGGCGACGAGTCGTCGAAACCGCCGAGATCATCGCCGCTTCACTCGACCTGCCGGTCGCTCACCTTGACGACCTCCGTGATCCCGACTACGGCCCTACCGCCGACGGCCAGCTGTGGAGCACCCTGACCGCCGCAGCACGCGAGACCGGCCACGCCACCGACCTCACCACCCCACTGGCTCCTGGCGGCGAATCCTGGAGCCAGTACGTCATCCGAACCAATGCCCTACTGGGTGAACTCATCATCCGGCACCGCGGCGAACGCCTCTTGCTCGTCGGTCACGCCGAGACCGTCCAGGCACTTCACCAGGCTCTGCTCGAACTCCCGCCAACCCACAAAACCAAGGTCAAATACGCGGTTGAGAACGCCAGCCTCACCACGTGGCATCGCGAGCAATCACGCTGGACCTTGATCTGCCACAACGACTACTTCCACCTCGAATGAACAGGCGATCGAGCCGCAGGCCCTAGCGCCACTTCCCAGGTGATGCCGCCAGCATCACATACCACTGCTTTCCGGACTCGCCGCCTCGACGGAGCCTGCAGATGACTCGGTTGCGAGGCGCATTACAGCGGCAGCCAAGACGTCAGCGGCAAAGGACTGATGCTTTGAGTCAAGATCAAGCTGACTAGCGATATATCTAGACAAAAGTGACCAAGCGGAAGTCCGTCCGAAACGTTCCAGCAGCATCTTGGCCCGGTCGGTCAGGTCGGCCAGGCTGTCATCGGCCAGCTGTAACTGCTGGTCAGCCGCTGCCAGTGCTGTCGTCAAGCTTGGCTGATCTGCCATGTGTGATCTCTCCAAGGGGCCTCGACCAGAGCCCCATACGGCACCCGCTTGCTGCGGGCACCTTGTGGCAGGAGCGGCTCGCGCTAACCAAGCACTCTGCTCGAACCGGATTCTGAAGCGTTAAAGGGGCTCAATAGCCGAACGGAGGGCGCCTAGCACTCTGGTCATCGTTTCACTCGACGCGACCCCATGGCAGCCGGCCACGTCGAAGCGAGTGGCCGCCGCGTAGTTGACCCGCCAGCATAGGACCCAACGTCCAGGCAGCGGATCCGAATTACCAAGCTGGACGGCGAGCAGCCCGCGGACGTCCCCCGGCGGGTCCTCGGTGATCTCCAAAACGATCACCGTACCGGCGGCATTCAACGAGTTGACGCTGATGACCAGGAACTCCGAGCGACGGATGCCTTGATAGGTGTAGACGCCGCCGCGTACGGGAGTTGCGTCGCTCACGCGTGGCCCGCCAGACGCTCGGCTTCCCATGCGAGATCGTCTTCAGGTTCGCCCTGGCGATCGAAAGCGCCGGCAGCGACCGCCGCGTCACCGATCAATTTTTCCCGTACGAGCCGTGCGACGTATCCAGAGACCTTGCCCTCGCCGCCGGCCGCGCTCTTCAGCGCCTCGGCGGTCGCATCCTCGAGCGACACAGAAATACGCGTCATGACGGTACTGTACCTGGCTGCATCAGTCACATGCATCATCTCGTTGCAGCACAATGCTTCTGCAAGAGGGCGTTGGTCCTGGCCAGCATCACGCTCTGGGCGCACACGATCGTATGGTTACGCACCGTTCGCACCGAACATGGCGGGGGGGGGGGGGCGGGGGCTGAGGGCCCCGCCCAAGCCCGCGAATAAATAGTACATGTCCAAACAAGACAGGATGGGGGAGGCGAATATCAAAGCGGGGGTGGAGAGGG
>NZ_JBFAYF010000089.1:0-26611 GCF_040681165.1 Actinoplanes sp. NPDC051851 | reverse complement strand
AGCGAGTTGGACGACCAGGGCAGAGCGGCCTGGGCCACCACGTTCAACGGGGCCAATACCGCGCTCTGGGAGCTGCAGACCGACGGTTCCCAGGCTGCGGCGCACGACGGTGCCGCAGACGCGGTGCTCGCCGCCGTGCGGGCCGGACTGGTCGGCGGTGTCGGGCTGATCGCCGTCATCGCCGTCCTGGTGATCGCCCGCCGTTCCGGTGCGACGGCGGCGCCCACCGAGCGCGGGGCGCGGTCCGGCACAGCGCGGACGGCGGGCCCGGCGTACGACACCGGAATCCGGCCGTTGCTGCGCGATCTCGAACGGCGCAACCACGGCCTGCTGCGGCGCCAGCAGCGGCTTCTGGACACCCTGGCACGGCGGGAGACCGACGACGACACCCTCGGTGATCTGTTCCGCGCCGATCATCTGGCCAACCGGATGCTCCGCAACCTGGAGAAGTCGATCATCCTGGCCGGGGGAACCCCGGAACACCGGCGGCGGGACGCGGTGCCGCTGGCCGACGTGGTCCGGGCCGCGGCCGCCGAGGTCAGCGAGTACGGCCGGGTCGCCACCTCGCGCATCGCACCGGTCGCCCTGGCGGGCGCCGCGACCACCGACGTGATGCACCTGCTCGCCGAGCTGATCGAGAACGCGGTGACCTTCGCGCCGGCCGAGACCCGGGTCCGGGTGACCGGCGAAGACCTGCCGGACGGCTACCTGATCACGGTCACCGACGTCGGCCCCGGCATGACCGGGGACGACCTGGACACCGCGGCCCGGGTGCTCACCGATCCCGAGCCACCCACCGGCGGTACCTGGTGGGGCCTCTACGCCGCCGGCCGGTTCGCCGCCCGCCACGACGTGGCCGTGTCCCTGCGCAACGGCCTGGACGGCGGCCTCTCCGCCGAGATCCTCATCCCCGCCTCCCTGATCGGCCCGTTCACCCCGAACACGCCCACCGATCCCGGTTTCTCGGGCGAGAGCGGCTTTCCGGACGGGCCCGGTCTCCCCGATGGGACCGGTCCGACCGATAGCACCGGATTGCCCGATGAGTTCGGTATCCCCGATAGATCCGGTATCCTCGATGGGTCCGGTCTACCCGCCGGGGACGTTCATCCCGGTGGTGGCGAGCTGCCGCGCAGGGCCGGTGTGGCCGCCCGGACCGGGTCGGACGACGACGCCGAGTCGTTGGTCCCCCTCTACGCACGGATCGGTGGGAGTACACCTATGCTGCGGGACAGCCTTGAGCTGAGCGCCATCGTCCACTGCCCGCCGGAGATCCCGGAGCCGGACGGGCTCTCTCCCGAGCAGCTGGCGGCGCTGCGACTGGTGCGGCAGCCGCTCGCCGTCTCCGAGGTCGCGGTCCGGCTGGGTCTGCCGGTCGGGCCGACCGGGCTGCTGCTGGGGGAGCTGCGGGCGGCGGGCCTGATCGAGGTCCGTCAGCGGGCCGTGTCCTCGACCGTCCTGGACCAGCTGCTCAGCGGGCTGCGTTCGCTGTGAGACCGACGTGCGAGAGGCACCGATGAACGATACCGGGACACGGCAGCGGCGATCGCTGGTCGTGATGATCCTCGACGGCGTGCTGCGGCTGCTCACCATCACCCCGGAACCCAAGATCCACGAGCCCGGTGGTGCCCGGCACAGCCGGGGGCACCACGTCCTGGCGGCCGGGGTGCTGGCCGCGCTCGTCGCGACGGTCGTGCTGGCCGTGGTCCTGATCCGGGCGGCCGGTGGCTCGACCGCCCAGCCCGACCCGGCGGCGGCGCTGCCCGTGCCACCGGCCCGCTCCGCCGACCCGGCATGGCCCCTGGGCTCGGTGGCGCCCACGGCCTCGATCACCTCGCCTGCCGGCGCGACGTCGTCGAGCGCGCGGACCTCGCCGAGTGCGACCGATACCACCGGCAGCGGCAGCAGCGCGCCGGTCACCGAGAGCACCACGGTCGCGCTCACCGCGGCCTACGAGACCTCGTCGGTCACCGCGGGCCTGCTCGGCTACACGATGACGGTGACCGTGGCGAACCCGGGAGCCACCGTGAAGAACGGGTGGACCCTGACCGTGACCCTGCCCCGCGCGACGCTGCTGGTCGGGCAGGTCACCGGTGCCACCGCCGCGCAGGACGGCTCGACCTGGACGTTCGTCCCGGACGAGACCACCGCCGACGTCCCGGCCGGGGGCTCCGTGGTGGTCTCCTTCGGCGTGAACGGCGCGACCCTGATCGACGCGGCCCCGAAGACCTGCACCATCGACGGCAACGCCTGCACGACCTGAACCGGCACCCGCCACGGAGATCCGCCGACTCGCGAGAGGACACGGGCGGCGGCGGGCGTGCAACGACGAGCGGAGGGGCCCCGGAATCCGGATCCCCTCCGCTCGTCGTTGCATTCCCGGGTGAGGAGGGATTCCCGGGTGAGGAGGGGCCCCGGAATCCGGAGCCCGTCCTCACCCGGGTGTGGCTACTTCTTGATGAGCGTGATCCGTACCGTCTGGGTCGCGGTCTTGCCCGTGGTGCCGGTGAATGTCACCGTCACCTCCACGTCCAGCTTTCCGGACTTCTTCAGGGCTTCCCGGTACGCGGGGGCCGGTTCCACGTCCAGGGTGACCGCGCACTTCCCGGTCACCTTCCTCGTCACGGTGGTCACCCTGTCGCCGGAGAGGGTGACCGTGCCCGACGTGTTGACCGCGGCGGACACGGTGGCTGTCCCGGTCTTGGTGTTCGTGACCACCCTGCCGATCGTCAGCGTGGGCGCGGCCGGAGCGGCGACGACCCTGACGGTGACCGGTTTCGAGTACGTCCGGTTGCCGGCGGAGTCGACGACCAGGGCCTGGAGCGTGACCTTCTTCCCGGCCCGGGGAGTCCAGCTGAAGGCGTACGGCGCGATGCTCTCCGTGCCCACCTTCACCCCGTCGACCAGCAGCGTCGCCGAGGTGATGCCGAAGTCGTCGGAGCCCCGGACCAGCGGGTGCACCGTCGTGCCGGCCACGAGTTCGGTCTCCCGGCCGGGGTCGGCGACCTCGGCGGTGGGTGCCCGGTCGGCCACCTTCCCGACCGACGTCGGCACCGACTTCGGCGCCGAGCGCAGCGGCTTGACGACGACCACCGAGCCCGATCCGGAGACCGGGGGTTCGCCCGTACCGAAGAAGCTGCTCGTGATCGTGAAGGGTGAATCCGCACGGACCGCGGCGCTGTCGGCGGTGGCGTTGTACGCCGCGTATCCGTTTCCGGTCAACACGTCCCCGCTGGCGGTCACGGTGCCGGAATCGGTCAGCAGGATCCCGTAGGCGTTGCCGGTGATCCGGCTGCCGGTGACCGAGCCCGCGAAGCCGCTCGTGTACGTCACGCCGATGCCGGACGACGAGCCCTCAAGCACCGTGCCGGAGACGTAGCCGGTGTACTCGATGCCGGTCCGGACCGTGGTGTCGGCGGTGCCGTCCTTACCGCGGGCGCCGTCGAACAGGATGCCGCCCGACTGGTAACCGGTGACGACGCTCTCCGCCACGGTCAGCTCGCTCTCGACCGTACTCGAACTGGCGCCCTGAACGATTCCGGTCTTGACGATGCCCCAACCGTGCGGGTGCGCGGTCTTCTCGGCGTCCGTCGCCGCGGTCTTCAGCGGACCGACGACCGACGATGACACCCGGCCGGCGGCACCGAAGTAGGCGATCCCGGCCTCCGCCCAGACGTCGCCCGAGGTCACCGTCACGCCGGAGATGTCGACGAACATCTCGCTGGTGTCGGTGGAGCCGAGCGACTGCCGGGACACCGTGATCACGTTGCCGCCGCCGTCCCGCAGGTAGGGCTGATCACCCGCCAGGTCACCGAGCGACTGATCGGGCTCGATGGTCACCTTCCCGGCACCGGTTCCCTTGATCTTGAGGGGCTTGGTGATGGTCAGGCCGTTCCGCGCGCCGGACTGCACCGGGTTGGAGGTGGCGTTGACCGGCGTCGACGACTCCTGGTAGACGCCGTCGCAGACCACGATCGTGTCCCACGGCGACGCGTAGTCGACCGCCGTCTGGACGTGCGTGAACTGCGCGTTCGGGCACTGCTTCCCGTCGTCGTCCACGGTCCAGACCGTGCCGGACGCGTCGTCGTACCGCTCCAGGTAGTCCGCCGGCGTCGGCCCGCCGGACCGGTAACGCCCATAGCCCGCGCCGTCCGCCTTGGTCGCGCCGTCCGACATGATCTGCTTTCCGGACGCCGTCTCCTGGAACCGCACGTCCGCGAGCTGGATCGAGCCGGACTTCGGCATGTCGCCCTCGCCGAACCGGAGTTCCAGCGAGGCCACCGACGTGATGTCCACGCCCTGCGCCGCGAACTCGCTGAGCGGCACCCGGATCTGGTCCAGCACGATGTGCGTGTTCGGAGTGTTGGTGCCGGTCGACATGTGCAGGGCGTTGCCCCAGCGCGGGTCGCCGGCCTCGACCGTGCCCTCGTGGCCGTCGGCGTCGGTCAGCGCGATCACGAAGTTCTGCGTGGTCGACTCCGGGTCGTACGAGGTCGGCTTCTCGTTCGGCCAGACCGGGCTGGCCACGGTGCCGTCGACCGTGGTGTCCTTCGTGTTGTCACCGCGGTTGTCGGCGCCCGGATTGCGGGTGTCGAAGAAGTTGACCGCGGCGCTCAGGTCCAGCGATTCGAGCCCGCTGACATCCTTCGACGCGGCCGGGATCTGCGCGGTGAGCTTCGCCGTCGCGGTGTTCTCCCAGGCCAGCGAGAGTTGCCGGCCGTAGGACTCGTTCACCGGGCTGTTCTCCCGCATCCCGCTCTGCCCGCCGAGCGCGCTCGCCGCCGGCAACGGGCACTGCTTCGCGGCCGTCGGCAGTCCGGTCTTGCCCAGCTGCGACGGCGAGAAGTCCTGCGGTTCCGGATCACACCAGTCGTAACCCTGGCCGGTCGCCGCCGGCTTCGGCGTCACACCGCTTGCCTGGGCGTACGGGTCCGCGAAGCCGTTTCCGGTCAGCGCCCCACCGAGGGAGTTCTCGGTGAGCGGGTTCGCGGTGTCCGGCCGGATCACGTCGACCCGTTCCCGCGCCCCGGCGAAGTAGGTGGTGTTGACCCGCTCGTCGCAGTCGATCCGGGTACCCGACTCGCTGGTCGGGCACGCCGACGCCGGAACCTGCAGGCCACTCGCCGTGTTCGACAGCTCCCCGGTCATGTACGCCTCGAACGCCCCCTCGCCGCCGACGTAGCGCCGGAGGAACGCGGCCATCGTCGCGAGCCCGAGCTTCTCCTGGTCGCCCATCCGGTCCGCGTCCCCGGAGATCTTGGTGTTCACCTCGGGGTTGTACGTGTCCGAGTCGTCGACCGCGTAGTTCCGGTCCGCGTCGGTGTAGCTCGCCGCCCCGCTGAGCCGCAGGTTGTTCGGGTGGATGTTGTTGGTGGCGAACGGCGCCGAGTTACCGCAGGCCGCGTCGTTGTTCGCCTGCCCGTCCGCGCCGCCGTCGGCGTACCAGACGGTGTTGTACCAGTTGTGGATCGCGCCGAGGTGTTCCACCTGGATCCGTGGGAACGGGTTGTCCGGGTCGGTGTACTGACCGCGTTCGAACATCCGCGCGCCCTGCAGGTTGGAGACGTCGCCGTCACACATCGGCAGGATCGTCATGTACGGCACGTCGGTCGGCGCCTTGCGCTCGTAGTCGACCGGGGCCAGCGAGATGACGCCGCTGATCGGGTACCGCGTCCCGTCGGTCCGGGCCCGGTTGTAATCGAGGAAGCTGGAGACCGCGTCGCCGCCGCGCGAGTGCCCCATCAGACCGATACGGCTCATGTCGAGCCGCCCGGCGAGCGTGGTGCCGATGGTGGTGTGCTCGTCGACCGGGAGACCGCCGCGCCTGTTCGCCGCGGAGATGGCGTCGAGGGCGGCGGCGATGAGCGTACGGCGGCTGTGCATGCCTTTGCCCTTGTTGCCGTCCTGACGCATCATCAGCTGGTCCTGCGACAGCGAGAACGTGGTGTAACCCCAGGTGGCGAGGTTCTCGGCGAGGTAGGCGTAGCCCGCTTCGTTGCGCTTGTACTGCGTGCAGGTGGCGGTCGTCGAGTCCTGCCCCGCGTCGCACGAGCCGTGGTTGCCGTGTACGAGAACGATCAGCGGCGACGGCGTCGTCCGCTTGCTGTAGTCCGGCGTGTACAGCTGCCCGCGGATCTCCACGGTCTCGGCGGCCTGGGCCGTCCCGGCGGTCGGCGCGGCGCCGTCGGAGTTCGGTTCCTGGATGACGGCCGTACCGAACTTGGCCTCCTGGACGACCCGGAACCCGTAGCTTCCGCGGGCGGTCGGATCGGGGAGCGCCGACGACGATGTCGAGGCCGTGCCGGTCGTGGTGGTTGTCGTTGCGGCCGCGGGTGCGGCCACGGCTATCGGGGTCGTGAACGCCGCGATCACCGCGACGGCGAGCCGTACTCTCACATGCTCTCCTCGGTAAGGAGTGGAAAGGCGAGCACCGCTGGACGCTAAGCACCAGCTGTTTCTCAGCCGTTTCTCATGCGAGGCACAGCCGTTGCCGATGATCAACACATCCGACCACGCCGGAAATGGACGCATCTCTATATTCACGGGTGCGGAATCTCTCCGATGACCGGTTTCGATAGGGTCGCTCCACGTGGGATCGTTTCGTTCGCGTACGGCATGGTTCGGGGCGCTCGCGGTGGGGGCGACGCTCGCGGCCGCCACCGTTCACGGGGTCACGCGCCCGTCACCGGAGCCCGCCGAGGTGAGCGCTCCTTCCCCGAGTGCCACGCCCACCGGCGGCATCGCGCGGGTACCCGATCTGAGCGTGCGCCGGCTCACCGAGGCGTGGACCACTCGCTGGAAGACCGAGCCCACCGACGGCACCACGGGCGGTGGCCGTATGCGCTACGTCGTGATGACGGCGCCCACCGGTCTCCGGATCGACATCTATTCCCTGGTGGAGGAGCCCGATCCGGTCGTGGGCATCATCTGCACGCGCAAGGGCGGCGCCGCCCCGGCCACCGAGAAGAGCCGGGCCGAACTGGTCGACGACTGCCTGAGGAACGCCGTCAGCGACGACATGCTCGACGCCGTCACGGACTGGAGCGAGAAGGCGGAGCTCACCACGCCGAAGCGATATCCCGACGGTAAGGCCGCCCACCACCAGTTCACCGGCTACACCGCCTCGATCCTGCTCCGGAACGGCGCGCTCAAGCTCTTCATGACGGGCGGAACCTTCTTCGACGTCTGAACCCCGGCGGCAGCTCTTCCGGGGGTGCCGCGGCGCGAGAGGAACGCCACAGCGGCGGACCGGGTTACGCGCCGTCGAAGCGGACCAGGTGATGTTCGGTTGTCGGCGAGGGGAGACCGCCGTCCTCACGATCGGAGAGGGGCGCTGCGGCGAGGTTTGCGCGGCGAGTTCCACAGCCCTTCGTGTCGTCTACGGTACCTGGCAAAATCGCGGCATGAACGGGCCTGATCTGGTGCTGGTGCTGCGTTACCGCAAGGCGGCGACCTACGGCTTCCATGCGCTGCTCGGCGCGCTCGGCGAGCACGAGACCGCCACCCGCTACGAGGTCCGCTGTCGGCGACAGCGTGGAAGAGACCGCCCGGCACATCCGGGAGGCCGAGGCCGCGAGGGTGCCCGGCCGGTATCACCGGCCTGGCCTATCGGGATGCCACCGGCAACCTGATCAGGACCGGCAAGGCGGTGACGTGGGCCTGGTCGTCCCGGGTCAGGACCAGACACGTTGCTCGTTGTGCTCCTCCTTGCGCCGCAGCGCATCGTTGAGATCGATCCCGTAACGGTTGGCCACCGCACACACAAAGATCAGAATGTCGGCGAGTTCCTCGTCGACGGTGCCGACGATCGAGGTGGTACCGACTGATAGGTGCTCAGACTTGCGGACAGCTTTGAACAGCTCGCCAACCTCCTCACCCAGGAGCAGGCACTGATCGATGACACCACGATCGGCGAATCCGCGTTCCTTCTCCATCTCGGCGACATAGCTCTGGACCTCGGGCAGGCTAGCGGTGCGGGACAGGGGAGTCATGGACCGACCTAGAGTTGGCGTCAGGGCGCCGCGGACGCTACCAGTTCTGGCCGGAGACCGGCATTCGCGCTATTCACCCGGCCGGCGTCGTAACCGCGACGCAGGCCGAGGGTAACCCGCTTGGCTTCCGCCCGGATGGCCTCGCGGTCCAGGGACCCGGTTCGGGAGCGGTGGTATGCGTATCGCACTTCGTGGCGACGGACGTCCCAGCTCCAGGTGGCCACCACCTGGCCACCGATCAGGACGGCCGGTAGCGCCTCGCCGATCCGGTTGAACGCGGCGCATTCGGCTACCTCACCGAGGTAGCGGGTCCGGGTTTCGGCGTATGCCTTGAGTGCTACGTCCTCGTGGGCCAGGAAGTGCACCCGAGTGGGTGACGGCGCCGGTCCCGCCGAAGTGAACTCGTCGAACCGGTCCCGAAAGAGGTACACAGGGGCGGCAGCCCACGGCGTCAACACTTCGATCAGCGGACGTCCGACCCGGTCAAGAGCGTCCACGATGGCACCCCGAGAGAGCCCGGACCACCATGTCGCGTCGCGTAGCGAGGCCGGTCCATAGCGCTCGAAATAGGCCTCAATCAGGTGAGACGTGGCCGAGTGCCGGCCCACGGCCAAGTCCAGTTCGGGATGGGTGGTCGCGGTCAGCGCGAACGTCCGAACCTCCCGGTTCCATCCGCCGCTGCGATTGCGGTACGCCAATGTGCCCCGCTCCCACGCCAGTTTGAGAGCCAGCCGAACGGCGTATGGCGCGGCGCCGGTGAGCCGGTCCTCGATCTGCCGATGCCCGAGATGGCCGTGCTCGCCGAGCAGGTCCTCGATCCGCCGGGTCAACTCGGTGATCAGGCGGTCGGGGCAACCGGCGTTCATGATGCGGCGGAGGGCGTCGCGCTCGCGATAGTGCAGGGTCGCGATGTGGGCTGACCCGGCCAGCTCGAGCGGTAGCGTGTGCAGGGTTCTGCGCATGCAGCGTAAAGTTATGAGCTTGCGGTGCGTCGCTTCCGCCCAGAGGCCCAACGCCACGTCCGTGGTCGCTGCACGGGCGAGGACCGTGGCGTACGGCGAAGGCAGGCGGGCCGCATGTAGCCCGAGCGTGGCGTCCGTGATTGCCGGGATGCTGGTGAATCCCGGGCGGGAACCCAGACCTTGCCGCTGTAACACGTGCTGCCAGAGGGAACTGGCTTCCCGGGCGTCGAGCCGGTGGGTGCCCGCAACCGCGGGCGGGGCGACTGACACGCCGGGACGCTAACACGGCGCATCACAACGCCGTCAGCCTTGTGGTCCCCACGTGTCCTCGACGAAGCTCCTCAACCGCTCGTACGAATCCTGTGTCTGCGCCCAGTCCCGCTCGTCGCCCCACCAGTGCCGATCGTTGTGGTGGATGTGGAATTTCGCCCAGTCACCGTCCCAGTCCGGTTGCAGGTGGGTGCCACGGATGCGATGGATGTCGGCCTGCTCGTACACCTGCGTGCCTGGTAGGGGTACGAACCGGAATAACGATACCCGAGCGAGGTACGGCCGCAACTGTGCCAGCAGCGAGATCGTCTCGTCGGTGGTGGCCCGGTTCTCGCCCGGGTAACCGTGGATGACGAAGACCTTGGCAGCGATGCCCGCCTCCACGGTGGCGCTGACCGCTCGGCAGATCTGCTCCCGGCGGGTGTTCTTGCGCATGGCTTTCAGCAGCGACTCGCTGCCGGACTCCATGCCGTACTTCACCTCGATGCACCCGGCCGCCGCCATGGTGCCGAGCAGGGTCGAGTCGACCGTGTCCACCCGCGACAACGCCGACCAGCGCAGTCCGAGGTCGCTGATGCTCTCGCAGATGTCGGTGACCTTGTGCTTGTTGACGATGAAGTTGTCGTCGACGATCGCGAAGCCTTCGATGTCGTAGACCGACTGGAGGTGGATCAATTCGTGGCGGGCACTGGCTCCGTTGCGATACTGGATCCGGGTCTGGCCGGCGGCGCAGAAGGTGCACGGGAATGGGCATCCACGGCTGAACATGACGTGGGCCATGCGCAGATCGGTGCCCGCGAGGCGATCGGGTAGGACGAAGTCCTCCACCGGCAGGCGGTGCCGGGCGGGCAGTGGCAGTTGGTTGATGTCGCGTAGCAGCGGGCGCGGAGGTTCGCGGCGTACTACGTCGCCGTCGCGCCACACCACGCCGGGAACCGCCGCGAACCGGCGGGTCTCGGCACGCCCCAGGATGTCGAGGATCGTCTCCTCTGATTCGCCGAACGCTGCGACATGGGCCGCGAAATCGAGCAGGCTCGTTTCGGGATAGAAGTTGACGTGTACGCCGCCCACCATGACCAGTGCATCGTCACGGATCCGGGAACAACGGCGAGTGTCGAGCATGAGCCCGTAGGTAGCCGACGAGGCAAGCGAGAATCCGACGGCGTCGTAGCTGAGAAGATCGAGCGGCTCGGCCTCGGGGGCCACCTTCCGGATCCGGACGTCATGACCGGCGGCTTCGATGACCGCGCCGAGGTACAGCACGCCGAACGGGGGGAACTCTCTGCGGCCTTCGCGGAACCTGGCCATGTCGTAGACCTCGGGGTAGAGGAGGGCCACCCTCATGCCGAACGCCTCGCGACAGCGCGGATGGCATCGCTCAGATGCGCCGCGACGACATCCGCGGCGTGACCGCCGATGTGATGGGTCAGAACTGGCTGGCCGCGTCGGCGTAACTCCGTGGCGGCTCTCAGGAAGGCATCTCGCTCCCGCTGGTTGGCGAGTACGTCCGTGCTGTGGAATCGGCTGTAATGACCGCGTGCGGAAGCGCGGCGGGCGCACAGGGCCGGTTCGCCGTAGAGGATGATGCTCAGGTCTGCCATCGGCAGCTGTGCGTACACCGACCGGAGCAGTTCGGCCGGGACGCCGTCGGCTTGATCGAGGACTATCGACGAGGCCACATAGCGGTCACAGATTACGATCGTGCCGTCGGCGAGCGCAGATCGGACCACGGTTCGCTCATGGTGATAGCGGTCCGCCGCGACCAGAAGGGACAGCTCGAGGCCGCGGAACTCGAACGTGCCGTCGCGCGCCATCGAGCCGAGGGCTGAAGGCGACGGCGTCCTGGTGGGCAGGACTTGATGGCCGAGCCTGCGGAGCCGCTCCCCTAATAGATCGATCATGGTTGACTTGCCAACGCCGCTTTGCCCGTCCAGGGTCACGAAAACGCCAGGTCCATGCGTCATAAACATAGAGTGACTTATTCGTGACTCATAGTAAATAATCGATGTTCGGATATGCAGACTTCTGCGGCTTTTCTACCGGTAGGCATCGATCACCGGACCGGCGATGTGCGCGTCGATCGTGGGAGACTTCTGTGGCGGGGCGAGGTTTGCGGGCCGGCATCCGGCTGCCGCGCTCCGTGGCCCGGTCAGCGAACTGGCAAAATCACTGTATGAGTGGTCCCGAGCTGGTTCTGGTGCTGCGTTACCGCAAGGCGGTGACCTACGGCTTCCACGCGCTCCTGGGCGCCCTCGGTGAGCACGAGACCGCCACCCGCTACGAGGTCCGCTTCGGCGAGTCCGCCGAGGAGGCTGCTCGCCACATCCGCGAGGCCGGCACTGTCCGTACCCTCGTGCTGTGGTCGTTCTATTCTCCTGACGCGGCTGCTCTGGCCGAGGAGTTGAAGCAGATCCGCGCGATGTGTGACGGCCCGAATGTGACGCATCTGGCCGGGGGAGTGCACGCTACCGCCGAGCCGGTGCAGACGCTCGACGCCGGGTGGGACATGGCGGCGATCGGCGAGGGGGAGTCCACGCTGCTCAGCCTGGTCGACGCGAAGGGCGACCCGACCGGCATCACCGGCCTGGCCTACCGCGACGCGACCGGTGCGGTGAAGAAGACGGGCAAGGCCCGGCAGCGGCCGCTCGACGACTTCCCGGGCTTCGCGCTCAAGTGGGACCGGTTCAACGCCCTCGAGATCACCCGGGGTTGTATTTACGCCTGTCGATTCTGTCAGACGCCCTTCATGTTCTCCGCGAAGTTTCGGCATCGGAGCCTGGAGAACGTGCGCTGGCATGTCGATCGGATGCGGGCGCGGGGACTGAGGGACGTTCGGTTCATCACGCCGACGGCGCTCAGTTACGGGACGCAGACGGATGAGCCGAACCTGAGCGCCGTGGAGGAGCTTCTCGCGAGCTGCCGGGAGGGGATCGGGCCGAACGGGCGGGTCTTCTTCGGGAGCTTTCCCAGTGAGATCCGGCCCGAGCACGTCAGCCGGGAAGCGCTGCGGCTGGTCAAGAAGTACTGCGACAACGACAACATCATCGTGGGGGCGCAGTCCGGTTCTGATCGGGTGCTGGGGGCGGCTAAACGCGGTCACGGCGTCGAGGAGGTCAAGCGTGCCGCGCGGCTCGGGATCGAGGAGGGGTTCCGGATCAACGTGGACATGATCTTCGGGATGCCGGGTGAGGATCGGCGGGACGTCGAGGACTCCCTCGCGCTCGCCCGTGAGCTGGCGGATCTCGGCGCGCGGATCCACGCGCACACCTTCATGCCGCTGCCCGGCACGCCGTGGCGCGACGCACCGCCCGGCGACGTCGATCCGGCCACGATCAGCGAGGTCGACCGCCTCTCGCAGCGCGGCGCGCTCTACGGGCACTGGCAGAAGCAGCGTGACCACGCGGTCCGTCTCGCGGCGGCGGCCGAGGCCTACCCCCGCCCGGGCCGCAGCCGCACCCTGCTGCCCACCCTGCCGGACTGATTCTGGCTGGTGCCCAGGCGTGTCTCCGGGGTGGCGAGACACCCCGGAGTGCCAGCCGAAAAGCAGGACCCGACAGCGCGAGCCAGTCGGGTACGTCACTCTTGCATGCATCGTTGCATGCAAGGGGCTACCGTACGCAGGGTGACCGAGAAAGCGGCCGAACGCGCCTACGCGTACACCAAGGATCGGATCATTCGCGGACATCTCGCCGGGGGTGAACGGCTCAGCGAGGGGCAGATCTGCGCCGAGCTGGCGATCAGCCGGACGCCCGTGCACGAGGCGTTCCTGCGCCTGGAGTCGGAGCGGCTGATCACCCTCTCCTCGCGGCAGGGGGCGACGGTCAACCCCGTTCCGGTGAGCGAGGCCGCCGACGTCCTCGAGATGCGCGGCATCCTGGAGCGGACCGCGGCCGTGCGCGTGGCGGACCGCCGCCGGGACGCCGCGGAGATCGACGCGGCGCTGCGGGAGCCCCTCGAACGGCAGCGCAGTGCGATGACCGAGCGTGACGTCGACGCGTTCGTCGAGGCCGACTGCGACTTTCACGCGGCGGTCGTCGGGCTGGCCGGGAATCCCCTCGCGACCCACTTCTTCGGCCTGCTCCGCGATCGGCAGCTGCGCCTCGCCTACCTGGTCCTGACCAGCAGCGACGTGATGCTCGCGGAGTCCTTCGCCGACCATCAAGACCTGGCGGACCGCTTGCGTACGCACGACGCACCGGGCTACGACGCGATCCTCGCCCGTCACCTCGCCCGCCACCAGGGTCTGCTGTGACCGCCGTCCTCGCCGCACCACCCGTCACACGCAGTAGGCCCTGGACCGCCGTCTTCGCGGTGATGTTCCTGAGCACCTGGGCGGGCAACCAGTTCAGTCCGCTGCTGCTGCTCTACCAGGAGCGCCAGCACTACTCGACCACCGCGGTCAACGCCTTCCTCGGGGTGTACGTTCTCGGACTCGTCCCGGCGTTCCTGATCAGCGGCGCGCTCAGCGACCGCTACGGACGGCGGCCGGTGATGCTGGCCGGGGTGATCGCCGCGGTCGCCACCAGTGCCGTGCTGACCGTCGGCGAGCTGGGGCCGGCCGCGATCTGTCTCGGACGTTTCCTGGCCGGGCTCGCCGTCGGCACCGCCACCTGTGTCGGCACCAGTTGGCTGAAGGAGCTCTCCCAGCCGCCGTACGACCTCCGCGCCGACGAGAGCGCGGGCGCCCGCCGTGCGGCACTGTCCTTCTCGCTCGGATCCGCGACGGGCGCCGTGGTCGCCGGCCTGATCGCCCAGTGGGGCCCGTGGCCGGAGCAACTCCCGTTCCTGATCCACGTGGCACTGACCGTGCCGTTCGCGTGGCTCCTGCGCCGCGCCCCGGAGACCGTGCCCGCCACTCGCGCGACGGGGAACGGCCGGGCGCGGGGAAGGGCGCGAGAGGAACCGGGGGAGAAAGCGCGGGGAAAGGTGCGGGAGGAAACGGGGGAGGAAGCGCGGGGAAGGGCGCGAGAGGAAGTGGGGGAGGGGGCACCGGAGGAGGCGCGGGCCACGGCGGTGTGGCGAGAGCGGCGGTTCACCCGGGTGGTCGTGGTCGCGGCTCCCTGGATCTTCGCGTCCGCTGCCATCGGGTACGGCTACCTCCCCGTCCTGCTCGCGCCCGCCACCGGTGGCCTGGGTATCGCCTACGCCACCCTGCTCACCGCGGTGGCGCTCGGCGCCTCGGCCCTCGTCCAGCCCTGGGCGAAGCGCCTGGACCGGGTGGACAGCGCCCGCGGCCTGCTCACCGGTCTGATCCTGATCACCGTGGGCATCGTGCTGGTCGCGCTCGCCGCCGGCCTGCTCTCCTGGCCGCTCGGCATCGTCGCCGCGTTCGTCGCGGGCGGCGGTATGGGCACCGCGATGGTCTCCGGCGTCCTGGAGGTCCAGCGGATCGCACCCCCTGCGGACCTGGCGGGGCTGACCGGTGTCTTCTACGCGATCGCCTACAGCGGCTTCCTGCTCCCCACGGTCCTCTCCGCCGTCGCTACGTCGTCATCCATACCAGTTCCAGTGCTTCTGCTGGTTTTTGCGGGCTTCGCCCTATTGAGTACGCTTCATCTGGTGCGCGTCTCCCGTCACCACCTCCCGTCCCGGTAACGTCTTCGTGGGTGTTTTAAACCCGTTTGGGCGTTTTCTGGTGTGCAACCCCCGGCGACCCATGGTCGTCTAGAGGGCATGCGGGGAAAGCTGATCCAAGCGTTGTTGACGGTGTCCTGCCTGGCCGGCTGCGGTACGGCGGCCGGCGCGGAGGCCCCCGTGGTGGCACCGGCCACCACGGCCACCACCACGACCACCTCGCCGGTGGGGGAGAGGACGCCGGAGCAGACCGGGTCGGCCGCGTTGGTGGCGGCCTCGGGCGACAGCCTGCGGACCCGGATCACCTATCCGGCGGCCGGCGGGGGCAGATTCACCGTGGCCGCCGCCGAGACGGCCGCGCCGGCGGGCCGGGCCGGAAGGCTGAAGCGCTACCGGGTGGCGGTCGAGCGCGACATCCGCGGCGTCACGGCCGCCGACTTCGCGGCGGCGGTGACCGCCACCCTGCGTGACCCGAGAAGCTGGACCGCGGGCGGCCAGTGGCGCCTGACCCGGGTCGGCCCGGGCGGCCCGGCCGACTTCACGGTCCGCCTGGTCACCCCGCAGACGCGGGACCGGCTGTGCGCGGGCGCCCCGGACGGCTACACCTCCTGCCGCAACGGCGACCGGGTCGTCATCAACGTCGCCCGCTGGGCCAAGGGCGTACCGGGCTACGGCGCCCCGCTGGCCGCCTATCGCCAGTACGTGGTCAACCACGAGGTCGGCCACGCGCTCGGCCAGGCCCACGAGCTCTGCCCGGCCAGGGGTGCCCTCGCCCCGGTGATGCAGCAGCAGACCCTCGGCATGCACGGCTGCACCCCGAACGCCTGGCCGTACCTGAGGGGCGACCGCTACCGGGGCCGGATCGGCGCGTACGACGACCCGGTCCCGCGCCGCGAGTCCGGCCGCGGCTGACACGAGAACGGGCTGGCCCTCGGGGAGAGGGCCAGCCGGAAGAGGGAGCGAGGTCGCCAGCCGGTGCCGCGCGGTTGGCGATCGTCAGGAAGGGCGATCGTCAGGAAGTGTCAGAGCGTCAGTGCCAGAAGACCGCGACCGCCGCGTTCACCAGGGTCAGCGTGATGATGCCGATGAAGTGACCCTTGTTGACCTCGTCGCGTTTACGCGGGATGAAGACCATGATGAAGATCAGGATGGCGAAGAGCAGCTTCACGCCCAGCTTGATCGGGCTCGGCTCGTGGTCGCCGCCGCCGCGCAGCGGAGCCGAGAGGACGATACCGCTGGCCAGCTGGATGATCGAACCCCAGAGGACAGCCGGATTGATCCGGAACTTCCCGGACAGGAACTGGGTGATCGCGCCACCGAGCAGCAGCGAGAACCCGACGAGGTGAATGAAGAGCAGGATCAACCGGAGTGCTTCCACGACCGAGAAGCTTGCCAGGTCGTCCCACGGTCGATCTTTGCGGGTCCCGTTCGTACGGGAAAAGGGGGATGCTCTTAGATCCACCGACATCGAACCCGGAGGACTGGAGCATGCACCCCACGCTGCGCCGGCTGGACGAGATCGCCGCCCACCTCGCCACCCTCGACGACACCATCGCCGTGCTCGCCCTCGGCTCGGCCGGCGCCCAGCGTGGCCGGATCGACGACCACTCCGACCTGAACCTCTTCCTGGTCGTCGCGGACGGCGCGGTCGGCCGGTACACCGGGGACGCTGACTGGCTGGACGCCGTCGCGCCGGTCGTGCACACGTACGCGAACGACCGGCACGGCCGGAAGGCGCTCTTCGCCGACGGGATCCTGGTGGAGTTCGCCGTCTTCACCCAGGCCACGCTCCGGACGATCCCGTTCCGCGGCGCCCGGGTCGTCTGGCAGCGACCGGACGCGCCGCGCACGCTGACCGAGTCGGGTGTCGCCGAGCCGCGCACCCCCTTCGACACCGTCGAGTTCCACCTGAACGAGGCCCTCGTCGACCTGCTCGTCGGCCTGAACCGGGACCGGCGCGGCGAACGGCTGAGCGCGTCCCGCCTGATCCAGCAGCACGCCGTCGACCGGGTGATCGCCCTGCTCCGCCTGGACGAGGGCGAGCCGCCGTACCGTGACCTCTTCGATCCGAGCCGCCGGGTCGAACGCGCCTACCGGCTTCCGCTCGCCGCGATGGTCCCCGGATACGACGGCAACGCGGCCGCCGCCCGGACCATCCTGGACTGGCTCTCTTCCCGCTATCCTGTGCCGCCCGCCCTCGGACGGGCCATTGAGGACATGCTGAGCCTCTGACGGATGAACGGATAGAGGAAGGAGCGAGCGGTGTCGGATCCCAAGTGGCAGGCCGTGTTCAAGGACTTCCTGGAGCGGGCCTGCTGGTCGGCGGGCCAGGTCTTCTTCGCGACCCTGCTGGCCGGCGGCGACGGCGACACGGTCACCCACCTGCCGTGGAAGTACGCGCTGAGCCTCGCGGCCGGCGCCTTCATCGCCTCGGTGGTGCTCACCGCGGTGCAGTACCTCTCCAAGCTGACCGATCTGGCCTACCTGCCGGACCTGCTCGTCCGGCTCGCCAAGACGTTCCTCGGTTCGCTCGCCGCGTCGATGCTGGCCGGTGTCTTCGACGTGACCACGTTCGGCTGGGGTGCCGCGCTGAACGTGGCGGTGCTGGCCACCCTCGCCTCGCTGGCCAAGGGCGTGCTGGCCCGGGAGCCGGCCGACACCAGCGGCCAGGTGCCGTCGAGCGCGAGCCCGTCGACCCTGGCCACCGGCACGTACCGGGAGGCGGTCGCCAAGAAGAACGGCAAGGTCGTCAGTAACTGATCGGCAGGCCCGCGTAGTTCTCCGCCAGGCCGGTGGCACCGGCCTGGCTGGAGGCGACCCAGCGCAGCTGCGACAGCTGGAGTTCGGCGTCGAACGGGTCTCCCGAGGTGTGCAGCATGGTCGTCATCCACCAGGAGAAGTGGGTGCACCGCCAGACCCGCCGCTGCGCCGCGTCGGAGTAGCCGTCGGCGAGGCGCGGATCGTTCTCCTTGACGCGGGCGATCAGCGCCTTGCTCAGCAGGGCGACGTCGGCGATCGCCAGGTTCAGGCCCTTGGCGCCGGTCGGCGGGACGATGTGCGCCGCGTCCCCGGCCAGGAAGAGGTTGCCGTGCCGCATCGGGGTCTGCACGTAGCTGCGCATCGGCAGCACGCTCCGGTCGGTGATCTTTCCGGGGTTGAGCTTCCAGCCGTCCTGCCCGTGACCGAGCCGGGTGGCGAGCGCGTCCCAGATCTGGTCGTCGGACCAGGACTGCGGGTCGGTGCCGTTCGGGACCTGCAGGTAGAGGCGGCTGACCGTGGCCGAGCGCATCGAGTGCAGCGCGAACCCGTCCGGGTGCCACGCGTAGATCAGCTCGTCGGTGGAGGGCGCCACGTCGGCGAGGATCCCGAACCAGGAGTAGGGGTAGACGCGCTCGTAGGTCTGAGCGGCCGGAACCGCGGCGCGGGAGGGGCCGAACGACCCGTCGCAGCCGGCGATGACGGAAGCGTCCAGGCGCTGCTTATTTCCGGACTTATCGGTAAATGTCACATATGGGCGCTCCGACTCGACCTCATTCAAGACTACGTCTGACACCTCGTAGTGGATCTCCTGGCCGGCGGCCTTACGGGCGGCGATCAGGTCCTTCTGGACCTCGGTCTGGCCGTACACCCAGACGCTGCGGCCGGTCAGGTCGACGAAGTCGAGGTGGTGGCGCTCGTGCGGCCACTGCAGGTAGATGCCGCGGTGCTCGTCGCCCTCGGCGCGCAGCCGGGTGCCGAGCCCGGCCGACTCGAGCAGCTCGACGCTGGAGTGCTCGAGGATGCCGGCCCGGATCCGGGCCGCGACGTACTCCTCCGAGCGGGTCTCCACGACCACGGAGTCGACGCCGCCCGCGGCGAGCAGATGGGAGAGAAGCAGGCCGGCCGGGCCCGCGCCGATGATGGCGACCTGGGTACGCATGCCCTCAACCTCCGGCAGTGCCCCACCCGCGGGCAAGGCCCTATTTCCACTGGACGGAAGGAGTGCCGGCCAGGGTCCGCCCGATCCCGTGCGCCGCGACCTGCAGCGCCGACACCATCCGGGGGAGTTGCCGGCGCAGATCGGGCACCACGATGCCGAGCGCCGCGACGACCTGGTCGCCGTTGCGGACGGGCACCGCCACCGAGCAGGCGCCGAGACTCATCTCCTCGCCGGTCGTAGCGTAGCCCTCGGCGCGGACCCGGCGGAGCTGTTCGAGCAGCCGCGCGGGCTGGGTGACCGTGTACGCGGTGATCCGGGTCAGCCTTTTCAGCGCCTCGACCAGCACGTCCTCCGGGGCGTACGCGAGAAGCGCCTTTCCGACCCCGGTGGCGTGCAGCGGAAGTCGTGAGCCGACCTTGCTGATCACCGGGACCGAGACGTGACCGGCGAGCCGATCCACGTAGAGCACCTCGAGTCCGTCCCGCACGGCGAGGTGCACGGTCGCCAGCGTCGCGCCGTAGAGGTCGTGCAGGAAGGGGCTGGCGGCCTGGCGCAGACCGCTCTGCACCGGCGCGAGAAGACCCAACTGCCAGATCCTCCTTCCGATCACGTACGACCCGTCGGGCTCCCGGGCGAGTGCTCCCCACTTCTGCAGCTCGGCGACGAGCCGATGCGCCGTGGCCAGGGGTATCTCGGTGCGCCGGGCCAGATCGCTGAGCGACAGGCTGCGGTGGTCGGCGTCGAACGCGCCGAGCAGGTCGAGCGCCCGCGAGGTCACGCTCCGGGCCGCCGAGGAATTCCCCGCCACGAACTAAGCCTTCCGCTGAATGGAAGCAGAGTATCGCCGACCACACCCGCGAACGCCTAGCGTCGGGATCGTGAACTCCCTGCCGTCACAAGCTGACATCAACAAGGAGATCGAGGCGGCGGCCCAGCACCCCGGGGGCCCGCAGCCGAAGATCGACTATCCGTCCTACCGCAGCAGCATCCTGCGGCATCCCCACCAGGAGTCCGTGCTCGTCGACCCGGAGTCGGTCGAGCTCTGGGCGCCGGCGTTCGGGCACCGCGACGTCGCGGACGACGAGGCCGACCTGACCATCCAGCACGCCGGCACCCCGCTGGGCGAGCGGATCGTGGTCACCGGCCGGGTCGTCGACGGCGACGGGCGCCCGGTCGCGAACCAGCTGGTCGAGGTCTGGCAGGCGAACGCCGCCGGGCGCTACCGCCACCAGCGCGACCAGCACCCCGCCCCGCACGACCCGAACTTCACCGGCGTCGGCCGGATGCTGACCGGACCGGACGGGACGTACCGCTTCCAGACCATCAAGCCGGGGCCGTACCCGTGGCGCAACCACATCAACGCGTGGCGCCCGGCGCACATCCACTTCTCCCTCTTCGGGACCGACTTCACCCAGCGGATCGTCACCCAGATGTACTTCCCGGGCGACCCGCTCTTCAAGTACGACCCGATCTACCAGTCGATCACCGACCCGAAGTCGCGGGAACTGCTGATCGCCCAGTACGACCACGACCTCACCACCCCGGAGTGGAACACCGGATACCGTTGGGACATCGTGCTCACCGGATCCCACCGCACTCCACTCGACACCGAGGACGACAACGCATGACCGCGATCCCGGGCCAGACCGTCGGGCCCTTCTTCCACCTCGGACTGGAGTATCCCGGTCAGAGCGACCTGGTCCCGCCGGCGAACCCGCGCGCCATCCGGTTCTTCGGTACGGTCCGCGACGGCAACGGCGCTCCCGTGCCGGACGCGGTCATCGAGATCTGGCAGGCCGACCCGCAGGGCCACATCGTGCGCCAGCCGGGCTCGATCAAGCGGGACGGATGGAGCTTCACGGGTTGGGGCCGGGCAGCCTCCGACCCGGACGGCATCTACTCCTTCTCGACGCTCGAGCCGGGCCCGACCGAGGCCGGTAAGCCCGCCTTCTTCGCGGTCACCGTCTTCGCCCGCGGCCTGCTGGACCGCCTCTTCACCCGGGCGTACCTGCCGGACGACGAGGCCGCGCTCGCCGCGGACCCGGTCCTCGCCGCGCTCTCCCCGGAACGCCGCTCGACGCTGATCACCCAGCGCGCCGAGCAGGGCCTGGTCTTCGACATCCGGCTGCAGGGCGAGGGCGAGACCGTCTTCCTCACCTATCCCCGGCTGCGGGACGCCTGGACCTGATCGCGTGAGTGACCTCCTCTGGCCCGGCGACCACCGAGCGGGTGACCTGTTCACCGACGCCTCGGTGGTCGCGGCCATGATCCGGGTCGAGCAGGCCTGGCTGGACGCGCTGATCGAACGGGGCCTCGCCGAGCCCTCGGTCGCCACCGCGCTGGACGGCCTGGCCGGACCGGACGACCTGCCGTCCCTGGCCGTCGGCGCGGAGTCCGGCGGCAACCCGCTGATCCCGCTGCTCAAGCTGATGCGCGCCCGGCTGCGCGGCCGCAACACCGCCGCCGTCGGCTGGCTGCACAAGGGCCTGACCAGCCAGGACGTCGTCGACACCGCGCTGGTGCTCTGCCTGCGCGACGCCGCGGCCCGGATCCGGGTGCAGTTGAGCGCCCAGATCAGCGCGCTCACCCGGCTGGCCGGCGAGCACCGCGAGACCCGGATGGCCGGCCGGACGCTGACCCAGCACGCCATCCCGATCACCTTCGGACTCAAGGCGGCCGGCTGGCTGACCGGTGTGCTCGACGCCCGGGACACCCTGGCCGAGGCCGCCCGGCTGCCGATCCAGGTCGGCGGCGCCGCGGGCAGCCTGGCCGCCCCGGTCGCGCTCGCCGGCGACCCGGTCACGGCCCGCGAGCTGGTCGAGACGGCCGCCCGGAACCTGGACCTGCCGCCCCGCGAGCCGTGGCACACCAGCCGCGCCCCGCTGACCCGGATCGGCGACGCGTTCACGACCTGCACCGACGCGTGGGGCCGGATCGCGAACGACGTGCTGATCGGCTCCCGCCCCGAGGTGCGGGAGCTGATCGAGGGGGCCGCCGAGGGCAAGGGCGGTTCGTCCGCGATGCCGAACAAGCAGAACCCGGTGCACGCCGTCCTGATCAAGCGGGCCGCGATCGCCGGGCCACCGCTCGCCGCGACCCTGCACGCCGCCTCGGCCGCCGCGGTCGACGAGCGGCCGGACGGCTCCTGGCACGTCGAGTGGGCCACCCTGCGCGCGCTCTCCCGGCGTACCCTGACCGCCGCCTCGCAGACCGCGGAGCTGCTCTCCGGGCTGGTCGTGGAGAGCGGGCGGATGCTGGCCACCCTGCACGGGGCGCGCCCCGGCATCGACGCCGAGCAGCTCTCGATCACGCCGGGCGTCACGCCCGACCACCACCCCTATCTCGGCGCCACCGATGAGATCATCGACGCCGTCCTCGCTCGTGCGGAAAGACGATGATGCTGACTCCCACCGTGTTCACCGACGCGCCCGACCGGCCGCTGCTGCTGCTGGGCGCCTCCGTGGGCACCTCCGCCGAGACGCTCTGGGCGGACTGCGCGGCCCGCCTCTACGGCCGCTACCACGTGGTCGGCTTCGACCTGCCCGGCCATGGCCGCAGCGCCCCCGCCGCGGGCCCGCTCACCATCGCCGGCCTGGCCCGCGCGGTGGTCGCCCTCGCTGATCAGATCCGGCCGGGGGAGCAGTTCCTGTACGCCGGTGACTCGATCGGCGGCGCGATCGGCCTGCAGGTGCTGCTCGACGCCCCGGAGCGGGTCGCCGCGGCCGCCCTGATCTGCACCGCCGCCAAGATCGGCGAGGCGCCGGCCTGGCACGACCGGGCCGCCCTGGTCCGCGAGAAGGGCACCGGCGCGGTGGTGGCGGGCTCGATCGAGCGCTGGTTCGGCGCGGGCTTCATGGCGGCGAAGGCCGCGACGGCCGGGGCCCTGCTGGACGCGCTGCGGGCCACCGACGACGAGAGCTACGCCCGGTGCTGCGAGGCCCTGGCCGGTTTCGACGTCCGCGACCGTCTCGCCGAGATCGCCGCCCCGGTCCTGGCGATCGCCGGGGCCCAGGACAAGCCGACCCCGCCCTCCGCACTCGCGCAGATCGCCGAACGCGCGTTGCACGGCCGCCTCGTCGTGCTGGAGGATGTCGCGCACCTCGCCCCCGCCGAGTCGCCCGAGGTGGTCGCCTTCCTGCTCGACCAGCACTTCGACGCCGAGCGGGCGGCCGGGATCGCGGTCCGCCGCGAGGTGCTCGGCCCGGCCCACGTGGACCGGGCCACCGCGGCGACCACCCCGTTCACCCGGGACTTCCAGGACCTGATCACCCGGTACGCGTGGGGCGACATCTGGACCCGCCCCGGCCTGGACCGCCGCAGCCGCTCGATGGTGACGCTGACCGCGCTGGTCGCCCTCGGCCACCACGAGGAACTGGCCATGCACGTCCGGGCGGCCCGCACCAACGGCCTCTCGATCGAGGAGATCAAAGAGGTGCTACTGCAGACCGCCATCTACTGCGGCGTCCCGGCAGCGAACACCGCGTTCCGGATCGCCCAGACGGTCCTCGACGACCTGGCGGGTTGAGAACTCGGTGGGCGACAGCGTGGTCGCCCACCGCCTCGTCCCGTTCCTGCCCCGCTTTCCGATGGGAGTCTGGTGACCGGTGCCGGGCGGACTCTAGATTCCGGCGGGTGAACCCACACCTGCGCCGCCGGACCCTGGTGACCGGGACGGCCGCCGCGGCGCTCGGTGGATGTTCGGCTCGTCCCGCGACGGGCGAGCGGCCGACAGCGGATCCGGCGCCGGTGCCGCACCCGGCGGGCGTGACCACGCCGCCCCCGGACCGGGCGGTGTTCGCGGCCTTCGACCTGCCCGCCGGGCGCGGTGACCTTCTCGGCCGGCTTGCGGACCGGATCGGGGCGGTGCACGGGTCGGGGAGCGCGACGGTCACGCTGGCCGCCGGGGCGTCCCTCTTCGACGACCGGTTCGGGCTCACCGGAGCGCGGCCCCGGCGGCTCACCGCGATGCCCTCCTTCGCGGGCGACCTGCTCGATCCCGGTCAGTGCCACGGTGATCTACTGCTCCAGATCTGCGCGCCGGCTTCTGATCGGATCGCGCCGGTCCTCGCCGACCTCGGCAAGGGGCTGGCCGCGCGCTGGCGGATCGACGGCTTTCGGCAGGAGAACACCGTCACCGCGGCGGGACTGCCGAGCACCCGCAACCTCTTCGGCTTCCGGGAAGGCGCCGGTAACCCGGATCCGGCCGACGCCGCCCTCATGGACCGTCTGGTCTGGACCGATGGTGCCGACGGCGAGCCGGCCTGGACGGTGGGCGGTACCTACCAGGTGGTGCGGCTGATCCGGTTCGCGGTGGAGCTCTGGAACCGGGATCCGGTGCCGGTCCAGGAGCGGATCCTCGGACGCCGGCGCTCCGGCGGCGCCTCGCTCGGCGGCGAGGCCGAGGACGCCCGCACCGGCTACGCCGCCGACCCGGACGGCGCGGTCACACCGCTGGACGCGCACATCCGCCGTGCCGATCCGCGGACCGCGGAGAGCGAACGGCACCGCATCCTGCGCCGGGGCTACTCCTACCGGCGGAACGACGCCGACCAGGGCCTGATCTTCGTCTGCTTCCAGCGTGACCCGGAGTCCGGTTTCGCGGCCACCCAGCGCAGGCTCACCGGCGAGATCCTGGACCGGTACGTCCTGCCCTTCGGCGGCGGCTACTGGTTCGTACCGCCGTCGCCCGCCTCTCTGGCCACGCTGACCGGCCGGTCCGCCCCGCGGAGCGGTCCGGTCAGCGGCTGATCAGGCGCTGGGCGGTGCGCAGGCGCTGTGCGGCGTCGGCGCCGGAGCGGGCGGCGGAGAACAGGTGCTCGGGAACCGCGTCGCCGCGGGCCCGCAGGACGCGGATGCTCTCGGCGACCTCATCGGTGATGGTGGCGAGGCTTTTCGCGACCGACATCTGGATGGCGCGGACCGCCTCCAGGTGCGCGGCGCCGGACATGGTGGGCGGGCGGCGGACGCCGCGGGTGGCGCGGGCCAGCTGCCACAGGTCGCGCAGGACGGCCGGGTCGGTGCCGGTCTGGGCACACAGGGCGGTGACCACCTGCCATGGTGGCACCGAACGGCCGATCAGGTAGCGGGACAGGGCGGAGTCGCTGGCGAACGTGGCCGCCTGTAACTCGCGCAGGGTCTGGCCGGTGCGGTCTCGGAGGATCCGTAGCTCCGCGGCGAGCAGGGCCCGCGGCGAGTACACCGGATCCGGTGATCCATCGACAGTCATAGCTTCATCCCCCCGGTGAAGTGACTGCCCGGAGCGTAGCGACGCCATCCCGCTGCTGTCCCGCTCCGCTGCCAAAAAATCGATGAACATAATTTCTTCCGACAGAATCGGCCGCATCGACCCGCCGTCGTGGAGGTGCGCCTTGTCCCGTCACCGTCCGAGACTCGCCGTGGTGGCGGCGCTGCTGGTCGCGGCGCAGTTCACCGTCCAGCCGCCGGCCTCGGCCGCCCCGGTCCGGCCCGCGTCGTCCGACGTCGCGTCCGCGTCACAGGCGATGCGCGGACCCTCGATCACCTCGGTGGCCCGGCCGGTCGACTACACGTACGACGGAGCCGGTCAGTTGCGCGGCGTCGCCGAGGTCGCGGCCGGTGCGGGCGCGCGGTACTCCTATGACGACGCGGGCAACGTGACCCGGGTCGAGCGGACGGCGGCGGGAGCGCTGAGCATCAGCGGGGTCACCCCGGGCCGCGCCTCGGCCGGCGCGTCGGTGGCCATCGGCGGTACCGGGTTCGCCGCGACGCCGAGCGGCAACACCGTCACGTTCAACGGCACCCCGGCCACCGTGACCGGCGCGGCAGCCAACCGGCTGACGGTGACCGTCCCGGCCGGGGCGACCAGTGGCGCGATCACCGTCAGCACCGGCTCGGTCAGCGCGGACAGCCCGCAGTCCTTCACCGTCACGGCGGCCGTCCCGGAGCCGTCGATCGCGGGCTTCAGCCCGGCCAGCGGCGCGGCGGGCACCACGGTGACCATCACGGGCAGCGGCTTCTCGGCGGTGAAGGACGAGAACAACGTCGCCTTCGGACGTACGCGAGCACGGGTGACCGCGGCCACGGCCGGCGCGCTGACCGTGACCGTCCCGGAGGCCGCGGTCTCCGGCCGGATCCGGGTCGTGACCGCGGGTGGCACCGCGACCAGCACCGGCGACTTCGTCGCGATCACCAACCCGTTCGGCGCCGCGGACATCGGCCCGGACGCCGTTCTCACCGTCGACGGAACCCCGTCGACGGTCACGATCGGCACCGGGGGGACGGTCGCCGTGCTCCGGTTCGCCGGGGCCGAGGGACAGCGCGTCAGCCTCGGCGTCACCGGGTCCACGCTCGGCGACGTCAAGCTCTACGCGTACACGCCGTACGGCGGGTCGATCGCGCACTTCGAGTACGACGAGCCCTGGGCGGCCTCGGACCTGGCCGGCGGCCTGGCGCTGCCGCCGCTGCCGACCAGCGGCACGTACCAGGTCGTGGTCCAGCCCTCGTCGGCCACCGCGACCGGATCGTTCACCGCGACGCTCTCCACCAGGGCGACCGGCGTGCTGAGCCTGACCGGGGCGGGCGCCACGGTGGCCCTGGACCGGGCCGGGAAGCAGGCCGAGCTCACGTTCACCGCCGGAGAGGACCAGCGGATCGGGCTAGACGAGTGATGACGGGTGTTAGCTGCGCGTTCAGTGGTCGTAGGCGATCAGGCTGCGGGTGACCGGTTGGCCGGTTTTGTGGTTGTGCCAGATCGCGGCGGTCATCGCGAGGAGGCGTTGAGCGACGCGGGTGGCGATGCCCTGGAAGGTGCGTGCGCCGTGTAGTTCGAGGTCGAGCTGGCCTTTCAGGGTGTCGTTGACCGATTCGATCAGCTGGCGGACGGCCTTCAGTAGGCTCTGGCCCGGTCGCTGTTTCTCGTT